>DKPL01000035.1:0-11114 GCA_002471185.1 Bacteroides sp. UBA7335
AGCGCAAACATATCCCCAAATGTAGCAAACAATTCGCAAACATTTATCTCTATTCTGCACATTTATCGTGCAAAATGATGTTTGCTATAAACAAAGGCGACATGCCTCAAGCAGAAGCATATCGCCTTATATACTGATAGTTACAGCTTTTACAGGTTACAAAACGGGATCTTCAATTGCTGCCTGTGCCGCAGCCAACAAAGGCGATGAATACATGGTTTGAGCTGAATAGTGTAAGTATAGAATAAGTTTTATTGCATAGTTTTGCTATGCTAAACGTGTCTAGTAAGAAAGGAAAATGACACGAAACTTACACCAAATATGGATCGCTTTTCACTTGTATTAATCGGGTTAACTACTACCTTAGTAGTAAGGTGAAACAAAGGTAATAAATAATATTTATATGGCATAAAAAAGGGCGGTTTTGTTTAAAAAAACTGCCCTTCTATTATAACAAAACCGTCCTGCGCCGTGGGGTGGATTATCCGATTTAATAAATTGATTACGTGTTTAATCTGCTTTTTTGTTAGGTTCTATTCAATTTGTTCTAATGAATCTTTCCCTTGAGTGTCCTGTTCTATCAACGCTGAAATTATCAGGGTACCAAGCGGTTAGCTGCCCGGTACGTTCTTATGCCACTCACGCTTATTCTTTCCATCGCACTCGGCATAGTGAGCAGCAATAAAGGGTCTTAGCCCCCATTTATCAACAGCTTTCTGATACTTTGAAAAGGTACGTCATAATCATACTAATCATCACGTATACGGATTGTGGTATCGGGAAATTCATCTACCCACTCTTGAATATCAGAATTGTCGAACACGTCCTTATTAACACTGTGGCTTTCCCCATTCACCGTAAGGTAATACTTATATTCTGGTGTGCTGGTTTTGGCGTTTCTTATCAGTTTGTTGGAAAACGAGTCATAATCACCCATGTCATATTCCTTTGAAACGGCATTGTATAAGTTTTGACGCTTCTTGTCATCTTTTATATTGTTAGAAAACGAGTCATAATCACCAAGCGCGTAACCATCTTTGGTTAATTGGTCGTATAATACTTTAGCTTTGTCGTGTTTAACTTTTGATTCAGAACATCCAATAATAGCGTTCACATCTTCCACACTAAAGCAGAAGGGGCACATATTCTCTTTGCTAAGCACGACCTCAGACTTCTCTTTTATAGATGTATACGAAGCGCCATAATGATTCACAATATATGTACATTCTGACATTTTATGATATTTCTTTGTTGGCTCATCGTATATATAAAACTTTGCCTCTTCTTTTTTTTGCGAAGAGCAAGAAGCCAAGATTCCAATAATGGCTATTATCAATATTTTCTTCATAAGTTACCTAACGCATATCTTACACGCCCTCCTTTATCATAATTTATATCAAAACTTATAATAATTCTACATTCTTAAAAGCCCTACTACAATATATATACTGAACACCTCTGAACGATGAATGAGAAATTCAGGATATTCCACCGAATTGTATGACACGCATCGGAAATGATCGCCAGCATCATAGAGACGTTTAACAACAACGCCTTGTGCGGTATCTAGAACGTGTGTTCTACCCCACTGAATAAAGCTCGTATCATCCACCCTTTTGCAAGCAACTTCATCCCCACCCTCATATTTGGGCTCCATGCTATTACCTTTTATCTGTATCGTGAAATCATATTTGGGAAATGCCGCAATAACTGGTATCTGCTCACAATGATACGACATTACTTTATCTACAGCAGCCGCCAATGTTCCTGCCGCCGCTTCATAAGGTATACGTGGTTTGTATTCGAGTGATGAATCAGTAGTGAGATTGCCTTTAGTTGTTTCGCATTCTTTCTCACTCTTAAACATCTTACCCTCGCCTCGCATCAACCAATCCGAAGACAAATCCCCAAATGAGTTAAGTATAAGTTCAAGAATACTATGTTTTACATCACTATTTCTGTTAAGTATATTAGAATAAGTTGTTTGAGCTATGCCTATTCTTTTAGCAAATTCAGCATCATTCATATTATTACACTTAGATAAGTGTTTAATCCTCTGTATTACAGCTCTTTCCATATAGCATTAATTTAGAATGTTTACAAATAACCTGTTTGGGTTATATTTTTCCACCTTTTTATTTGGTTTTATACCCATTTGGGGTATATTTGCATTGTATTACTCAAACAACATATCGTTTGTGTAACCAAATGGATGCATAGGTACAAATATATAAATACATAATAAGATGGCAAAAAAAAATGTAAAACAAATCAGGGTTGATCATGGAGAAGTCACACAGCTTGCACTTCATTGCGATTGCAGTAGACTGACTGTAAGATTGGCCCTTAAAGGGGTAACTAGTACCCCACTTGCAGACAAAATAAGAGAAGCTGCAATAACTAAATTTAGTGGAGTTGTCTTTAAATAAATAGGTTATGAAAATTAGCAAACGAGATGTTTTTTTAGGAATCTGCGGATTCGTATTCCTGTTGTGCATGATGTGCATTGTAGGAACGATAGATTACCGTGAGACTGTGATCTACAATATGCCTAACGAGATGTATAACGACATCAAAAAGAAGGTAGGAAGTAGCGATAAGGCAATTGTTAAAGAATACATGAAAAACAAACAGCACTATGACAGCTTTTATGCAGTTCTCAGATAAAATGGTGACATACGACACCTTTATCAATGATGTGGCCAATAGAGTATGCTCCATTATGAAATCAGACAGAAACGATCCCGAATACGTATCAAAGACCAAGGCTTACAAGATGTGTGGACGTGCCAACGTGGAACGCTGGCAAAGAGAAGGAAAGATACAGCCACGAATTAGACCAGGAAAGCATGAATACCCAACAGCAAAATTAAGGGAACTTCAACGCACTATACAGGATTATCTATAAACTTTTCTTTTTCTCTCGTGTACAGAACCCGGCAGTGATGCCTGCACGAGAACCAATGGCGCAACCGTGCCTCATAGCTCTTTGAAATGATGATTAAAAGCAGCATATAGCTAAAATATATGCAAGTTAGCTCTCGACTAAATGAAGAGATAGTCAGCCAATGACTAGAATATTGGATAAGTTAGCTTGCAACTTAGATGATGCAAGAGTATTGTTTAGAATACGAAAAACTAAAACTCCCCTTTAGCACGTCAATCTGTCTTCAACGTAGAAAGTATGCCCGGTTAGGCACGGGTATCGCTATAAGGTATAAATACTCCCCGTCAGTTCACGATTACTGGTACAACTGTAAAATGTTGGCGGGGAACAAATTCAATTGATAAGATATGAAAGAACTACAGATTTTCAAAAATGAAAGTTTCGGCGAAGTGAGAGTAGCAGGAACTCCAGAACAGCCTTTGTTTTGCTTGATGGATGTATGCAAAGTGCTAGAATTAAGGCAAGGCGATGTAGTAAGACGTTTATCAGAGGGGGTGGTTTCAACCCAACCCCTTGAAACGACAGGAGGATTACAACAAGCCAACTTTGTTAACGAAGATGGATTATATGATGTAGTATTGGATAGTCGAAAACCAGAGGCGAAGAGATTTCGCAAATGGATAACGAGCGAAGTCCTCCCTTCCATCCGCAAGCATGGAGCTTATATGACAGAAGATGCATTAGAGCAGGCATTGACTAGTCCAGACTTTTTGATAAAGCTTGCGACCAACTTAAAAGAAGAGAAAGAGGCGCGATTGCTGGCCGAAAGCAGAGCATCCGAATTAAAAGAACTTACAACGCAGCAAGCACCGAAAGTATTGTTTGCTGATGCGGTTGCAACATCTAATAAAACCTGCTTGATTGGTGAGCTTGCTAAGATTCTCCACCAAAATGGAATTTCAATCGGTCAAAACAGACTCTTCAAATGGCTAAGAGACAACGGATACTTATGTAGCAGAGGCGATCTATACAATCAGCCCACGCAAAAAGCTATGGATTTACGACTGTTTGTTATCAAGAAAACGACAATCACCAAGCCAGATGGCACCGTGTTGGTAACCACCACCACAAAAGTTACAGGAGAAGGTCAGATTTACTTTGTGAACAAATTCCTCAAAGACAAGGCGGCTTGACTCCTACCCGGCGGGCATTGGGTTGATCTCCGGGAACAATGCAATAGTGCAGATTATAAACCATTATCGCTATATAAGGATAGCGTGAGGTACGACTAACATTCGGGTTCGACTCCCGACATTTCCACAATATTTTACTAACATTATTAAACTAATTTATTATGAACAAAGTAATTATTCGCTCAGACAGAGCAGGTGTTTTTTACGGAGAATTGGTAAAGCAAGAAGTTGCAGGTGACAAACTAATGGTAGAGATGAAAAACGCTCGTAGAATATTCTACTGGAGTGGCGCTGCATCAATATCGCAGTTGGCAATCGATGGCACGAAAAGACCAGATGATTGCAAGATCACTTTACCAGTTGACACTATCACTGTGATGGGTGTGATAGAGGTTATCCCTATGACCGAAAAGGCGATTAAAAACCTTGATAGCGTGAGAGTATGGAAGCTCTAAGGGAGAAAATCAGACTATTCTTAGTCGTAAGCTCTGGCTCTGGCTATGGCGATGGCTATGGCGATGGCGATGGCTATGGCTCTGACTCTGGCTCTGGCTATGGCGATGGCTATGGCTCTGGCTATGGCTCTGGCGATGGCTATGGCTCTGGCGATGGCTCTGGCGATGGCTCTGGCTCTGGCTATGGCTCTGGCGATGGCTCTGGCGATGGCTCTGGCGATGGCGATGGCGATGAAATTAAAACCATTTACGGAAACGATGTATATATGGTTGACAATATGCAGACGTTGATTTATTCTGTGCATAGGAATTATGCAAAGGGAGCTATTTTACGCAAGGATTTAACTCTTAAACCTTGCTTCATTGCGAGGGTAGGAAATGATTTTGCGCATGGTGACACACTCAAAGAGGCATTTGCCGATGCAAGAGCTAAAGCGATGGAGAATATGCCTATCGAAGAGCGTATAGATATGTTTGTATCTGAATTTAAGCCTGATGTTAAATACCCAGCAATGGACTTTTTCAGATGGCATAACACGCTTACAGGCAGTTGTGACTTTGGTAGACGTGAATTTGCGACATCTCACAACATTAACTTGGAAAACGATATGTTTACCGTTGATGAATTTATCGAATTAACTAAGAACTCTTATAACGGTGAAGTTGTAAAAAAGCTCGAAGAAAGATATTGAGCAAAGGATAGGATGCTTTATGCGAGCATCCTCTTTCACCAATTAAAAACAAACTATTTATGGACAATGACACTGTTATAAACGAAAAAGATACTACAACATCATTTGGTATTAATTCAAATGGCGATCTCGTAATCACACAAGGTTACTCTAAAGTAATCTTAGAAGCAAAAGAGCAACAATTAGCTCTCATAATTATTAAAAACACAGCACCGTTACCACACACACAAGATTAAGCACGACCAAGAATTTATTACACAAAATTAAAAACGTTATGAGCAATATTAACATTCAAGTTGACGAGTTCAACAAATTAACTCCTCATGAGATTATTGAGGACAGTAGAGTTAAAGAGAAGTTTATCCAAGTATGGGACACACTTTGGGGGCAAGATAACAAAGAGGCCGGCATTAAGGCTTACGAACGTGAAAGTATTTACTTTAGAAGGTACATGGATGATAATTACAAGACGATTAATGCCGTTACGCGTTTATCCATCTTCATGTCCTTTCTTGATCTTGCCGTATCTGGGCTTTCAGTGGAACCTGGAGTAAGAGCTTTATGTTATCTACAAGGACGTAGCACAAAGGTAGGCGTTAATGATCGTGGAGGTGATCTATACGAAAATCGACTAACGCTAACTGTTTCTGGATATGGCGAACTGGTTTTGCGTGAGCGTTGCGGACAAATTAAATACGCCGACAATCCGGTATTGGTATATAAAGAGGATAGTTTTTCTTTCAGTGATAAGGATGGGCGAAAATCGGTTGATTATACCTGTAACTTACCACACACAACGGTTGTAGCTTGTTTCATTCGTATTGTACGCAATGATGGAAGTATTGACTATGCAGTCATGTTTGAAGAAGATTGGATGCGATTATCTAACTATTCGGCAAAACAGAATAGATACTTTGACCGATCAAAAAATCAGTGGATCGAGAAAGGAGCCAATGCGCTTTATAGTTCTAACAATGGAGGTATAGATACCGGCTTTCTAATGGCAAAGGCTATTAAGCACGCGTTTAAAACCTATCCTAAATTGAGAGTTGGCAAAGAAACGGTTCTGGAGGCCGATGTTGACACCATGAAGGAAATGAACATGGACGACATATATAATGTAGATGAACAAATAGAAACTAAGCCTGAACCATTTGGCGAGACCAAACAGGCACCAGGAGTAACAATTGATACTAATGAAGATAGCGGCGATGGCGCATTTAATTAATAAACTATGAGCACAGAATTAATAGTACAAAGAGATAATGTAGAGCTTATTATAAATAAGGCTCCGCAGGCATACGATGATAATAAACGGTCACACGATAAATGTATCGCATTTGGCAGATCGCTACTTGACACAATCGAAGGTGAAGGAATGAGTGACGAACTAGATGAACAGGTTGCGAAATTTATCAAGCGAGCACGAGAGACGGTAACGTTAATGAATGATCGCCGCACACCTGTTACTAAGCTATTCGACCAGGTACGAAGTGCATATACAGCACTTGAAAATGAAGTCAACCCGACTTCAAATGACTCAGTTGCATATTTACTTCAATCGAAACGTAATGAATATGCAGCACAGAAGCGTAAAGAAGAGGAAGAGAAACGCAAAGAAGCAGAAAGATTACAACGCATAGAAAATGCACGAAGAGACCACCCTATTGCTGTTGAAATGTATGTTAAGAAGTGCAGAGCTGAATTATTGGACGACAAGGTCCGGGAGATTCATTCTCTTAACCGGTCAATCACTCTTACTAACTTTGAGAATGTACTATATCAGATTGAAACTTATCCAGAGACTATTCTTTTGCCGGAGGATATTAATCAATATTGCGTTCCCACCATCTTAGATGACAAAGAAGCAGAAACGATACGCAAGGCAGTTGTAGCAAGGGTTAATGAATCATTCAAGCAACAATATGCTTTCGAGGTACAGACCAATAAAGAGTCTATTCTTGAAATGCTTCCAGGCAAACGCAAAGAGCTTGAAGATATTGCAAAAGCTGACGAAGAGGAACAAAGAAAACGCCAGGAGGCTATGAAGCTACGCGAAAAGGAGGAAGCAGACAAAGCCGAAGCGGAGCGTAAAAAGAGAGAAGCAGAAGAAACAGAGAAGCTAAACGCCGAGCAAACAAACGTTCAAATGGGCGCGCTCTTCAATGAAAGTGCAATAGCAAACGCAGGATCCTACCAGCCCAAAACAGTAGTAAAGAAAAAGATTACTGTTGTATCTCAACAAGGTATTTTGGAAATCGTAAATCTTTGGTGGGTAAATGAAGGCTGTAAACTTTCAGTTGAGGATCTTAGCAAGAAATTCAAATCACAAATTACATTCTGCGAAAAACTTGCCAACGACAAAGCGGATCCAAAGTTAATCGAATCACCACATATCCGTTACGAAGAGGATATTAAAGCTAAATAAGCATGAGTAATCCGGATGTTTATTACGGCCGCAAAGAAGTATCAAACTCAGACTTATCAGATTTAAAGCAGCTCTTACACCCAAAAAGACAATTCGGGAATAAAGAAGCTGCTTTTCATTTTGGTTCACTGGTTGATGCAATCGTTACGGAACCGGAAAGAGTTAATTATTACGCTTATAAAGTGGATGATGTACAATATACCAAAGAAGAGTTTGAGCACGCACGTGAAATGTACAAATCGCTACGCATGGAGGCGCGCCGTGATCCTTTTCTCGCTAAAGTGTTGGAGATGTCAGACACACAGAAGTTCATGGTTAACAAAGCACAGAAATTCACTTATGGACGGCTTACATTTGAGCTTGACACGAGATGTAAGTGGGATTGGTGGTTGCCAGCTTTCAACTTCGGCGGAGACCTTAAGACAACATTTGCAAGTTCTCAAAAGCAATTTGAAGAGGCCGTTGATTTCTTCGATTGGGACCGGTCAAGAGCCTGGTATATGGATATAGCAGGAAGTGATAAAGATTTTATCTATGCAATCTCTAAAAAGAATTGTCTTGTATTCAAGAAGTTTATTAAGAGAGGTGATAAGATCTACACTAACGGTCGTGATAAATACGAGGAACTTGCTTTTAACTATTGGTGTCTGAAAATATGATAGAGATATATTGCAAAGTAACTGACAGAGGTCTGGTACCAATGTATGACAGTGATTTGGATGAAAAGAAACGTTTGAAACTTGGTGATAATGTGTTATGCACAATAAAGAAGCCTCGCAACTATCAGTTTCATAAGAAATTCATGGCACTGAATAGATTGGTGTTTGATAATCTTCCAGAACGTCTACACGATGATTTATGCATATACAGTGAGGAAGATATGCTTCGCTGTATAAAACTGGATCTAGGATTAAGTACCGTTAAGATTATAGCAGGTAGAGATCACGTAATAGAAGGCAGCATCTCATTTGCAAAGATGGATAATTCCGAATTTGAAAAGTTCTACAAACGCACAATAGACATAGTACTAAACAGATATCTCAAAGGCTGCGATAATGAAGCCTTACGAGATGAAATATACAGATTTATGTAATGAGAGATAAAGTTGGACAATACTCATACGAGATTCATGGGCGTGCGTTTAGAATATACATCTGCACGCTTGTTACCGCTACTGGATCACAAGCATTGCCAGTTTATGAAGAGCCTTTTTTTTACAACGAAGAAGAGGCACGAAAACGAGTATATGAATTAAATGGATGGAAATACAAACCCAAAGATGCTAAAACATAATCTTAAGATACAACCTTATCCATACCAGGAAGAGGGAATTATACAGGGGTTAGAATGGAAACGTTTCTTTCTTGGCGATGAACCAGGATTAGGTAAAACATTGCAAAGTATCGGTGTAGTTGATACGGCCCACACCTACCCTTGTTTAGTAATCTGCCCTTCATCGTTAAAAATCAATTGGCAAAGAGAGTTTGAAAAGTTCACCGATGTAAAAGCGCTGATACTTGATAATTCATGTCGCACTACCTGGCCCTATCTTCTGCAAATGAAAATGTATCATGTAGTGATCGTTAATTATGAGTCGCTGAAAAAGTATTTTGTGTGGGATATTAAGGGATCCACACTCAAAGATATTGTATTCAGTCCGGATATTAAGTTATTCAAGTCTGTTATCATTGACGAAAGCCACAGAGTAAAGGATACTTCTACACAACAAACGAAGTTCACAAAAGGGATATGCACTGGTAAAGAATGGATTATTCTATTATCAGGCACACCTGTTGTTAATCGTCCCGCAGATCTTGTGGCGCAACTCTCAATAATGGATCGACTTGGAGAGTTCGGAGGCAAGGGAAATTTTCTAATAAACTATGCCTCTGGTGAGCGTGAAGCCTCAAATCTTACATCGTTATCTACTGAACTGTATCAACGCTGTATGATACGCAGAGAAAAAAGGACAGTTCTCACACAACTGCCTGACAAGACACGTGTAGACCTAATGGTTAGTATCTCTAACGAAGATGAATATTTCACAGCCTGCAGGGATTTAGCCGAATACCTTCGTGAGTATCGGCAATGTTGCGAGGAAGAGATACGCAAAAAAATGCGCATGGAGGCTTTAGTTAAGTTTATGGCGCTTCGCTCTATTGCTTCAAAAGGCAAAGTGCAGCAAGCTGTTGACTTCATTAAAAACTTCCTGGCAAACGAGAAGAAGTTAGTTGTATTCTGCTCACTGCATGAGATTGTAGATGAACTTAAAAAGCATTTCCCAAAAGCTGTAACCGTAACCGGACGTGATAGCTTGGTAATGAAACAAGCTGCCGTTGATGCTTTTCAAACAAGAGAAGACGTTCAGTTGATAATATGCTCTATCAAAGCTGCAGGTGTTGGTATTACGCTAACAGCAGCCAGTGATGTGGCTTTTATCGAGTTCCCCTGGACATACGCTGATTGCTGCCAATGCGAGGATAGATGCCATCGTATCGGACAATCCAATAATGTAACTTGCTATTATCTTATGGGTAAAAATACCATAGATCATAAGCTATACCAGATCATCCATGACAAAAAGAGTATAGCGAATGAGATTATGGCCGCAAGTGATGACATTCCTACTGACAGGCTCTATTTTGACGAGCTTGTTAGTAGTCTATTCCCCTGTGAAGAAAATAACACTTAGATCTTCTTCACAACGTGCTATCATGGAAGCACTAAACTATTATCTAATCAATAACCCAAACATGAAGCAGTCGTTATCAAGACCTTTTAAAATTGCACAAAAGGAAATGACACGCGGCATGGAAAAACGAAAGACAAAATGAAAAATTTAAATTTTAAGCAGAGACGTGAATCTATTTTAAGTGTTTTCAAAAATGCCGTTGATGAGCTAAATGGGCTTAATGCGGAAATTAATGAAGAAATAAAGGAAAACGAGTTAACCGTTACCACGCTGCAGGTTCAAAACAAAGAACTCAATAGCTTAAAAACGAGTAACGATAAAACAATTTCTTTTTTCTCCAAAATGTTTAAACAATAATTATGGCTAAATACATATGGATTGAGATCACTAAAAGACGTTTAGAGGATGTAAAGAATGGTGTAGACAACGGATTTGTAAAGAGAGCCTATTACAGCATACTGACCAAAAAGGGCGAAGCGGAAAACTCGAAACGACTCTATCTCGAAGTAGTAAATGTAAATAACGTATATACAACTTGCAAGGAAGTTGCCTATTCCGATATACTCGCTAATAAGGAAAATGATAGGTACAAACCATTTAAGTTTAAGATATTCCTTAATCCCAATGATCCACTACACAAAGGAGTAGAAAATATATTCTTCTACATGATTGTTATGGCTCACGATTTAGACGAAGCAATTGAGATGCTCGAAATAGGCAAGCAAACTCACCCACCTCGTTGTGAATATATCAGCGATATGTCTGAA
>DKPL01000035.1:11423-14500 GCA_002471185.1 Bacteroides sp. UBA7335
TGATGGAAAACGGAATGAATAAAAAGGTAACAGAACCTTACTTAGTTGATGCGCTTTCTTTTACAGAGGCAGAAGCACGTATTATTGAAGAAATGACTCCCTTCATTACTGGTGAGTTTACTGTTTCAGATATTAAACGTGCTAATTACAGCGAATTATTCACAAGCGATGAAGAGAGTGCCGATAGATATTTCAAATGCAAACTTGTATTTATCACCTTAGATGGAAAAAGTGGAGCTGAAAAGAAAACTTCCACCTACGTACTTGTTCAAGCTGCTGACCTTAGAGATGCAATCAAGAAGCTTGATGAAGGCATGAAAGGCACGATGGCAGATTATCAAATTGCCTCTGTTTCTGAAACCGCTTTAATAGATGTTTATCCTTATAGTGCAGAAGCAAACGACATACCAGAATTTGGAGATGCAAAGAGTGTAATGTCAGTGCGGCAAACAATTCTAAGTATTCCTGCCGGGACCAGCAAACAAGCTACCATTGCGGGAATCGAAGTAATTATTGATCGCACAGGGCGAGACACAGTTGTTAAGCCTATTCAAGACGAATAAACACAACTTGCCCTTATAACTTCGGTTATAGGGGCACTTTAATAAAATACGATGAAACAAAAAAGTAGAAAGCAGCGAATGATAGATCACGAGCTTGCGAATATTAAAAAGACTATGCGCAAACAGTGTGCCATTTGCGGATTACCTGCCAATGATTTGAGCCACATATTGCCTAGAAGCCTTTACCCGGAATACGCTGTTGATCCTCGTAATCTACAAATATTATGTAGGGATTGCCATACTAAATTTGATAATGATCGAGAGTTTAGGAGAGAGCAAATTGATATTGTTGCACAGGCTAAAGAAATAGACGAATTAGCCACAAATAGATACTTCGGCTTATGAAATACAACACACATAAAGTTAAAACGCCTTATGGCGTATTTGATTCACAATCAGAATACAAACGATTTATTGAATTAAAACACTTAGAACACAAAGGTGATATTTCCGATCTTAAACAGCAAGTTAGAACGGAGATTATACCGGCACTTACAATAGTGGTACCACAACCAGGAAAATGTAAACCAAAGATTAAAACACTTGAACGAGCAGCACACTACACAGTAGACTTTACCTATATGAAAGACGGCGTGCTTGTATACGAAGAGGTTAAGTCACCTGCAACAGCTTTAGCACGTGATTACCCACTTCGCCGCAAATTAATGCGCCGCATTATTCAAGATCACAACGCTAAGGGCCTCGATCAATGGGCATTTAACGAAATAATCTATGGCTAAAAAAGAACAGGTAACTGTACGATGCATTAATTGTAAACATTCAATTAACAAACCGCAATTAAAGGGAAATCCACTACTAAACTACTGCCCAGAAAAAAAAGCTGTTTATGTATCGGATTCCCCAAGATATTGCGAATACTACAAGAAAAATGGCACGACCACTAAAAAACAACGCTGAATATTTCACTCACGATGCCGATATGCGAAATGATTTACGTATTAAGGCGTTGAGAAGAAAGTTCTCACATACCGGATATGCAATCTGGTGTTTCATGTTGGAGATACTAACAGATAAAGATTTTTTTCAATTAGAATGGAACGAAATAACAATTGAACTTTTATCTGCTGATTTTGACACTTCATTTGAGGAATTAAATAGTGTAATTGACTACTGTATTCGTCTTGATCTACTACAATTGAAAGATGGGTTTCTGTCGTGTAAAACCCTAAAAAAACGTTTTAATTCACTCATTCGGAAGCGAGAATACAATAAAACGGGGGTTTCTGTTACAGAAACTACAAATAAAAAGGTTTCTGTTACAGAAACTCCGAAAAATGATAGTTTCTGTAACAATAACCCACATAGTAAAGTAGAGGAGAGTAGAGTAAAGGAGAGTAGAGTAAATATATCTACAGAAGTAGATATTAAGAAAGAAAATACTTCTAACGAAGTATCAAAGAACGATGATAAGATTGATTATATCAAGCTAAGAGATTTTTTTAATAATACGTTCAAGAATAAACTCCCCGCTATAAAATCTATTGACGAAGCAAGAAAAAAAGCAATAAGAGCACGTGTTGCTGCGCATGGCAAAGAATCTATTCAGATCGTATTTGCAAAAACTCTTGCATCTGCTTTTCTACTTGGATCAAACCACAATAACTGGAAATGTAATTTTGATTGGATATTCAAACCAACTAATTTTCAAAAAATACTAGAAGGCAACTATGACGGAAATAATACTGCTACCACAAGAAGAGACTCGGCTAATAGCCTTACAGAGCTCGCCGAAGGAATACTTCAAGGAGTTATGTCCACGACACATTAACGATGTTTTTAACTCTAACGAACCAACTATTGCAACTCTAGGCATGATGTACGGCAATACCACAGCACGCGCAGCGGTCATTCTCGCGCTCTCTGAACCGCTTTCATACTTCAATGTGGCCGAGAGTATGTCTGACGTGCAAATGGCCGTTACAACCGATTTAATCATCGAAGAATACCCATATTTTAAAATGGACGATCTTAAATTATGTTTTAAGAACGCCATGAAGGGCGAATATGGGCGTGTTTACAATCGTATTGACGGACAGATGGTATTATTGTGGTTGAAGCAGTATAACATTGATCGCTGCACTCTAGCCGATGAAATATCGTACAATGAACATAAGCAAATAGCATCTAATAGCGATGAAGAAATAAGCTACCAGGAGTATCTGGCAGAACTGTCAAAAAGAGCAAAAGCCGGCAGCGTTGAATCTCAACATGCATTAGAGGTATCTAACAGGATTAATAATCAACTACGTGATAAATCTCTAAATCAACGAAAAGAAGATCTGGAAAAATTCTATAATTCTCGATGAAAACAATCATAAAACTAATCTTATTAGCATTGCTGGTATTAACCATCAGCTATGTATCTATATTTCTAATCGTAATAAATTATTACAACAGTTTGTAATATAATAAATAAACAAGACAGAAGAAAAAACACATAAATCATAAAAAGCTCCTTTTGCAATCATTTCAGCCATGCTTTTTTAAAAACAG
>DKPL01000035.1:14596-14807 GCA_002471185.1 Bacteroides sp. UBA7335
GTTTGTAATATAATAAATAAACATAAAAACAATGCAAGTAAATTATAAAATGGTGGCTTATGCATTAGGTATAAGCGACGCAAAAGCTAAGCAACTAATTTTTCTTTATATTAAAGATCCTGTTCGATCAAATGGTTATATAGAGAGTTCAATGCTTCGCCAGTTATATAGGCACCCAAGCCCAACGCTGGACGGGAAAGATAAGATTGAA
>DKPL01000035.1:15005-21777 GCA_002471185.1 Bacteroides sp. UBA7335
AATATATATGCCAATCTATTAGAAAGGGGATAGGGCCTATATTGCTCAAAGAGTTAGTTGAAGATATCGGAAACTTAAAAAACGGCAAGCTTATTGGTAAATACAAGGCATTGTATGATATCATGAACGATGAAGACATTAATAAGGTTCATTCTATTCTGAAAAGGAGAAGAGATGAGTTTATTAAGTCTGGTGGCGTGTTTAAAAGTAAATCAAGAAAGAGACTGTAATATTAAGGCTTATGGAAATATATACAAAACTACAACCTGGAGATAAGTTGTTCGCTCTAAGAAACAACAAAGTACAAGACTTTATGGTTGAATCAGTTACAGCAGTATCCACCTTTAATTATAATACTAATAAACCGTACGATGGTATTAGCATTAGTTATAGATTACGTGTTGGACTAAGTGCCGGGAGCAGGGCCGAAATAGACGAAGGAGATATTGGCAAAACACATTTTTTATCAAAAGAGGATCTGATTAAATCATTATAAACAAACGCAGGACATGACGAAACCAAATAAAATATTAGAAAAATTAAGGAAGTTGATGAATCTAAAAGAGTCAGCTTCTCAATTAGGGAATGAAGGAGAAGCTAATGCGGCTGCGGCAGGTATAGCCAGATTGCTATTGGAATATAATCTAAGCGAAAGTGATATACCAGATCAAGAAAAGATTGATAATCCTATTACAGCAGAAGAAATACCATACAAAGCTGAATACTACAACGGTAGTTGGTATGCTAATCTTATAGCAACTGTTGGAGAATATAATATGTGTAGCACATTAGTTATTAGCTCTGGTTGTTCACGTATGAAAAGGAGTAAGTTTCAAATTGTAGGACGTAAAAAGAACGTAGAAATCGTTTTATATCTTATATCATTCCTTGCTAATCAATTTGTTATTCATGGCAAAAAGAAATATCCATACTATAAAAAAGAGATGCTTTTCAAATACGGGCAAACTCCCCTATCTCAAATATCTTACATGAAATCATTTCTTGCTGGTTGCATTGTTGGGCTAGACGAGAAGTTTAGTGAGAGTAAACAAGATATTGAAAAAACCCATGATATCACAGCATTGATAAAGTCATCAAAAAGCGATATTGAAGATTTTCTGAAAGATCAAAAAATAGGAACTTGTAGACCTTCTAAAGAATCCTTGGATGCTCGCGTAGCATTGTCTGGTGTAGCAGTTGGCAAAGAAATAGAAATAAAACAAGGTATTCATTCTCGTGTAAATGAAGAAAGGATGTTGATATGAGCATCCCACGTAGTGACTGCAAGAAATTCGCCAAATGTGGGAAACACTCCCTGACTTACTGCAGGAGATATAAAGAGTATGATAAGGAATGTGACGGATGTTTGTTAATCAAACGATACTCCCCAAAAATATTGTTTGACGATAAGGGAAGGAAAATGAGAAAGTGTACCAAATGCGGTGGCACTTTTTTTTTGCACCGTTTCTACAAAACCAATGTATGGAGATACGGAAAACAATATGAGATATACACCTCCTGGTGTAAAATGTGCTTGTCATTATATTATAAACACAAAAAAACATGAAAAAAATCTTTGAAAAAATCGACAACTGGCTATTTCGACTTGACGATAAGCCAGCAGCAATAATTCTAACCGTGCTAATAATAGTATTAGCAGTTAGTTTCACTTTAACAGTAAAATTATTATGAAACATTCGTGAGCAATTAAACTTGCTCACGGTATTAAAAATTTTAAAACATACAATTTATGAGAAAGTTTGATTTATACGACAAAGTTGTCGTAACTAAAAATGGTGAGAAAACTAATGGTTGCATCGTATCTTTTAATACAGTAGAAGATGCTGAAGGTTATATTCTTGACAGATCAGATAATGCGGTTCTTGAACCTCAGGAACATCTATACACCGTGCTGATTGGTGAATGCCCCTTTGATGACGGTACTCCATGCTGTTTTGAAGAGTTTTTCGAATCAGAATTAGATTGGCATAAAGCCGATATGACAGGAACTTCAGATAACCCTTTTGCAGGCACAAACACTGCCATATTAGATATGATGAAGAAAAATGATATGTGTCAGATGCATATCGAAATGTTTGTCTCGCAAACGTACGATAGAGCTTGTATTAATCGAGATTACTATGATAGCTTGGCTGAGACAGAGGCAACTGGAAACTTAAAGCCATGAAAGCTATTTCAATAAAACAACCGTGGGCTAGTCTTATAGTCCACGGTATCAAAGATATTGAGAACCGTACTTGGAAGTGTCCGCAAAAGTATATCGGTCAAAGGGTGTTGATTCATGCAAGTAGTCATATTCCTTTTAAGGATATAGAGCAATTGGTTGTAGATCGTGGTATATCTTGTTGGGACGATGAATATTATCCCGAAGGCGCAATCATCGGCAGCGTTAAGATAGTAGGATGTACGGTCAATCATAGTTCTGTTTGGGCTGAAAAAACACCACATTACGTTACAGGCTCGCCTCCTGGTATTTACAAGTTTATAACAGGACAAGAGCCTATCTACAATTGGATATTAGCCGAACCGATTCTTTTTGACAAGCCTATTCCGGCAAAGGGTAAACTATCCTTTTGGGAGTTTGATGATGAATTAATAACCAAATAAATTGGATGATATGGCAAGAGGTAACCTCATAAATTCTATGCAAGTGTCGCATAGATTCGATTTATACATTGTGTCCACTGTTTATAAATCCGACAGCTTCCTTGCATATAGTCGGATTTCAACATCTCGTACAAATAGGGTTATAGGTCACTGGCTCAATTATCGTGACCATTTGGTATTACTACCATGTAAATGTGTACTGTTACGTGCTAGTGATAATTATTTAATATTTAAACCTAAGAGTAAGTAATATGGCAATAGGAAATAAAATAATTGAAAATAAAAACAAGGTTGACAAAGAGACTTTGAAAACCTATTCTGAAATTGACGGTATAGAAGTGATTAAAGAAACACTTCTATACAAAGGACTTGAAATATGCCATGATATGCGCATAGATATGAAACGGCTTAGTGAGACCGCTCTTGTGTTGTATGGATTGAAAAACAACTCTACAAATAAGCTATATGTAGACTATGCTTTGAATCGTTACTATCGTGTAAGCGATATGTTAACTGCTGGTGAACGTGTTATAGTTCCGGTATCAGTTTATGATGAAGTTGTTGAAGCACATAGTTATAGAACCAAAGAACAAGAATAGTATTATGGCAATATTTGAAGAAAAATGCTTTGGCGTACAGTGCGACCATTGCAGAGAAGTATATATGAATGAGCATAGTGGTTTCATCCTATGGGTAGACAAAAACTCAGCTAAAGAAGAAGCTGACGATAGTGGTTGGCTAGGTGATGGCGATAAAATCTATTGCCCCAATTGTGCGGAGATAAACGAGAATGATGAAGTGGTATTGAAAGTAAAAGAATAATATGGTAAAGAAAGTATCTGAAATAAAGACTAATCCAAAGCCTATGTTTTATGCAGTTGCTTTGGAAGCATTAAGAAAGCGAGCATTTGAATGTGGTTATGCTCTAGCTATTCATGGAACGTGTGCATCTGATATGGATTTGATAGCTGTTAGATGGGCAGAAAATTACGAAACTCCCGAATATCTTGTTGAGCAATTTATAGCTGAACTATCTCATTATTGTTTTGGCGATATTGATATTGATTACTTCACAAATAAGGAGCATAGGTATAAAAATCAAATTCATTGCTCAATACCAATATGCGGAAATTGGTATGTTGATTTAACCATAATAGAAGATAAATAAAAACAGATATGAAAAACCATGAGTTACATAACCACCCCATGACAGAAGAAAGGGAGAATATTCCTTCAGACAAAGTAATAGTTGATAGAGAATTTGCTAATCTATTCTCTACATATGAAAACTACTTAGGTCATATTATAGTAAGTAAGAATGAGTATTTAAAACTAAAGCAAGTAAGATTATGAAACATCCTTTAGATTGGTATATAGATAATACGCCACAAGACAACAAAGATTATGAAAAAGGTTGCCTTGGAGCCTTTGTTATAGCAATGATTATTCTAATTATAATAACAGCAATATTTTTAATTATATGAACGAAGATATATTCAAAGGTTTAAAGCCAGCCAAAAAAGCCTATACATTCAATTGGTATTATGTGAAAAACTCCTATCTGTATGACCAAAACCAATATATAGCCTATGCCGAAAGTAGCAATAAAGCCAAAGTAGGGTTATTGAAAATGGCTCGGTATATGGACGTTAAGTTTCTGCTTATCGACGAACCAACCTATCTCAATCTACCCATCAGGCGATACAAGGAAAAAGATAAATACCTCATTGATGGCACGCTATACACCAAAGAAGAATACCTCATTCATTTGCATGGCGAAAAACTAAAGGATCAGATAGACGAAATATTAGCCAACGACGAGATAAAGTATTGCTTCATCAAAAAGAACGGTTCGTACTATCGAGAGTTGGGTATGATGGTTTGCCATTGATTATTTGTGCAAGTCCAACTCTTGACATTCCTAGAATAGCCGCAAACTCCTGTTAGGTATATCCTTTTTCTTAATAACTTCTTTTATTTTCATAATATAGCTTTTACGTTATACATTAATATGTTGCAAATATAATATATTATAATGTACAAGTTATATTAAAGTGCTAAAAGTGATACAGAAGTTACGTTTTTGGTACTGACATAACATTTAGGTTATATAAACATGAAACACAACGAAACAAGTTCATTTATGCATGGTAAAAGGCACTAAAGTTGCATTTCGACAATAGATAACTATTTGTCAATCTGTACTTTTACAATAAAAACATTATGGAACAAAAAAGAATATCATTAAGCGGTATTGATAGAAGTTCGGATGATGGTATCTCTAAAGATGGTGTATGCATGGAGCTTATTAATGCAAGGCTCAAACATGGATCAATTGAACCTATCGGGAAACCCATTCTTGTGAGTGGGTTACCGGTAGTGGCAAAGAAAGTATATTATCATTCAATGGCCGATAAAATCATACTATTGGCGACGAATGGTGTTGTATATGCGCTCAATAGCGATTATTCTACACCAGAGATGTTATCCAACAATCTAATAGGTGCTGACCGTGTAGAGTTCATGGGAAACCTTTGTTGTTTTTTTGTGTCAAACGAAGTAAGATATGTGATATATAAGAATGGATCATACTATTACCTGGGAACAAAACCAGAGCTGCCTACACTAAGTGTAACGCAGAGCTCTAAAGTTGGACAAGTAAGATCTACCATGGAAATAAACTCTAATGACGTAGAGTCTATGACAATGGGGTATTATGATAATGCGATCTATGATCTTAATAACGATGGGTATTATACAGGGCCAGTACTTGTAAGGCACGCACTGAGATTATCAAATGGAGACTACATTTGCCATTCGCCAATACAGTTGATATATCAAGCTGAAAGGATTGATGTTAAATTTGAAAGTTCTGTTAGCTCCTCAACGAGCACAGCGTTCTATGAATATTCTCCCCTTCATTATTCACCAGAAGGAAGAGTGGGAGAAACATCGTATCACAACTTCGGAGTTTTTGGCACAAAACGAACATTCACCTTATCTGACGTTAATCTAGAGTCATGGAAAGGGCTTGTTGCATCTGTTGATGTTTTTGTATCTCCATTATTCTTGCATGAAAGTGAGAAGAAAGAAGGTAAGAGCTACGAAACATATATACTAAAAGACTTCGAGAAGTATAAGAAGTCGGTTACAGATGCTTATATGTTCTATAAAGTGGCAGAGTTTTCCATTGATGGTACGCTGGATAATAGCCTGGATAACGTGTCAATGGATAGTCTTTCCGTTCAAAAAACACTAACAGACGACCAATTCAGCAATAACAAATATAGCGCAGAATGTAGTTATATATACAACTCAATGCTGCACTTAGGATGTATTAGTGAGTCTTTCTTTAAAGGGTATAATAAATTATGCTCTCGGTTAAATGAGACATCATCTATTGATGCAGAAATATATACTACTATATCGACTACGCAAGGTAATGTTGTAGTAAAATCCAACACAAAGTTGAGTTACCCGACAATGGCCCCTTTTATCGGCTACCCAGACTGTGCCGCAACGGATATGAGGATTGTTTACACAAAAGATAATGTTAGATACAGCAAGCTGTTTGCTCTCAAAGCTCATGCCTATCTTAATTATGCTCATTATATAGACATAACATCTACACCTCGCCCCTACTCTATTAATTACGGCATATCTCTGACTGGATGGACAGAAGATAACACCACATACAGCGAACAGAACACGGTAATACAACGAAATAATGTATTAAAGGTATCTTCTTTAAATAATCCACTATCCTACCCCGCAGATCAAACCTACCAACCATCAACGGAAAAGATAGTAGGAATGTGCGCAAACACACAAGCTTTATCACAGGGCCAATTCGGACAACACCCTCTTTATGTATTTTGTGGCGATGGCGTATATGCTATGAGTGTCGGATCCGGTAGTGTTACTTACTCCTCACAACATCCTATTACGCGAGATGTATGCATCAATGTTAAATCCATCAAAGGTATAGACAATGCGGTGGTATTTGCATCTAAACGGGGATTAATGATTATTTCTGGTACAAACACAAATGTGATTTCAGAAGATCTTGAAGGATATTTGCCAAGTTGCTTCCTGGATCCTTTATTGCAAAAGGTTGTTGGTGTTGCTTCAATGAATGATATTA
>DKPL01000035.1:21953-24088 GCA_002471185.1 Bacteroides sp. UBA7335
TGTTGCTTCAATGAATGATATTATTTCGTCTGTTATTTTTCGCGACTACCTAGAAAATGCAGAAGTGGGATATAACTATCAAGAAAATGAAATAATCGTATCTAACGCTTCATTTCCTTATTCCTATGTGTATAGCATTAATGGGAAGATATGGAGTAAGTTATCAGTAAAAGTGGATTCATTCACTAACAAATATCCGGAGTGTTATGCGCTTGTGGATGGATCTATTTATGACCTGCAGAATAATCACCGATCAATTGCTACAATACTAATGGTGACTAAACCGATTAAATTTGGTACCAATACTCATAAGAAAATTCTTCAAACTGCATTGCGAGGTGTAATTAAACCGTCTAAGTCTGATTTATACTTGCGTGGCGAACAGGTTATGTTTCGTGGTGATACTGTTAGTCTTTTTTCTGATATCGGCATGTATATATTGGGATCCAATGATGCCGAACACTTTACTCTTGAAGGAGGAAGAGAGAAAATGACCGATATACGAGACCTTATCACAAAGATGAATAAGTCTAAATCGTACAAGTATTTTGTAGTTGTACTTGTTGGCGGTGTTAGAACTGACGTATCAATCAATTACCTTGAATGTATAGTAGAGGAAGCATTTGGTAATAGATTGAGATAAAAATAAAGGTGTGCTATTCATCGCGAACGGCACACCTTTTTTAATTAACCCTATGGGCAAAAACTAACCTAGTATTTTTAGACTCCACCTAAATCAGTGGCTCTCCTTCTTATATTTCCGCTTATCATGCTTATAGCTCTTGTTATTGAAGCTTCATTGGCTGGGATCCTGGCGATTGCAGGCTGGGATAATTCGGGAGCAACAGTAGTCAAATGATGAACCATAGCGATGGTTACCAAATAATCCTTTATTGCCTTTCCTAATATTCGACCTACCTTCTCCGCATCCGTTAATGGTAATCTTCTGTAAGATACTATATCCATTACTACCCTACCATCTTCAATAACCCAATCAAATGAACTAACACGCTTAATAAGCATCGCTGCAATCTCATTAACACCGGTTTCAATCGGAGTCAACAAGAGGCCCATATCATCTACAGAGGTCTGCACGATCGCAAGATCTGGATCCTTCTTTTTTGATGATTCACCCAAATAGTAGGTTTGGATATTTACCTCTTCTACTATCTGGGAGATTGACAAAGTTACCTTAATTTCCACCTTAATTTACGATCTTGTGGGCTTACTACGATGCGTTCCAAGAATACGCATATCAGTTTCTAGCTCAACCAACTTTTCCTTGTAGCGCTGTGATTCATCCGGCTTAATAAGGTTAAGCCATTCAGCCAGCGTATAATACGACAAGTAGTTAAGCATACTATCTTTTAGTATATCAACTTGTGAATCCATAAAGTTCGCTACAGCGTTAGTAGTGAACGTTAATTTCGTTTTATCAGTATCCCATGCATACGCCGTTTTGCCTAGAATTGTAGATAATAGATTACCTAATTTAGTTCCACCAGACTGAATAAAGTCTTTCAAAACCGAATCATCGTCATCTCCTGCCTGTATTTTCGCGGCAAGTTCAGCGATTTGAGGATTACTTTTCAGCGCCTCCCCTAAATAGTATGAGTGCTCTTTCATCTGACCGAATAAAGATGTGACGGTCAATTCCATTGTAATAGTTTTACTTCCTTCCATGATTTTTAATATTTATGTTCTACTTGGCTTTACCCTCTCAAATAGATACTTCTTCATAGCCTCGGTAAGTCGTTCGCACGAATCCTCGTAGTTTTTAACTTCCTCTTTTTTAGAAAGATTAAACCACTGCATACAAATGTAGTTAACAGTGAATTGTCGCATAGTACGAGATAGCGAGCTTAATATAGTACTATTCCAATTAGATGGCATATTAAGAATTATTTCAGCATCTTTGTTGTTCAATACAACTCCACCGAAGCGTATAACAACATCTTGTATATAGCTCATAGCTTCCTCAAAATAACTATCCAATAAAGCAACATCATCTTCTGTTGATGAAATCTTATCAAGATCTTCTGACTTGACACCTGTATACCCGGTTATTTTGTAAACCTCAGGCATAATTACGCTATGTTGTAGTTTTATCGTTACTGACATAATGCAAATATATA
>DKPL01000035.1:24320-24542 GCA_002471185.1 Bacteroides sp. UBA7335
GTCGTTTTACTACTTTATACACGGAATCAATTAGAAATCAACGCAAAAGCCCGAACTTCACTTGAAATAGTTTTAAAAAGAGTAATTGGTTATGTTAAAATCCAGATGCCTATTTGGAGTACCTGGAAATGAGACAAACTATTGAGGTATTAAGAATACATATATAAATATTAAGTTTATTATTATTTTTTATACATTTGTATTCTTAATATATTTAAATGG
>DKPL01000019.1:0-6566 GCA_002471185.1 Bacteroides sp. UBA7335
AACGAACAACTTATGAATGAAACGAAGTTAGCACTCACTTTTAAAAAAAGCATCAATAAACCCATGTGCTCACGCGACCTGTATGTTATGAAAGAACAAGAAAAAGTCAAGAATGATTAGAAGATAATACATAAAGAATTAAAAAAATTCAGAAATTATCTAACAGCAAAAAGGTCATTACAATAAATTATAGATACAATTAAACCTTAGAACTCAATTTACAAATTAACAGCACTACCATTATCTTTATCAATCTCTATTGCTTTATTTTAGGGAATTCTGCAATTTAACTTAAATACAAGCCTATTTGAAAAAACTATTTTTTAATATTACAAACAGGATCCTTTTAAAAACAAGCACAAATCACAAATAAGTATTTACAATTACTACATATTCATTGGCTTATATAATTTAAAATACAATCTAAAAAAAAGTCACCCTTGTATAAACAAAGGTGACTTTCGATATCATATTTCAATTTATGATTATATTCCCATAGCTTTCATTACTGCTTCAATTTTCTTATCAGCCTCAGCATCAGCAGCTGCAAAACAACCACGACACTTCATATCAGCTAGTACTTCAATATAAAATTTGATTTTAGGTTCTGTACCCGAAGGACGAACAGAAACTTTTGTTCCATCTTCAGTATAATATTGAAGAACATTCGATTTGTCTGGCATATCAATAGCAGAAGTATGTCCGTTAGCATCTATTTGCTGCAACGTTTGAAAATCTTTTATCAAAATAACTTTAGACCCAGCAATCTCTTTAGGCGGATTATTGCGGAAATTAATCATCATTTGTTTGATTTCATCAGCTCCACTCTTACCTGGTTTAACTACACTAATACCTTTCTCTTTAGAGAAACCATATTCTACATAGATATCCAATAAAAGCTCATAAAGCGTTTTTCCATTATCTTTAGCCCATGCTGCAATCTCAGCAATCAAACAACAAGCCGACACGGCATCTTTATCGCGAGCAAAGCTTTCAGCAAGAAAACCGTAGCTTTCTTCACCACCGCCGATATAGATTTTCTTACCTTCATACAAACGAACTTCACGAGCAATCCATTTAAATCCAGTATAGCAGTCCATCATTTCAATGCTATTCTTATCAGCAATTTTCTTGATTAGTTCAGTAGTTACAATTGTTTTCACAACAAACTCTTTACCAGTCAACTTGCCCAATTTTCTATATTGAGTAATAATGTAGTATAGATATAGCATACAAGTTTGGTTACCATTAACCAACACCCATTCGCCTTTATCATCTTTACAAGCAATACCCACACGGTCAGCATCCGGATCACTTGCCATTACAAGGTCAGCATCAATTTTCTTACCTAAAGCCACTGCCATTGTCATAGCTTCTGCATTCTCTGGATTTGGAGAAACTACAGTAGAGAAGTTACCATCTGGAACCATTTGTTCAGGAACCGTATAAACATTCTCAAAACCCCACATTTTCAACGCACGTGGAATTAAAGTCATTCCGGTACCATGAATTGGAGTATATACAATCTTCATATCCTTTTGGTGTGCAATAGCTTCTGGATCAATAGAAACTGTTTTTACAGCATCAAGATAAGGTTTATCTATATTTTCACCTACAATTTCAATTAATGCAGGGTTTCCAGTAAATTTGATTTCTGAAGCATCTTTAATCTTTTCTACTTCATCAATAATGCCTTTGTCATGAGGAGCCAATACTTGTGCACCATCATCCCAGTAAGCTTTATACCCATTGTATTCTTTAGGGTTATGAGAAGCAGTAAGAATGATACCACTTTGACAACCTAAATGACGTATAGCAAACGACATTTCAGGAGTTGGACGCATGCCATCAAACAGATATACTTTAATACCATTTGCCGAGAATATATTTGCTGCAGTTTCAGCAAACAAGCGACTATTATTACGAACATCATGGCCTACTACAACCGAAATTTGAGCAAGATCTTTAAAGTTCTTTTTTAGATAATTTGATAACCCTTGTGTAGCTCCACCTACCGTATATATATTCATTCGATTTGTTCCGACGCCCATAATACCGCGAAGCCCACCAGTACCAAACTCTAAGTCTTTATAAAAGGCCTCAATCAAATCGGTTTTATCTTCGTTTGCCAACATACGCTTTACTTCTGCCTGAGTTTCGGCATCATAAGCTGGAGTAAGCCATTTTTCGGCTTTCTCAGTCACCAGTTTAATGAGTTCTTGATTTTCCATTTAGATAATTATTTATTGGTTAAAATAATACATTTCTATGCTTCACAAATGTATAGTGTTTTTATTGAATAACCTAATATTCGTTGAAATATCACACTATACTTAGTTTATTCCAACCCTGTTGGGTTTTGATTTATTTTATAACGATTTCCAGTTTGTTTTACGTACTCTTCCAAAAACTCTTTTGGATATCCCGGACGAATAACTCCTGCCGGTTGACCGATTGAGTTACGTTCAAACGCTCCATTCTTAACTTTCTTAACTACACCATCATTATATTTCACAATGATAAACTCACCTAATTTCTTCCATGAGTCAACTGCATTTTGCGCCATCATAGCAGTGTAGTTTGTTAGAAACTTAACAGCCTCTTTACCATTTTGTTTATGTAGTTTCACAGCTACCTCTTCTATTCCCGGTTGTGCTTCGAAATATTGATTTTCGAGTTGATTTTGCACAGCACGAACATCATCTATCATCAAGTTATATCGTGGATAAACCATATTGGCTACCCAGTTGTAAATCCAGAATGCAGAATTCCAAGAGAAAGTTATATAGTCGGCACCATCTACTCGAGTATAACATACCGGTGATTGAGTTGCACAACAATACACCGGAGTAAACACAGTCATATTAGCATCATCAGTTCCGAACCAAAGTACTCCACCTACTGCATCAGGAAGCGATGCGCGCATTTGAGAAACAAAAACAAAACCACTTTGTTGAGTTGATATTGGTCGTTCATTAAAATATTCTTCATCATTAACTTTAAATGATAATGGTGAAAGACGATAAGGAGTTTTATAGGCTCCTGCTCCAAAGTCACAGCTGATATCAAGTGGAGTACCTTCGTAATGATCGCGCATTGCATTTTGAATATCTTGAACAGAAAGTTTACGATCGGCTTTTATATAAAGAGGCATAGGTGTGTTACTATCTCCCAAAATATATGGTAAAAACTCTTCTCCTTTTTTAGTGAACATATTGTAAAAACTCCATACGCGAGCTTCACAGTAACGACGACCGCCAAAGTCTAACGGCGCATAAGCGTTAGCAAAGCTAAAATCCTTATTCACTCCTTCAAAGTATCCCTTTTCGCGAGCAAACGATATGACATCAGGAGAGTATATACAGTTTTCTTTGTCGTTGAGATTAAACTGATGAATTCGTGCTTGGTTAGCATGAGCTGCAATACAGTCATCGGGAATACGAACTGCTACCCAAACTGCACCACGCACACCGGGCCCTTTACCAATCATCTCCATTATCCATACTTCGTTAGGATCGGCAATAGTAAATGACTCGCCACTACTATAATAGCCATATTCTTGCACAAGGTCAGTCATTATTTTAATGGCTTCGCGAGCTGTACGCGAGCGTTGCAAACCAATATAAATCAAACTTCCATAATCTAATATACCGGTAGAGTCTGATAACTCGGGACGACCTCCAAAAGTAGTTTCGGCAATAGTCACCTGAAACTCATTGATATTACCAATTACATTATATGTTTGACGGGCTTGCCCTATTTGTCCCAAGTATTTGCCTGTATCCCATTCATACACATCGAGCAAAGTACCTTTCTTATAAGTAGCAGCCGGATAATGATAAAGTTCGCCAAACAATCCATACGAGTCGGCCGAATAAGAGACAATAGTAGATCCGTCAGCCGAGGCATTTTTTCCTACAATCAAATTAGTACACGCCATAGCATCTACCACCATTGATAGAATAAACAAAGCGCATAGAGTTAGTTTTTTATTCATTTAGTTATTGTTTATTGATAATTAATATTTCAAGTTTAACGATGCATTTACCAAACAAAGGTATCGGTAAAGATTGACTCGTTACCACAGCCATCTACCGCAATCAATTCTATCGTATGTTTTTTCCCTTTTGTGATGTATTTAGGGTCTAAATCACAAATATATTGAGAACTTAGCATATTGGGTCTATAAAACAGAGCATATTTTCCATCAATACTCCCTTTGTAGTGAGCTAAACCCGTCTTTGCGTCCGTTATAGTCAATATGACTTTTTTGTTTTTTGCCCAATTTTGTTTCCCTACGGCACTAATCCGGGGTGGTACCGTATCGATATCGACAGTATAAGTACCAAGTACACGAATGTTGGCTTTCATGTAGCCGTTTTCTAACCTTCCTCCTGCACTTTGCATACCGTTATTCGTTACACGAGCCATATAATATTTAGTACTATCAACAATAGGCATTTTGCGTATTCCAATACAAAGTTCAGCATTATCGCGCAAGTTCACCCGCTCATCGTGGATACGATAAGTATAAGCAATGGCACTGGTATCGGCTTTAGCTTGATAGTTAAGAGTGATATCGTCATATAGCACTCCTTTAGGCAAGGTAAGCATCAGTCCGGGTTCGTGCAAGTAGTTTACTTTATCCCACACAAAATGATACTTTTCGCGATAAGTATTTGCAGGAATAGTTTGTGGAGCTCCTTTAATTTTAAATTGATATTCCGAACTATTGCCCGAAGCATCCGTCAAGCGGTAATGAAAGAGATAGTCACGTTCTTCATCAATAGTAACCCAACCCCTATCGTCATTGTATGCTTGATGTAGTCGAAGCGGATTGCCAGGGTCAATAAACGATTTCATATAACCATTTTTTGTCCAAGAGTTCACCAAACGCGACTCGCTTGGTGCAAATCGATCTACCACACTTTTGTAGATAGGTTGTCCATCCACACTTAGTTCAACCGTGTGCACCCCACAGCGATTGTTAGCCCCATCCATATAATCGTAGGCTTTGATAGCCGTTCCTATTTTTCCCCAAGCCAAAATTGCTGTGTTTTCTGAGCCAACCGCTAGTTTATAGTCGTTCGTTTTACCTTGAACGACTCCTTCACCTACTTTAGGCACAATGAGGTACCCAGTAGCTTTGGGAGCTGTGGTATCTTTAATACGTGAACCAAATAAAGGAATAGGGTCTATATAATCACCTGATGCAGTTTCTAAAACATCGAGATGCAAATGCGGACCAAAAGAATATCCTCGATTGCCGCCTAGTGCAATAGGCTGACCGGCAACTACTCGATACTCTTCGGGATAAGGAAGAATTTCGACCTCGTAACTTTCTTGCAGCTGTTGTAGTTCTCTTATACGTTGAGCAATAGGTGGCAAGAATGCCTCTAAATGGCGGTTTATGGTGGTATATCCATTATCATAAACCACCTCCATTACTCCACCCGAACCTTGTGTAAAGGCTACACGCGAAATATACCCATCAGCCAATGCACGAACAGTTTTACCAACTACTCCACCCGACTTAAAGTCAATTCCGCCATGAAAATGAGTTGCACGTATTTCACCAAAATTTCCGCTAAACGTGGGGGCAAAATCAAAAGGTAGCACAAAAGGAGCTTTATCTACACTTTGCGAAGAAGCTTGCAGCCCACACACAAGCATCATCATCCATATATAATGTTTCATCGAAATCGGTATTAAAAAGACATTGTATATTCTTTTCTAGCGGCAAAGATAAACCTTTTAAGCTAATTCCGTATCTTTACAGCCGATTACAAATCATTAATAGAAAAATAGAATGAATACAACCATACTTTCCAAAGATAAAGACCCAATGGGAAGTGCCATTCAAGATTATTTTAATCATGGTAAAGCGGGGAAACTAAGAGTACTATCTTCACAGTTCGATGAAGATGAAATTCCGGCTAAAACGCTTTTTAGAAATATGAGTCAGATGCCAAGACTCGAAAAGGAGGCACTTCGTTTAGCCACCGGCCGCATATTGGATGTTGGCGGAGGAAGCGGATGCCACTCGTTGGCGCTTCAAGAGATGGAAAAAGAGGTTTGCGCCATTGACATTTCGCCACGCTCTGTAGAGGTGATGAAACAAAGAGGAGTGAAAGATGCTCGTTTGCAAAACCTTTTCGACCCAAGCTTTACCGATACCTTCGATACGATTCTACTTTTGATGAATGGTTCAGGCATCATCGGCAAACTGAGTAATATGCCAGTTTTCTTTATGAAGATGAAGCAGCTGCTTCGCCCGGGTGGGACGGTATTATTAGATTCGAGCGACTTGAAATATCTATTCGAAGATGAAGATGGAAGCTTCTTGATTGACTTAGCAGGTGATTATTATGGCGAAATTGATTTTCAGATGATCTATAAAGGTGTTGAAGGCGATTCGTTTGATTGGCTCTACATCGATTTTCAAACACTTAGTTTGTATGCAGCCGAATATGGTTTTAAAGCAGAACTCATAAAAGAGGGAGAACACTACAACTATCTTGCTAAATTAACTTTAAACTAGAAGATAGATAAAAACATAAAAAGCT
>DKPL01000019.1:6774-7984 GCA_002471185.1 Bacteroides sp. UBA7335
AGCTTTTTATGTTTTTATCTATCACAATCGGTAATAGCGCCGCACATTTAGGCTTTTACCGCATTGACTTACTTGAGCAATTCATCAATTTTCTGAGTAAGGTGTGCAAACTCTTCATCGTTGAACAAACGAGTCAACATGACGATTTTTCCATCACGGTCAATTAAAACATTGCGTGTAATGCCCGACTTACGCAAAGCATATTTGGCAAAGATATCTGCATTAGGATCGAGTCCCATAGGATATGTCACGCCTGTTGCTTTTGCAAAATTAATAACCACATCTAGCGGTTCGTCTCTATCTATACCAATGAGAGCAAAGTTTGGATTGCTTTTATGTTTCAACCAGATGTCTTTTTCGATAAACGGCATCTCTTTTCGGCAAACGCCACACCAGCTAGCGGTAAATTGCAACATCACAACTTTGCCACGCAAAGAGTCTAAGGTAACTTCCTTGCCATCGGTCAATACAATGTTAAAGTTTGGGGCTATCTGCCCAACCTTTACAATATATCCTGTACTGTCAGCTTCCTGACTAACATTTACAATATCCGATGCAGTAATTTTAGTAACTTCTATCTGAGGGGCCTCTACTGTTGTTTTCTTACCACAAGATAAAACACCCAATGTCACAAAAGACAATCCAATAAAATTAAAAAATATTTTTTTCATTTTCTACATAGCTAATAGTCTGAAACAAAAGTAGAAAAAAAAGAGAATACCCAAGTACTTCACCAAAAGAAAAACTTTTTTTTAGCCAAATATTTGGAGTTATAAAATAATTATATACCTTTGCACCCGCAAAACAGTAATGCCTCTTTAGCTCAGTTGGCCAGAGCACGTGATTTGTAATCTCGGGGTCGTTGGTTCGAATCCGACAAGAGGCTCAAAAAGCGCTATCTTTTTAAAATAAAAGATAGCGCTTTTTTTATTACCATACCCTCTATCATCCTCGCTGTTCTATTTATCAATAGCAATAGCTTTCTATTTCGCTTCATGGCTGCTAACTTTTCATCTGTTTTTCTATTTTAAAATCTACAACCGATAAGGAGCATAAAGCCTACTTCCCTTTTATCCGAATATATCAATATAGTCTAGTTAGCAAGCTGCGACTATATTGAGTAACGCTTTCCAACTTATTTCCAAGCACTTGAAAACAGATTGGCAAAGGCTTGGAACGACAGTTTCAGGATCATACCGAAATCCTGAGG
>DKPL01000066.1:0-23415 GCA_002471185.1 Bacteroides sp. UBA7335
TGAGATAATATCCTCCCCAAACCCCATGATTGTAGTGGATTCCTTTTGTCTCTCCTTTTTGCAGCTTGATTTTGAAAATTGTATCGTTGTTTTGATATACCCATGTTCCTATGAAATTATCGAAGTTCGTTTGCGAGAAGCTAGCTGTGCACATTGCCACTAACGCTAAAAGTATATATATTTTTTTCATGATCTACATTTTTTTATTTACAATTGGTATTTGATAATTCTTGTTTCCCATTACTCTCTTTGGCTTCCCAAACTGCTAAGGTATAACCGGTATCGCTATAAGTAGCAGTATTAAACATGACACTTATCCCTGATTGTGCGGCATTCAAAAAGTCTATAAATTTAGCGATTACAGAATCTATATCTTTTTTAGTCCTATTTTCTATCATTTGTTCGTATTCCGCAAGCATTAAGTCAATATTCTCTGCAAACTCCTTGAATTTGGTTTCATCTACAATTATCAGACTCAAGCATCCAAATTCGCTGATTACTCCATATGAAAAGTTTTTAAGATGGATATTTCCTTTCTTGTATAAATCTATCAATGTATTTAAGTCTTGCCATGATGGGTAGGGACCTCCTGTGGGATGTGTGTGGTAAAGTTCCGATATTTTGCATCCTTTTAAGTTTATTTGGTATGTAACCTTTTTAGGCTTTCTTTCACTTGGGGATATGTATTTACCTGTAGATGTTTTTATCCATCCATTTTCTGTTTTATTTATTGTTTGTTTCGTTGCTTCAGATATAAATTCTTGCACTTTATTTATAAGTGCCGTATCCGTCGACAGCTGATTTGCTTTGTCACAAGGGTTTTTAAGACTTTCGTCATATGGTCTTGGTAAATCATCTTCGTATCCTTGGTTGGTTGAGCCTCCCTCTCCTTCTTTTATCACTCCTGAATCTGGTAATCCTCCACCAGCTCCACCGTTTCCATCTAAGTCAAATACCGTTTCATATATTATTGTATTCCAGCAATGTTTTCCCTTGTAGTCTTCGTAGCCGTTCTCATCTCCCACCGCGACATACGATTCTGTACATTTTTCTCCGAAATACACGGCTCTGGTTTGTGTCTGGGGTATATCCTGAAAGCATAATCCGCTTTGTGGTATTTTGTTGAGTACTGTATACGTGAAGTAATCAAACATCCACATCTCCCCAAATTTATGGCCATATGTGCATTCAAGTTCCAAAGCCATCCTTCTGTTATAGACAAAATAATCCGTGTATTTTTCATCCATGACAAGAAATAGCATCGCATTGATTTCTTCTTCTGGGTTTGGTTCTTGAATCGGTATCACATACACCAACTTTTCATCTTCGACAAAAACTACGGGTTGTGTCCATAGTGGTGTTCCGAATTGTCGAGTCAATTCTTGTTCAAAATCGTAGTATCCACTTCGAGTATTTGTCTTCATCTCTTGATTGATGCTGTTGACTACATTTTGGATATGCTTTTTTGCTTCTCTTAATGTTGTGGATATTGGTGGGATTATTTCAAGGTTGGAACTTTTATCCTGCAAGCATCCCTGCGCCAAAATCGTCATCAAGCAAATAATTAAAATTAAAAAGCCAAGGCTTCTCTTCTCTTCTCTTCTTTTCTTTTCTTTTCTCTTTTTCATAGGCTGTATTATATTTAGTGATTAAATAAAGAAATGCATGTTATTTTTGATCAATTACTTGAACTCTCACATTTCAATTTATTGTAGTATATAAATGAACGCTTTCATCTTTTTTTCATCATATCATGTATCTGTTATGCAATGTAATGATTTATTTGATATTAAGTATAAATGCGCTTGTTTTTAACTTTTGTCGTATCACAAAAAAAAGAGCGGAAACCCTTTCAGATTTCCGCTCTTCGCTTTATTTAAAAGAATAATTTATTTATTCTTTGATTTCAGCACCCCAGTTGCTCAAAGAAAGACGCTTGTAGCTATTGTAACGCCATTTAGCATTTTCTTCAGCAGCTTGGAATAATTCAGCAGCTTCTGAAGGATATTGTTTCATTACAGAAGCGTAACGAACCTCACCTTTCAAGAAGTTTTGGAATTCAGACCAGTTAGGTTCTTTGCTATCCAATTGGAATGGGTTCTTGCCTTCAGCTTCCAACGCAGGGTTGTAGCGATACAAGTGCCAGTATCCACAAGATACAGCCTTAACTTGCTCTTCTTGAGCTTTACCCATACCGGCTTTCAAACCGTGGCTGATACATGGAGAGTAAGCAATGATTAATGATGGTCCGGGATATGCTTCAGCTTCGCGGATTGCTTTCAAAGTTTGAGCTTGGTCAGCACCCATTGCGATTTGAGCTACATAAACATAACCATAAGTAGTTGCCATTAAACCAAGGTCTTTCTTACGAACGCGTTTTCCGGCAGCAGCAAACTTAGCGATTGCGCCAACAGGAGTAGCTTTAGATGATTGACCACCTGTGTTAGAATAGATCTCAGTGTCAAGAACAAGAATATTAACATCTTTACCAGATGCAATTACGTGGTCAAGACCACCGTAACCGATATCGTAAGAAGCACCGTCACCACCGATAATCCATTGGCTACGTTTTACCAAGTATTGTTTCAAATCGTAGATTTTGCCACAGTGTTCGCATTTATCTTTGCAAGCTTCAACCATAGGAATGATTTTAGCAGCCAATTCTTTAGTCTTGTCAGCATCAAGCATGTTGTTGATCCACTCAGCAAATACTTCTTTGTAGTCTGCCGGACAGCAGTCAGAAGCGATAGCTTCGTTCATGATCTTAACGATGCGTTCACGCATTTTTTCGTTAGCCAATTCCATACCCAAACCAAATTCGCAGAAGTCTTCGAACAATGAGTTAGCCCATGCCGGACCGTGACCGTCTTCGTTTGTAGTATAAGGAGTTGATGGAACCGAACCAGAGTAGATAGAAGAACATCCTGTAGCGTTAGCAACGATTTCGCGTTCGCCAAACAATTGAGTGATCAATTTCACGTAAGGAGTTTCACCACAACCAGAGCAAGCACCAGAGAACTCAAACAATGGAGTAGCAAACTGTGAGTTCTTCACGTTAGCTTTGATGTCTACCAAGTTTTGTTTTGATTTCACGTTGTCAACACAGAAATCCCAGTTGGCAGCTTCAACAAGTTGACCTTCTAAGTGCTTCATTTCAAGAGCACGGCCACCTTTCTTAGGATTGCCCGGACATACGTCAACACAGTTACCGCAACCTAAACAGTCGAGTACACCAACTTGCATACGGAATGTCATGCCGTCGAATGCTTTACCTACTGCTTTGATTTGAGTAAAGTTAGCGTTCTTTTGCTCTTCAGTATCCAATACGAATGGACGGATACAAGCGTGAGGGCAAACATAAGCACATTTGTTACATTGGATACAGTTTTCTGGAATCCATTCTGGAACGAATGCAGCAACACCACGTTTTTCGTATTTCGCAGTACCTTGATACCAAGTACCATCTTCGATGCCCTTGAATGCAGAAACTGGCAACAAGTCACCATCTTGAGCATTGATAGGACGAACTACTTCGTTGATGAATGCAGGGTCATTGTTTGTAGCAGGAGCTTCGTCAGCAAGGTTAGCCCAAGCAGCGTCAACAGTCAATTGCTTGTATTCGCCACCACGGTCTACCGCAGCATAGTTTTTGTTTACGATATCTTCACCCTTCTTACCATAAGATTTTTGGATGAATTTCTTCATTTGTTCTACTGCAAGATCTACTGGAATTACGTTAGTAATACGGAAGAATGCAGATTGAAGAATAGTGTTAGTACGGTTACCCAAACCAATTTCTTGTGCAATTTGAGTAGCGTTGATATAGTAAACAGTGATGTTATTTTTTGCAAGATATTTCTTCACACGAACTGGCAAGTTTTTAGCCAACTCTTCGCCTTCCCAGATGGTGTTCAAAAGGAAAGTACCGTTTTTGCGCAAACCACGAGTTACATCATACATTTGAAGGTATGCTTGAACGTGACATGCTACGAAGTTTGGAGTATTTACCAAGTAAGTAGAACGGATAGGATCAGTACCGAAACGAAGGTGAGAACAAGTGAAACCACCTGATTTCTTCGAGTCGTAAGAGAAGTATGCTTGACAGTATTTATCTGTGTTGTCACCGATAATTTTTACTGAGTTTTTGTTTGCACCTACAGTACCGTCTGCACCCAAACCAAAGAATTTAGCTTCGAACATACCTTCACCGCCAAGAGCGATTTCTTCTTTCAATGGAAGAGAAGTGAAAGTAACGTCGTCTACGATACCCAAAGTAAATTGGTTCTTAGGCATTGGCAATGCCAAGTTTTCAAATACTGAAAGAATTTGTGCAGGAGTAGTATCTTTTGAACCTAAACCGTAACGTCCGCCTACGATAACAGGAGCATTTTCTTTTCCGTAAAAACAATCTTTTACGTCTAAGTACAATGGTTCGCCTGTTGCGCCTGGTTCTTTAGTACGGTCAAGTACTGCAATTGTTTTAGCAGTTTTAGGTACAGCAGCCAAGAAGTGTTTAGCAGAGAATGGACGGTACAAGTGTACTGAAACCATACCTACTTTTTCGCCATTTGCTACCAAGTGGTCGATAGCTTCGCGAGCAGCTTCTGTTACAGAACCCATTGCGATGATTACGCGTTCTGCATCTTCAGCACCATAATAATCAAATAGACCATATTTGCGACCAGTGATTTTGTAGATTTCATTCATGTACTCTTCTACGATAGCAGGAACTGTTTCGTAGTAGTTGTTGCATGACTCACGGTGTTGGAAGAAGTGATCAGGGTTTTCAGCCATACCGCGAGCAACAGGAGCCATTGGGTTCAATGCGCGAGCACGGAATTCAGCCAAAGCTTGTTGATCAACAAGTGGAGCAAGATCTTCGTTTTCCAACAATTCGATTTTTTGAATTTCGTGTGAAGTACGGAATCCATCGAAGAAGTTTACGAAAGGCACGCGAGACTTCAATGTAGCTAAGTGAGCAACACCTGACAAGTCCATAACTTCTTGTACTGAACCTTCTGCCAACATTGCAAAACCTGTTTGACGAGTTGACATAACATCTTGGTGGTCGCCAAAGATACACAATGCGTGGCTTGCTAAAGTACGAGCAGATACGTGGAATACGCAAGGCAAGAACTCACCGGCAATCTTGTACATGTTAGGGATCATCAACAATAATCCTTGAGATGCAGTGTAAGTAGATGTCAAAGCACCTGCTTGCAATGAACCGTGAACTGCACCAGCTGCACCAGCTTCTGATTGCATTTCTTGTACCAAAACTGTTTCGCCGAAGATGTTTTTACGTCCTGCAGCAGCCCATTCGTCTACGTACTCAGCCATAGTCGAAGAAGGAGTGATAGGATAAATCGCAGCTACTTCTGAGAACATATAAGAGATATGTGCAGCAGCTTGATTACCATCACAAGTGATGAATTTCTTCTGTTTAGTCATAACAATTAAAATATATTTAAGTAAATAATTTGACTTTCACTATTAATATAAGAAGCCAAACATCCAAAGTGGAATTTGATTTCCTCTTCCGATTTCGGCTTTATGCATAGCATATGTCACTCCCGGATTGTTTTTAATTTTCACTCCCTCGCAACATATCTTAAAAGGCATAATCTCATCTACCATATACGAGACGTATTTATCTCCTTTGTGTACCTTGTGATCTTTCCACAATGAATTAACAAAGAAAGTATCTAATACATCTTGTTCTTCTACCTTTACCGGATAGAAAGAGTACATTAGGTTGGAGTTGTGCATCATTATTTTTGATGGCTTTTTAGGAAACTCCTCACCTTCGGGATAGACTAAGTTTATCATGCGTGCATCTGCCAGGTATTTGATGTAATTCATCACTGTGGCACGCGAAGTTTGTATTTCTGTGGCCAGTTGACTAACGTTGGGAGCCTTAGGACCCTCTACAGCCAATAGGTAAAGCAATTTTTTGATTTTCGATAGATACTTCAATTCAATCTGCTTGATTAATAGAATGTCTACCTCTACCATCATGTTCATGGTTTTAAGCAGATTTTCCGAAAAGTTTCGCTTTTCTAAGAAAAATGGGTAAAAACCGTGATGAAGATAATCTTGGAAATAGTCTAAAGGACGAACTTTGGATAAAATGCCTTTGGCTAATTGCTCGTGGTTGCTCAATATCTCTTCGAGGGTGTAAGCGCGAAACTTCATGCCTGTTTGTAGGTTTAAAAATTCGCGAAACGAGAAACCACGCAGGTTATAACTCTTTACAATATTGTTAAGTTCTTGATTTTCTTCCTTCAAGCGCATCACCGACGAACCGGTAAATACGATTTTAAGATTAGGAAAGCGGTCGTAGCAAATGCGCAACTCTTCGCTCCAATTGGGGTATTTAAATACTTGGTCAATAAGTAACACCTTGCCGCCACGACGTTGAAAGTCTTGTGCAAAATCTACAATGCTATGGCCCGAAAAGTAGAAATGATTCATGTTGATAAATAAACACGAACGGTCTGTTCCAAATTTTTCTTTAGCGTATTGAAGCAGAAAAGTAGTTTTGCCCACGCCACGTGTTCCTTTTATACCAATCATGCGGTCGTTCCAATTAATCTCGTCCATTAAGTCGCGACGAACAGGGGCATTGGTATGCTCTACAAGGTATGAGTGTGTGCGGTAGAATGACTCCATCTTCTTAATAATCTGTTTTATCGGGTGGCAAATATACCACAATTTCTGATATTTGCAAAGTAGAGATAGCAAAATTATAGCTGCTGAAACTCTATAATGTACAAACTGTCTTAAAGCATTTTATATAGCCTAACCAAATGCTATTCTTTTTTAAAGAAATAGGGTTGTATGAAGCCATAAAGTATAGGACTTTCCTCTTTATGGCTTGTGGTATGTATAGTTATTTTGCATTATCTTTGTCGTTACTTTTGTAGGATAAGATGAAAGAAGTTTGGATATTTAACCCTGAGAATGATTTGGCTTTGGCCGATGGAGGAAGCAATTACATCGCTCCGGCTTTGGTACGCCTTATGGGCGAAGAGCTTGCCATGCTACCTGTATGGTATGCTGATGCCGGAGCATATGTTTTGGCAGCATCGGCCTACAATGAGTCGTTCCTTGCCCAGATGCATGGAGTACTTGGCGAAAATGTAAAATTGATAACTTGGCCCGAACTTGCAGAAGATGACGATGTTGTTGTTCGTCCTTGGGGGTGGAATGCCTCCTTGCGCAAAGCGCTGATAGCTTGTGGCGTTTGTGCTGATAGTTTGCCTTCGGTCGATGATATATCTCAACTCAAAGCATTATCTCATCGTCAGTTAGCAGTTGCGCTTTTGCCTCACTTGCAAATTAATAGTCGTTTTTGCGGTTTTTCTGCCTTACTTACCTCTATGGATGCTTGTAGATTATTTGTAGAGAATCATCCTCATTGCCTGTTGAAAGCTCCCTTGTCGGGGAGCGGCAAAGGCCTAAATTGGTGTAAAGGTGAGTTTACCCCTTTGATTTCGGGATGGTGCAACCGTACGCTTATGCATCAGGAGGCTGTAGTTGGCGAACCGGCCTTTGACAAGGTAATGGATTTTGCCATGGAGTTTTATAGTGGCCAAGATGGTGTCTCCTTTGTAGGGTATTCTGCTTTTACTACTACACATAGTGGGGCTTACGAAGCAAATATCCTCTCTTCCGATACTTATATAGAATCGCTTTTGGTAACATATGTTCCCTTGTCTGATATCGTGCAATTGCGCACCGCACTTATTCGACAACTCACTTCGATGCTTCGTGCTCACTATCGGGGCTATTTAGGAGTAGATATGATGATATGTCGTTTTAGCGAAGCACCGTTCTATCGCATTCACCCTTGTGTAGAGGTTAATATGCGCATGAATATGGGTGTTGTAGCACATTCCATCTATCAACGTCATGTGGCAGATGGCGGTAGGGGAGTGTTTCGAATAAACTATCATTCTACCGAGGGAGAGGTGTTGAGTGAACACCTTGTTATGCAGCAACAATATCCATTGACTTTATCCGGTCGCAGAATCTTGTCGGGGTACGTATCTCTTGTTCCAGTCACTCCTCACTCGCATTATCACGCTTTTATTTTGATTGAGTAGCTTTACTTTCGTTGCCATAACGGTCTATGGCAGTTACTGCAAAGTAAGGCATTTGGTTCCATGGGCAGATGGGTGCATACATATAAGTAGTGCCACGTACACTTTGGGCAACAATATTTTTGGGGTCGTTTGTATTTACAGGATACTCCTCAGAGGCATAAATCACATATCGAGGAGCATTGCGTTCATCGTTGTCAGTCGATGCTTGCCAAGTTAGGGTGGTGTATCCTTTGTTGTCGTGATGCACCTGCAAGGCACTTGGGGCAGTTGGTGCAACTTTATCGAGCCATGGCATGGCAGGCTGCAAAGCCGGATATTTATAAAGCTCTTGGTCTAGCTCATCGTATAGTTGTTGAGTGTTGTCCATCAAAAACTGTACCCGGTAATGTCCTTCGCCTGCCAATCCTTGTGCACGAATAAAGTGAATTTGTCGCTCAACCTCGTCGCGAGTCCAGTTGCCTTCGCGCGGATCTAGAAAGTAGATGCCCAATCCCGGGATGACTTGTCGTCCGTTGCTTTGCTCTTGCCAATCGAGTGCAAACGGATAAAAGTTATTTCCCCTGAAATACATCATCGGATAGATTTGATCTTGAATACCTTCGTTCATCCACCCTTGTGGGTCTTGATATACCACATCATAAGCGTTCCATCCGCGCGATGAGAAACGCGACGTGTCTTTATACTTTCCAACAGGACAGGTACTTACCTTTACCCAGGGCTTAATCTCTTTTACTCCTTTATATATATAGCGTACTATATCAGTTAGGTTGTCTCTTCGCCATTGATCGAGTGAGCGCCCTTTGCCATAGCGCTTGTAGTCGTAACTATCAGGAAAGGTCTTGGCATATTCGGGATAGCGCAAGTAGTCGTAGTGCACCCCATCTACATCATATCTGTTTACCACCTCTCGTGTGAGCTTCATCAGATACTCTTTGGTAGCGGGATGTCCGGGGTTCAAGAAATATTCATTTTTGTAGGCGATGCAGATTGCTTTATGCTTTTTGGTGACCGATTGGTTGCCTAAGCTCGCTACTTGTCTTCTGCTACCTAAGGGGATAGCTACCATCCAAGCATGGCACTCCATGCCTCGTTTATGACACTCACTTACGGCAAAGGCTAGTGGGTCGTAGCCCGGGGCTTCGCCTACTTTGCCGGTGAATATAGAACTATAAGGCTCTAACTCAGAACGATAAGAGACGTCTCCCCGCATGCGTGTTTGAAACAACACGGTATTGAAGTTGGCCTCTTTAAGCTTATCTAAAATCTTGATTAACTCTTCTTGTTGACGTCGGATAGTGGCGGGTGTGGTAGCTTTACTCTTGGGCCAATCTAGTCCGTAAGCCGTTGTTATCCAGGCAGCTCTAACTTCTTGTTTAGGCTGGGCATTGGCCAAGAGCGGCATGAAAAAGAAAAGTAGAAAGTAGAAATAAAGTCGCATAAATGGCCGAATATTGTTATATATGGCAGCAAAGTTAGTAAAAGTGTCGGTATTTTTTTCCTTTTCGGGAGTTTATGCTACATTTGCATATGTTAAACTAATAAGCACGCCATGATTACTTTTACAATCTGCCTGTTAGTCCTTATAACCGGATATTTTACTTATGGACGGTTTGCCGAACGCGTTTTCGGACCCGACAATCGAAAAACACCTGCCACCCTCATGTCTGACGGAGTGGATTACATCCCCTTGCCAACTTGGAAGATTTTTATGATTCAGTTTCTGAATATAGCCGGATTGGGTCCAATCTTTGGAGCTATTATGGGAGCTAAGTTTGGAGTTTCATCTTACATCTGGATTGTTATCGGTAGCATTTTTGCCGGTGCAGTGCACGATTATTTTGCGGGAATGCTTTCGCTTAGACATCAAGGCGAAACTTTGCCCGAAATCATAGGCAGATACTTAGGCCTTACTACCAAACGCGTGATGCTGGTACTCACTGTAGTACTGATGATTCTTGTTGGAGCTGTCTTTGTGGCTGGTCCTGCCGGACTTTTGGCCAATCTTACTCCATCGGGTTTTGATGCTACTTTCTGGATTATCATTGTGTTTGTTTACTATGTGTTAGCCACCTTTCTGCCTATTGATAAAATCATCGGAAAGGTTTACCCCTTGTTTGCAGCAGCTCTACTCTTTATGGCCATAGGCATTGTGGTGATGCTTTATGTCAATTGTCCTGTGTTGCCCGAGTTCTGGGATGGCCTTCACAATACCAATCCATCTGCCGATACATTGCCTATATTTCCTATTATGTTTGTAAGCATTGCCTGCGGAGCTATATCGGGTTTTCATGCTACACAGAGTCCGATGATGGCTCGCTGTATGACTTCAGAACGTTATGGACGTCCTGTGTTTTACGGGGCTATGATAACCGAAGGCATTGTGGCTCTGATTTGGGCAGCGGCAGCTACCTACTTCTTTCACCAAAACGGAATGGGCGAGAGTAATGCCTCGGTCATTGTCAACTCCATTACTCGCAATTGGCTGGGGGCAGCCGGTGGAGTGCTAGCCGTGTTGGGAGTTATTGCGGCTCCTATCACCTCGGGCGATACAGCATTCCGTTCAGCTCGTCTTATTGTGGCAGACTTCTTGAAGTTGGAGCAAAAGAGTATTCGCAATCGCCTATATATCTGTATTCCTCTTTTTGTTATCGCCATTTGTTTGTTGCTCTATAGTTTGCAAGATGCCAATGGGTTTAATATGATTTGGAGATATTTTGCTTGGATGAATCAAACACTAGCCGTGTTCACCTTATGGGCCATTACCGTATTCTTGGTTCGAGCACACAAAACTTACTGGTTGACCTTCATTCCTGCCCTGTTTATGACCGGAGTTTGTTCTACTTATATCTGCATTGCTCCCGAAGGGTTGGGCTTTTCGCAGTCGGTGGCCTACTGGGTAGGGGCTGTTTGTGTGCTAATAGCTATCGGCTGGTTTATCTACTGGAAACAGAAGGTATCAAACAATAAATGATAATACGAATAATAAAATAGTTTCATGAAAAAGGTAAAAAAATCTACATGGGTAACTCTTGCATTGCTTATTTACGTAACGGCAACGGCGATCTACTTAGTTCCACGCAACAACGAAATAAGCAATACTGAAAAAGCACTGACTGTAATTGCATCCTATATCATTGTGTTTACGTTATGGATTGTGCTTAGACAGAAAGAGAAAGTGCAACAACGTCGTCGCGAAGAGGATGAATTGTTGCGTAAACAAAATCAGGAACAAAAACCTAATAAATAAACAGTTGATTTGATGAAAAAATTAGTATTTCTTATGGTGTGCTTATTGGTAGTGTCAGTAAGTGCACACGCACAGTTCGAACAAGGCAAGTGGATTATCAATCCTTCGTTTACGGGTATGGGATTTTCTGTAAGTAAAGCCGAGAAAGCTCAGTTTGGTTTGGGCTTCAAAGCTGGTAACTTCTTGGCCGAAGGTATTGCACTGATGGTTGAAGGAGGAGCTGACTGGAGCAAACCTAAAAGTGTTTACTCATTGGGCACAGGTGGACGTTTTTACTTCAATAAAACAGGTATTTACTTGGGTGCCGGACTACGTTTAGATCGTGAGCGCCTCAAAGGTGGATATCATCACACCGAATTTGGCTTGGGAGTGGATGCCGGATATGCATTTTTCTTGTCTAGAACGGTAACTTTAGAACCTGCAGTTTACTACAACTGGTGTTTCAACCAAGGCGATATGTCTAAGTTTGGTATTAAATTAGGATTCGGTATCTATCTGTAACTATTCGTAGTTATTTCAGAATAAAAGAAACGGGCAACTACTTCTCAGATGAGTAGTTGCCCGTTTTATCATAATAAAGGTGTTGTTGAATCGTTAATTGAGTTCTAAAACCAATGACTCGCGAGGCGACATGGTTAGCTCTTTATCTAGTGTTATCATTTTACCGGTCAGCACATCTTTAGCTTGTGTGTGTCCCTTTAAAACCTCTTGATAGTATTTTAGCGAAACCGTTGTTGGGCTATCTGTTCCATTCAGCATCACAAACACGGTTTTGCCTTCGTATTGGCGCGCATAAGCGTAAACTCCATTTTGCACCATGAATTGTGTCATTGTTCCTTTGGCTATTACTTCGTTGCCTTTGCGCCAGTTAAGGAGTGTTTTAAAGAAATCATAACTCTCATTTTGCAAGGCTGTGCGTTGCGCCGGAGTCAATGCGCTAAGTGCATCGTTTTCCCATCCACCAGGGAAGTCTTTGCGCACATAACCATCACTCTTGCTTTTCACTCCATTCATCATCACCTCAGTGCCATAGTAAAGTTGAGGAATACGACGAGTGGTGAGTAATAGGGTAGTAGCCTGTTTTAGCATAGGCAGGTTATCGCCTTCGCCCAAGAAACGGTCGGTATCGTGATTTTCGATAAAAGCCAATACTGATGATGGGTCGGGATAAAGATAGTCATACACGAAGTTATTGTATATGCGGTCTAACCCTTTAAACCAAGTCTCAGTCTGTTCGTTTTTTGCAGTATTGATGCGGTCGAAAAAACTAAAGTCCATCACCGTTTTCAAGTTACTATTTTTAGGAGCCGATAGCTTAGAGTCTTTTTGCCACCAAGCGGTATAGGCCGGTTCGGTAACCCAAGTTTCGCCCACTGTGTTGTAGTTGGGATACTCTTCGTTCAACTCTTTCATCCAATTGCTCATAGCATCATAGTCGGCATACGGATAAGTATCCATGCGGATGCCGTCGATATTGGCATACTCAATCCACCACATACTGTTTTGCAGTAAGTATTTGTAAACATGAGGATTTTTCTGGTTTAAGTCGGGCATCACCGGAACAAACCAGCCATTTTCAGTTTCGTTGGTGTCGTATTTCGAAGCATACGGGTCAACATGTGGAGTTAATTTATAAGATGTCTGTACGTAGTTATTTTCAAAGTCGGGACTATTGAAAAAATCTTTTGAAGGCATATCTTTAATCCAGGGATGCTCTGAACCGGAGTGATTGAATATCATATCCATCACAATCTTAATGCCCTTGTCGTGAGCCTTGGCTATCAGTTGCTTATACTCTTCGTTGGTGCCAAAGCGTGGGTCTACTTTATAATAATCGGTAGTAGCATATCCATGATAAGAACCACCTTCCATATTGTTCTCTAACACGGGGGTAAACCAAAGCGCGGTAACTCCCAAATCGTCGAAGTAGTCTAGGTTTTGCTCAATACCTGCAAGGTCGCCACCGTGACGGGCGTTAGGGTCGTTACGATCTACCTTGTAAGGAGCCATTCCGGCTATCATATCATTATTGGGGTTGCCATTGGCAAAACGGTCGGGCATCAATAGATACAGTGCATCCGAAGCATCAAAACCATAGTGCTCACTTCCCGCCTTGTCGCGTGCTTTTAGTTCGTAGTTTTCTACTATTTTTTGTTTGCCTGCACTAAAGGTAATAGGAAATGTGCATGGCTTAACCGAAGAATCAATATTGAGGTAGACAATCAGGTAATTATTACTTTCTAGCTTAACGGTGCTATTGAGTGTTATACCGGGATGGTTTACTGTAACTTTAGCATCGCCAATGCCGCTACCATATACAAATAGTTGCAACTCTTGATTGCTCATCCCTGCGTACCAGAAGGGAGGATCTATTTTGGTAATATTCATAGCGCAAAGACTATAAAAGGTCGTCAGCCATAAGCCAATAAAAAACAAAATTCTTTTCATGATATTAGTTTGTTTAATGTAATCAATATGCTAATATATAATAAATCTTTGGCTTGTCTGGTTTTTAAGCAGATAGCCTTTTTTATATATTTATGCAAACGTTTTCGCTTTTGCTTTGTTCGAGCTCTATTCTAATTTATCTATTGATAAAAGTAAAATATAGCCTTTTCGAATTTGCCACGTTTCATGATTTAGCAAATGAGGAGTTGTTTTCCAACTTGTTTCCAATTGTTTGAAACGATACCTCCGAAGGCTTGGAACAAAAGTTTCAAGCCTTCGGAACTAACCGAAACAAGGGTGCTTACCATCTTAGGTGAGTTGCTACAAACAAAAAAACGGTAAGTTGCAGTGTGTTGCAGCTTACCGTTTACTGTTTTTATATCTCTGAGTTATTGCTTCATTGGCTCTACTTGATAGCCTTTTTGCTTGAGCAGATTGATAATACCCTTTTCGCCAGGAAGATGAAGCGCCCCCACTGCAATAAATGCGGGTGCCTCTTTCATTTTAGCTGGCAAAATCTCAACCCAGTTTAGGTTGCGCGTATCAAGCATTGCTGCTATTTCTTGTGGAGTAGCATCGCAGGCATTACCCTCTTTTTCGTTCGAAATGTTATACAACTCATTCAAATCTTGCTTCATATAAGCATTGGTAAGCCGTTTGGTACGCTCAAGCCCCTCGTCAAGATTGGATAGGGTGCATACCAAAAGGTCGGCTTGACGTTGCAACGATCCGGTATTGTATAGTAGGTTGAACTGATATTCCGGAGTTTCGAGTCCGGAAACTGCCTTGCCTTGGTTGATAGCTAACGATTGGAAGAAGCCATCAAGTTGCTCTTGCGGATTAAAACCTCCAATCTTTTTCATATACATTATCACAATGATGTTGTTTTGAATGAAAGCTCCTTTTACTTTGGGCATCATTGCAATATCAAACATTAAGTGTTCCTTGGTAAACCCGTTTATCATTTCGTACTCTTCAGGAGTAACAAGCGATTGAAGGGTGGTGTCACTTTCGCTTGTCATAACCTTCTGCATAATCTGCATTACCTCAGCCGATTGAAGCTCACTCATGTTCAGCTCTCCTATCACTTGTTCGGTTGAGCTTAGTGCTTCTTGCAATCCTGCTATGCTGTCAGTGATGCTCAAAGGAGCTAAATGATGAGTGCCGATAAGATAAGAAGGCTTTTCAAGTCCGTTACCCGAAATCTTCCACAATAGCTGTGCCTGGGCCATAACCACAACGCAAAGCATCAGAGTAGTGATTGTTAGTTTTTTCATATTTCCGATTTTAAATAATTCAGTTTATCCTTCCTCCGCCAATCCAATTGGCTATGTAGTAGGGCTCATCAAGACTATTTATAATCACTCCGAGCGAAGTGCTGGCATGTATAAACTTGCCGTTTTTAAGATAAACACCTACATGACTTACCTTTTTTCGCGAGCGGTCGGTCGAGAAAAATACCAAGTCTCCTTCCTTTAAATTGCGTTTAGCCACTGTTTTGCTCGCCTCTTTTTGCTCTCTAGAACTACGAGGTAGCTGTTTGCGATATACACTTTTGTAAAGCTGAGAGGTTAACCCCGAGCAGTCTGCACCTTTTTTGGATGTACCACCGGCACGATAGGGAGTACCTATCCAACTGGCCGACTCAATGTATAGTTTATGATTATCGTTTAAGTCGATATTCATCTTCATTTTTATTGATGCTTTGGCCAATGCTTGGTAGTCTACCTTGGGTGCATGCGTGCGACACGAACTTAGCGTTGTTGCTATAACCAATGCCGTGAGCAAAAGACGTACGAAGTTATTCATCATTTACAGTTTTTCTTCCTCTTCAATAATTACATTAAAGTAATCTTCCAACTCTTTTTCAGCCGAGTTTTCTTGGTTGATAATATCGCGAATAATTACTCCATGCTCTAATAGCGCAATGCGCGAACAAACATCGACTGTATGATTTAAGTTATGACTTGAAATGATAACAGTTGCATTGTGATCTTGATTGTACTTTTGCAGCAAGTGTTTGATTACCGCTTGTGAACTTGGGTCAAGAAAGTTAAAAGGCTCGTCCAATATTAGCAATTGTGGGTGATGTAGCATTGCCGAAATAATTCCAATCTTTTGCTTATTACCAGCTGAAAAATTGCGAATAAATTTCTTTTGTCCTATCACCTCACCATTCATGAAGCGTTCGAACTTTTGTAGACGCTCATCGATAGTATCCTTGTCTAAACCATACATTCTGCCGATAAAGTAAAAGTACTCTTCGGGCGTAAGATAGTCAATCAAAAAGCCATCGTCTATAAATGCACCTGTATATTTTTTCCAATCTTCACTTTTGCTAACATCAATGTCGTTGATACAAACATTGCCACGATCTGCTTTTAGTAAATCTAGGATGAGGCGAAAAAGAGTAGTCTTTCCCGCACCATTATTACCTACTAAGCCAATCATATCACCTTGAAGTATGGTATAGTTTTCAATGTCTACCGCCTTCTTATCTCCAAAGTTTTTTTGCAAGTTATTGATGGTGATCATATCTATTTTATAAGTTTATTATCTTGAATATTAATGTTCGCGACTGCTCCTAAAGTCTTCCATATTTTTGTAGCGACGCTTCATGAAACGTGTATACACATTTTTAATCCATAAGGGCGAAGTCACAACAAATCCTATACCTAGCACTAAAAGTATCCATGAAGTAGTCGTTTCGCCCAACCATAGTTTAAGCAAAACATAGAGCAACAAAGGAACACCAAATGTGGCACCGCTAATGAGGTTTTGCAAGCCTGTACCGGCATTCTGCCTACCCGATATTTTTATATTTAGTGGGATGGTCTTGTTGTTGTAAACTGCTAGTTGAAACAACCCGAAATAGATAACTCCAATTGTAAATATGGCCCACGAAAATGCTGTTAATATCTCTACCTTTTCCATGACCATGGCCGGAATCATTAGTGCCAAAGGAATGATGATAGCAAAACTATAGATAATGTATTTTGCTCTAAGCAGCGAGTATAATGACTCTTTACGACTCATTAATCCATCAATATAGTTACCTTCGTATCCCATGATGTTTATTAAAAACATCACTCCAAATATGGCGAAATTATATACGGTGATGAAGCTTTTCATTGCCGTACCGTCGTAAACCTCAGTAAAACTAAGGAGCAAACTGAAGCCTATTGCTATAACCATTACCATGCGTAGCGAATGTTTACACGTCTTATTACGAAGTAACATTTTTAGCTCAAGGCGCATGTATTCGCCTATCTCACCATAACGGTCGAAGAATTTATATTCCGAAGCATTAACTTTAGTATCTTCTACTTTATTGAGTTCTGCATAGATGAGGCGCGACATGATGCTGCGATTGATGTACCACATCACAACAATAGCAGCTATTACTGCTAAGAATATCAGGATATTACCTTCGATGAAACCATCACCTAACGTCACAAAGAAGTCGGTGACTAAGCTCTTTTTAGGAATAAATATAGCAGCGCCTAGTCCGCCATACACAGCTAAAGGCAATAGAATCCAAGCTATGCATTCGCTCATTAACGTGCGACAAAGCAAGTACCAATAATTGTTGAAAATCATCAAAAGACAAATTCCTACGCAGTAGGTAATGTCTCCCCAAACCCCAAAGTATCGGGTAACGGTAATGATAGCAAAAGGAACAAATAAAAAAAGCCAGATGAAGTTGAATCCACTAACGCCCGAACGGATTAATAAGAAGTCGATAATCCGATTCCTTTTTACCGGCATCAGGAGGTAAGGTTTTACCTCCTGTGTCGGTGTTTTTTGAAACAGAAAACGCAATAAAAAATCCAGAGCCATGACAAATATTAAAGCACCATTCATCAAGTGATAAGGCTCTAAGTTGTCAGCATCTAAGGCAAATGCAAAAGTCGTTCCGAAAAAGATAAGATAACCTGCCCAGAAAATAGATGCAGCATACATCACATATTTCCCAAACTTATTTTTATCATACATCGGATGCCTTTTGGCAGCCAACTTGCCATGTTTGCGTAATTCGTTAAAAATATGTGCCATTATTCTTCAGGACTAATCATACTTACTTCAATCTTGTTCTTTTGAGTGAACAAGCTGCTTGCAAAGTTTTGAATGTCTTTGGTAGTAATGCTATTTACGATTTGCTCATAATCCTTCATCATATCTACACCTGTAAATACATATTCATCAATCATGTTCAACCAATATCTGTTCTCCTTCAAGTTTTCAGCATGTTTTTTCAACATATACTCTTTTACTTTATTCAAGTTCTCTTGTGAAGGACCATTTTTAGCAAAGTTATCAGCTTCGGCATAAATGATTTCCATTAACTTGTTTCTCTTTGCAGGAGCTGTATCAAATAAAATTTGTAACGCGAAAGTTTGTTTTGGGAATTTAGATAATCCACCATATACACTAACGCCATAAGTTCCACCTTCGTCTTCGCGAACTTTCTCAGTATAGACAAGATCAAGGATTTGTGCTGTCATGCTCAACATGATGTCATTTCGCTCATTGTAAGGACAACTGCCAGAGTAAACTACAAAGTTTGAAGCTTTAGCTGTTTCTTGTTTACGAATAAACTCGTTTTTGAATTCGCCTTTACGGAAATCCATGTTGTTGTCTTTGAAAGTCTCCTTACGGTTAATAGCCGGAAGAGCACCCAAGTATTCAGCAATCATCTCTTTGTCTTGATCGATATTGATATTGCCAACAAAAACGAATGTAAAGTCGCTAGCATCTTTATAGCGGTCAACAAACATAGTCAATAGCTTGTCGTAATCTATTTGATCAACCATTTCAGCCTTCAAGCTCATAGCACGAGGATGGTTAGCGTATAGAGCTGCCTGTACTGAGTCTCTGAATGCCACTCTAGGGTCTAGCGCTTGATTTTGCAAAGCAGCTTTGGTTCTGTTTTTGTAAGACGCAAAAGCATCTTCGTCTCTACGAGGAGCAGTGAATGTTAAGTAAGTAAGTTGTAACATGGTTTCAAGATCTTTCGGAGAACAGTTACCATTTACCGCTTCGGTTAAATTACCAATATTGAAATTTACAGAAGCCTTTTTGCCAGCCAAAACTTTATCTAGTTCAACTGCACTGAAGTTTCCTAAACCACCTACGCTCACTGCATTGATAGCATTGATGTTAATAATTTCGCTTGTTGGGAAAATCGATGAACCACCAAGGCTCATGCCTTTCATACGAACTTCATCTGCTTTGAAGTCTGTGTCTTTTAAGATCACTTTTACACCATTCGATAGTGTCAACTCAGTAGCTCCAAAAAGAGGAAGCTCTTTTTGAGAAACAATTTTGCCACCTTTGGGCTTTTCACTCATTAAAGGTTCGTCTGAAACATTATCAACATAAGGAGTAAGTTCTTCTTTGTTGATACCTTCGATAAGTGTAGCTAAACTGTTTTTTGAAGGAAGTTTGATGCCTTCTTTTTCGGGTGCAAATATCGCTAACACTTGGTTACTATCGGTAACCATTGTTTGCATCATTTGGTTAAGTGCAGCAACAGGTACGTTAGGCGCAATTTGACTGATGATAGCATATTGATTTTCGATACCAGGGATTGGTTCGTTATCTAAGAAGTGACGAACATACTCATTTACATAAGCATCATTCTTACGTTTATCACGCTCGTTGAAAGCCGATTCTAAATTACGTAAATACTCTGCACGAGCTCTAGCATATTCGCTTTCAGTAAATCCATATTTACGAGCACGCTCTATTTCGCGTACCAATGAAGCAATACCTCCTTCGATATTATCTTCTTTACAAATAGCTATACCGGTAAAGGCATCCATTGTTTTCGATACAAAGAAGTTACCATCGTAGGTACCTGCATAAATGAAAGGAGGATTAGGAGTTTGCAAAAGCTCACTCAAACGTGCATTAAGCATATTTGAAATCAAATCTTTAGCATAGTCATATACCAAATAACCAATGTTGTTCTTTTCGCTGTCTGGAGTTGTTTCGTGTTTGCTGAAGAACAACGCTTGAATATTAGGTTGCTCTTTATCTTGCTCAATGATAATGATGGGTTCTGTATTGGTATTTACAGGGTAGTACACACGCTCAACTGCGTTGGGTTGTGCAGGAATATCAGAGAACATTGATTTGATTTTTGCTTCAATCTCGTCAACATTGATATCACCAACTACCACAACTCCTTGCAAGTCGGGTCTGTACCATGTTTCATAATAATCACGCAATACTTGATGAGGGAAGTTCATTACCACTTCCATGGTACCAATTGGGAAGCAAGTCGCATACTTTGTGTTAGGATACATTTGTGGTAAACTACGTTCCATCATACGTTGAGAAGCGCTCATACGTGTACGCCACTCTTCATTGATTACACCACGCTCTTTGTCTATTTCTTCGCCTTCTAGGGTTAAGTCGTTCGACCAATCGTGTAAAATCAACAAACAAGAATCGATAGCTCCTGGTACGGTTACAGGAACATTTGAAATGTTATATACAGTTTCGTCTATCGAAGTATATGCATTTAAATTCTCTCCAAACTTTACCCCAATTTTCTCAAGATATTGTTTCAATCCATCGCCAGGGAAGTTGGTTGTTCCATTAAAACACATGTGTTCCAAGAAGTGAGCCAATCCCAATTGGTTTTGCTCTTCTTGAATAGAACCCACTTTTTGTGCGATATAGAAATCTGCACGGTTTTCAGGTAAAGCATTTCTGCGAATATAATAAGTCAATCCATTAGGTAAAGTACCTATGCGTACATTGGGATCGACTGGAACAGGTGGCATTTGCTGAGCAAATGTTTCTTGCAAGCCACAACATAATAGTAGTGACAAGATAAACAAGATGCGAGAAATTTTCTTCATAATTGTTCAATATTTAGTTCATTTGGTTATATATGACGCTACTTAAGCGTAATAAATCACACAATAGCTTCTCTAATTCTTACTAATTTAGTCAATAACCCTTCTAAAAGGTCTAACTTTAGCATATTTGCTCCATCACTTTTAGCAACCGAAGGGTTTTGGTGAGTCTCAATGAACAGACCATCAACTCCTGTGGCCACTCCTGCTTTGGCAATTGTCTCGATTAGTTGAGGCATTCCACCGGTTACACCTGCAGTTTGATTGGGTTGTTGTAGCGAATGAGTTACATCTAGAATCACAGGGAAACCAAACGATTGCATTTCGGGAATGCCACGATAGTCTACGATTAAATCTTGGTAACCAAAAGTTGTTCCACGTTCGGTTAGCATCACCTGATGATTTCCCATTTCAGCTACTTTATCGGCTGCAAACTTCATGGCGGCTGGTGATAAAAATTGCCCCTTCTTGATGTTTACAACTTTACCTGTTTTTGCAGCTGCTATCAATAAGTCGGTTTGTCGACAAAGAAATGCTGGGATTTGTAGTATATCAACGTACTCTGCAGCCATTTCTGCTTCTTCGGCAGTATGGATATCGGTAACAGTTGGGATATGAAATGTTTGACTTACTTTTTGAAGTACTTTCAACGCTTTTGCATCGCCTATACCGGTGAAAGAGTCTAAGCGGGAGCGATTGGCTTTGCGATATGAACCTTTAAATACATAAGGTATTTGTAGCTTTTGAGTGATTGTCACAATCTTCTCAGCAATTTCCATTGCCATTTCTTCGCCTTCTATAACGCAAGGACCTGCTAAAAGAAAAAAGTTGTTTGCAGGGTTATTCTTTAAAGTCTCAATCATTTTTATTTCTATTTGGGAATAATAAGTGAAATATGTTCAGGTAAAATACCAATTTCTATAGGGAAGTGCTTAGGCAATATTCTACCATCTAAATCGATAGCAGCATTTTTTGCGCGTAATACTTTTACTTTTTTAGTTCGATAACTTTTAACTAACTTGTGGTTTAGAATACGTCCCTGTATCAGCATCCAAAGTCCCGACATGGTTTGCAATAGTTGTGGACGATAAATAACCGATACATCTAGCCAACCATTATATGGCACTGCACTTGGAGTTTGCCCATAACCGGTTGCATTTCCTACGCAAACGGTCATGATGCGGCCTCGGATGTGCTCATCATTAATGCGTAGATGCATACGGTATAAGTTGCGCTCAAAAAATAATAAGAAGAAAGCTGCTAAGTACGAAAGGAACTTAACTCCCCAGAAACGCTTTGTTCCATCGGTTACCTTTACAATCCGTGCTCCAAATCCAATATTAATGGCATTTAGGAAGTAGCGCTTATGGTGTATCTGTCCATCATAATAATTGCAGAATCCAATATCTATTTTTCTTGCTCTATGGTTAATGATACACTTTACTGCTTCTTTGTAATCCATGCCGATATCCCAGTATTTGGCAAAATCATTTCCAATACCATTAGGGATAATTCCAATAGCAATATCTCTTTTATTGGGTGCATCTGAATGCATAATGCCATTGATGGCATCGTTGAGTGCACCATCGCCCCCAACTATAACTATGGTTTTATAGCCATTATTGGCAAGGATGCCTGCAAGTCTTTCAACCGAACCAAAACCTTCAGACTGTACATAGTCATAAGATACTCCTTGAGCATCCATATATTGTTTAATTTCTTTCCAGCGCTTCTTAACCTTTCTGGTTCCGGCTTTGGGGTTGTATATTACCCCCCATTTTTTTGGATCTACACTCATATTCGTATAGGTAACTTATATTAGTATATAAAAGTCTTTTTATTTTTAGAGTTTATCCATCACAAAATTAATCTTATCTTCTGTTGGTACAGTAGCATCAATCCAACTGATTTCAAAACCTCTTCTTTCCATTCCTCTAAACCAAGTCATTTGTCGCTTGGCAAATTGGTGTATGGCTGTTTCCAATTGCTCAAACATTTCTTGATAAGAGATCTTTCCAATAACATATAGCGTTAAGAATTTATATTCCAACCCATAATAAATTAGATCATCGGGTGTTACTCCACTTTCTATGAGTCTCTTTACCTCTTCCACCATTCCTTCGTCTAACCGCTGTTGTAAGCGCCTTGTAATCTTTTGACGACGCAATTCTCTATCGATATCAATACCGATAATTAGACTTTTAAACTTAGGAAACTCTCTTTCGTTAATGGGGTTTGCGGCATAGTATGCCTCTATCTCTATAGCTCTTATGGCTCGTTTGGCTGTATCAACATCGGTTGAATTATGCAATTGCTTATATTGTTTCAAAACCTCTGTAAGCTCTTCAAGAGATTTGTTGGCAAGTTGAGCTCTTAACTCTTTATTTTCGGGCACTGGCATCAAACGATATCCCTTTAGAATGGATTCAATATACATTCCTGTTCCTCCACACATGATGGGCATACGACCTTTATTGTGTATAGTTTCGAATGCTTTTAGGAAATCTTGTTGAAATTCAAATACATTGTATTTATAACCAGGATCGACAATATCGATAAGATGATAGGGGATATCTTTGCCGTTGAAAGAATATTCGGCCAAGTCTTTACCCGTACCTAAATCCATGCCGCTATAAATCTGTCGTGAATCGGCACTGATGATTTCGGTATCAAGTTTATCTGCTAAGCTAACGGCAAATGGAGTTTTACCGGAGGCAGTAGGACCTAATATGGCGATTAAATC
>DKPL01000066.1:23577-23903 GCA_002471185.1 Bacteroides sp. UBA7335
GGACCTAATATGGCGATTAAATCGTATTTCGACATATCAAAAAAATTGGTATGCCGACAAAGATAATAAAATAAGATGAAAACATGTTTTATTCATGTTTCCAGATTGCAATTATTTTTCTTTTGATTAAATATATATTCAAGAAAACAATGAAGATAAACAATAAACTTCCACAGATATAAGTTAGATAAGGAGAGGAAACTTCTATTTGTGGAAATATAGGATAAATGGCTTTTAAATAAGCATGACGTAAACTTAAAACGATCAATATCGATAAAATTAAGATGATGCTATTCAACGCAACCGTTAGGGCTTGATAAGGAAAA
>DKPL01000042.1:0-819 GCA_002471185.1 Bacteroides sp. UBA7335
GTAACAGGAAAAAGTACAACTAACAACCCGTCTGGAGGAATACAACGTTATAAATTAGGATTCCACGGTGATGAACATCTGAACAATAATGGAATGTTTGCATATATTGAGAATAAATCGATTGAAGAATGGCTTAAAATCATCAACGATAAAATATTGAATGAATATCCCAATGATTCACCATTGATTTTAACCAATAAAATAAATGAATATACCTCCACCCATACATATGAAAACCATGAAGGATATTTTACAATGTATCATTTCTGGATTGACTTAACAAGAAATTGATTACAGAATAGCTTATAAAAAACGTGTTGTATTTTGGTTAAATGGAATATTTTTCTCACATTTGTATAAGCGATCGTTCTTAATAGCGAGCAAAACAATAAAAGATAATCGTGTGCTAAATCATGTGGATTTCCAAATGGAAGAAACTATAAAACGGTGATAATCAACAGAGAGAAGATAATAGTTCTCTTGCTGGTGGCACAAATGCATATTACCCCTAATTTTGTAGATTCAAAGAAAGTACTTATCTTTGCCCTCAGTATTCTCCATGAGCAAACTACCGCAAAAGCACGTAGCAAATTAGTGGGCTAAATCATGGGATATGCTTGAAACTAAAAATATAAAGTTTTAAATATCAGCATGGTAACTCTCTTTGGAGAATCCCAGGCGGATCACTTAAGAAAATCGCAGATACTTAATAAAAAGTGTTTGCGATTTTTGTTTTTATGTAGTTGCACCACATTTGCATCACTGAGTTTTATAGGCTTACATTACATCAGTATATGCTGTAAAATACTTTCTCCTTGT
>DKPL01000042.1:1002-30682 GCA_002471185.1 Bacteroides sp. UBA7335
ACTTTCTCCTTGTGAATGAGGATAAGGTACGAAACAGACTACTAATAGTAATATCAAGAATATGGCAACGATTATTACTATACCCCATCTTACAAGCAACGGCGGTATTTCTCCTAATAGATTACGGACTTTTTCAGAACGTAGTTCTACATCACTGGTCATTTTCTTTCTCATCTTGTTATTCTAAAATTGTTAATACTATAAATTATTAAATTATTCAGTTTCCAAGTTCAAGCTGATTCTTGACTAAATTATAGTATGTACCTCTCTTTTCAATGAGAGATGTATGATTACCTGTTTCTACTACCTTACCTCCATCAACAACAATAATTTGGTCAGCGTTTTTGACTGTAGATAATCGATGAGCCACCACAACAACTGTGCGACCCTTGTAAAATTCATCTAAATTCTCAACTATTGCCCTCTCGTTTTTGGCATCAAGAGCATTGGTGGCTTCATCAAAAAAAATGAAATCCGGATTCTTATAAACTGCACGGGCTATGAGTATGCGTTGTTTCTGACCTTGGCTCAGCCCAACTCCGTCACGCCCAATAATAGTATTGTATTTTAGAGGAAGCCCCATCACATAGTCATGGATATTTGCAATTTTTGCAGCTTGCTCAAGTCGCTCCATATCTATCTCTTCGTCATCGACAGCAATGTTCCGAGCTATGGGTTCAGAAAATATCACTCCATCTTGCATTACTACTCCACAATGCCGTCTCCACCATTTGAGGTTGTATTCGTTGATATTTCGTCTGGCTATCGAGATTGAACCTGCCATAACAGGATAATAACCGAGCATAAGTTTGATTAGTGTGGTTTTTCCACTTCCTGAAGCTCCTACTATGGCAGTTACCTTCCCTTCTGGAATGCCGAATGATACACCTTCAAGCGTCTTCTTCAAAGCATGTGGGTCGTATTTGAAATCTACATTCTCTATTCTGATTGACTTTTCAGAGTCAAATGCTTTTGCTTGATTCTCCTTGGATTCTTCGTTGTTTCCTTCGTGAATCTCGCTGATTCGTTCAAGAGAGATTTTCACATCCTGTAAAGAGTAGATGAATGACATAAACTGCTCAACAGGAGAATTGAGTTGCCCCACGATATATTGAATGGCAAGCATTGCACCAAGAGTAATCTGACCATTTATCACAGCTGTTGCAGCAAATACGGTTATCAGAATATTTTTGACCTCGTTGATGAAAATGGAACCTGCCTCTTGTGTCTGTTGCAGTTTCAATGACTTCATCTGAACTCTGAATAAGTCGGCCTGTGTATCCTCCCATTCCCACCGTCTGCGCTGTTCACAGTCTTGGAGTTTTATCTCCTGCATTGATGTGATGAATTGATATGTCCTATTCTGGTTTATCGCCTGTTGCTCGAACAGTTCATAATCAAGCATCTTGCGATGCCGTAGGAATGAAGCTATCCATAATCCGTAAATAATGCTTCCGGCAACAAAAATACCGAAGATTATTTTGTCATAAATAAACAGGACAATACCAAATATAATGAAACTTAGAAATGTGAATACAACATTCAATATCTGTCCGGTAAGGAAATTCTGCACACGCGAGTGGTCTCCGATGCGCTGTAGCAGATCGCCCATCAGTTTTGTGTCAAAAAATGACATAGGCAACTTAAGCAATTTGATGAAGAAATCACTTACTAAAGATATGTTTATCCGCATGGAGATATGAAGCAGAAGCCAGCGTCGTATGAAGTCGGTGGTCGTCTTGCCAACCACAATCAATAGTTCTCCAATCAAAATCAACCAAATTAATCCAATATCATTATGTCTTATACCTATGTCAACTATCCATTGTGTGAGAAATGGCATTAGTAACTGCAGTACGCAGCCAAGAAGTAACCCACAAAGTATCTGTAAAAAATATATCTTATAATTGATTATATACTTCCATAAAAATCGAAAAGAACGTGTATCAGGTTCAACCTCACCCAAAGAATTATAAAATCTGTCATCAGGTTCAAAGAACATCGCGATACCTTTATCATTATCTTTATTTGGTATAGTTGCCCAATGTTTTTTGAATTCCCCTAACGAAAGTTTGTATTTCCCTTTCCCTGGGTCTGCTACCCAAAATCGTTTACCATCCCAATCAATATTGTAAAGAACCACAAAATGTATTTGATTCCAATGTAGAATACAAGGAGTATCTATTTTGGAGAGCTCTTTAATAGTTATATAACCAGCGTAGCTTCGCAATCCTAATTTTTCACCAGCATCAGCTAATCCCTGAAGAGAAACTCCCTCAGATGTAGGATGGCACAACTCATTAAGGTATGTTTGTGAGATTTTGCGCCCCATTGATGTGCATAGCATTTCTAGGCAAGCTACGCCACAAAGCATGGCATCCTTTTGTTGTGTCCACTTAAAATTATCTTTTTTACGCATTCTATTTGGTTAATAATCAATTTGCTATTCCAGTTTGAATATCTGTATCTTTAAGTGAAGTATTACGTTTTAGCCCAACTTTCTTGCCTCCTCGCAAGTTTATAGATACCTCAATTCCAACACATCTGTTTTGAATTTTCCACAATTTGTTATAAGACACATTGGGAGCTGATAGGATTGTGCGTGAATCCATTACGCCATGCTTTTCAAATGGACTGTCGAGAAAAGCACTTACGTTCATATTGCCATTCATAAGCGTCTTTGACAATGAGAATCCATACATAATCCCCGGTTCATACCGAAGCCAGGCTTTTGGTGTGACTTTGTAGGCAGTAAAGCGAGAATCTAATCGCCAGGCTTTCGGAAGATTAAATGATACAACTGATGTAGATCGGTAAAACCTATCCGATTGATCTAGTGAATGACCCGAAGACACAATATTTTGAATACCTACAGAAGAAACGTTACGTAAGGTCATCCACTGCCACGGACGATAAGAAAGGAACAATTCCAATGACAATATTTTCACTTTGGAGATATTGCTATAGGTCTCAATTAGTTGAGAGGAAGTCTTATCTGTATCAAAAATACTCATAAGTGCGTTTCGGGTAAAACTGCCTGAAATTGTGGGACTTATTGAAACTTTTTTTCCATAGTAAGAATATCCCAATGACAAAGCATACGTCCTGGCATTTTTTAACTCAGGAGAACCTTGCAATACATCGTTATTGATTTTTTCGCCAATGAAAGGATTGAGCATCTGTAGTGACGGGCGATCGATTTTTGAAGTGAAAGCTATCGAGAACTCATTGTCCCAGTTTGGTTGCCATGTCAATCTCATGGACGGAAGATATGAAAAAGTCTGGCGATGTGAGTTCATATAAGTTGACTTGTCATTAGCATACTCAAACTTATTGGCTATATTGAACCACAGGTTCTTTGATTTAGTCATGTACAATATTGTATTCCAGCTAAGAGAGCCGACTATCTGTGTAAGCCGATAGTCATCTGCATTATCTGTTATAGACTCATTGACATATTCCGATAAAGAGGAACCGTTCCTGATGTTTGCATTAAGCGTAAAATAAGAGAATAATCTTTTAGTAAAATTCACCCGTCTATAAAGTTGGAAATTATGAGTATATAATCTGCCATTGGTTTTAGATAGTGAAGTTGAGTTCGCCAACAAATCTTCTATCTGATAATTGCGATTATCTGGATTGATAGTGAAACGATATCCCATCCTCCATTTCTGCGCATTACTATTCTTAAATCGGGTAGAATAAATAATATTCGTCTCCAATGACGCATCCCAGGTGTCACTTACACTTATATAGCTTGACGATGGTGCATCTGTCAACTGACCTTGCTCGTAATTAATTCTTTCTTTACGGTCAATGCCATTTATATGAAAATCGACATATAGCTGGCGCAATGAGTCGATATCCCATTGAAATAAGGCCCTTCCCAAGTGGGTATGTCTGTTCGTGCGGTTCTTGTCAGATGAAGTGAATGTACTCGTACCGTTTCCGTACTTATATTCATGGTGCCATTGTTGGTCTCGTTGTCCCCATAAATCATAGGTGTATCCGACAAAAAATTGAACCTTATTGACCATACTTAGCACAGATGCAGCCCCCGTTGCTTTGGGTGTGGTAGCCCCCATACCATTAATATTTATATGATAGCCATCTAAGGAATTACCTTTTGTGATGATGTTTATTACAGGTGCACTTTCACCAAACCTGCTGTCAGGACGAGTTATAACTTCTACTTGTTTAATGTTAGAAGACGGAATGCTCCTAAGGACTTGCGCCGGATCAACATTTGCGATATTATAGGGCTTTCCATTGAGATAAACCACGTAACTGCTCTTTCCCGCCACATTGATTGTCCCATCACTGTTGACCATCAGCAATGGAATACGATTCAATGCATTCAATAGATTGTCTTTCTGAGCATATTTGTCTCTTGAAAGATTGTAGATTATTCCGTCTTCAAGATTTCTTATATGAATCGGACTTGCCTTAACAACAACCTCGTCAAGCATAACAGCTTCTTTATGTAAAAACAGTTCCACCTCACGTGATTCACTAGATGCTGTTACTACTATGCTGTCTTCAAGAGTGGAATATCCATCCTTTTCTACTTGAATGTGGTATATGCCTTTTGCCAGTGCAACTTCAAATCTTCCTGCATAATCTGAATATATAGCGCATATCAGGCTGTCGGCATTGAATATGGAAACATTGGCACCCTCGACTGGGAAATCTCCTTCAGCACTCACGATAACCCCATTAATACTTTCTGCGTAAATGGAAAAAGCATTAAAGAGCAATACGATACACCAAGCTGCTATTTTTGTTTTCATTGTCATTTTTGTTAAAATTCAATGTTCATTTTTACCCTCTGTTATCTAAAGATAATAACATTGATAAAGAGTTTTCATATCTTATTGGACAAAACAAGCCTGAATAACGGCCAGTTTTATTATATGCAAAGCGATTAGCAAAGCATCCTCCGCCACATATGTATTTTACTTTGCAAATTTTACATGGCATCAAATCGTCCACACTTGGGATTACATTTGATGAATCTGCTATGTATTTAAGTTCCTTTATCTCAGACACTAATAGATTTCCCATAAAGAATTCCTCATAATGAAGAGTTTGGCACGGATACACATTGCCCATGGCATCTATGCTACATACAGTTTTGGCAGCCCCACAACGCATTTGCTTTGACAACCAAGCCTTAGTTTTAGACAAATGCAAACGCATATTTTTGGCGTTATCCACCTGTTTATCAAGTTCTACCATCAAGGTCGTATCCTTTGGGGAAGATGGGCATACCGCAGTTTTCTTCCATTCCAATCCGTATGTTTCACATAAAATTTTAATTTCATCAATCGACATGTAGTTTTTTGTGGTTATCGTAGTAGCTATTGCGATTTTCATCTCAGGAAAACGACTAGTTAGCAATGAGACATTAGCGAGGAACTGTGATTTATTAAAGCCAATGCGTTCATCACTCTCATTTAATGAATCACAGCTCAATGTAATCTTATCAATATAATTAAGAGACTCTTGAATGTAATCTATCGAATAATCGAGACAACCATTGCTTAGGCCTTCTATTATAACTTGTGGATTACGTTCTTTTATTATTTTCAATAATTTAGGAGCAAATGAAACCAATAAAAATTCTCCACCTGTTAAAACAATAGTTTTAGCAAGTGGAATAATCTTTGAAACAATTACCCCCCAATCATTGTATGATAAGGCTTTTCTTCCATTCTTGCGCCACTCTTGATTGTAGCAATATGAACAGCTTAGGTTACAATTGTTAGTTAAGTGAATATAGAATGTTGAAGGTGGATTTACATCTACTACATTATCACACCCTGAATCATATTGATATTCCAAGTTTAGTATCTCAAGATCCTCAATCACCTCTGCTATTCGTACAACTTCGGTCTTGATATCACCTTCAAATAGCGAGAATACATAATCCTGGTCTTCATATGTATATAGCAAGTTAAGCAATTCAAACTCGATAGCATTCAATCTGAATGCTTTATGATTAATTGAATTATAAAACATATAATCATCCTCTTGCCTAACTATAAGAAAAGCGGGATTATAGCTTATATGATATGCGGGATTATTTTGGATTTCTTGTATGCCCATATGCTTTAATGAATAAAAAAGGATGTGTCATATTCCCAACAAAGTAACAGACCTAATCATGTGATTTATCAAGAATCATGGCACATCCTCTAATGATTTACTTACGGATGTTGCTGCAGAGTTTCCTCAGATGTAACTCTACCTTTTATGCTTCCAACCACATCATTATTTACACTGAGACAATCTTTAATACAATCTTCCTTTGAGGCTTCTGCTGCAACGGCGAAGCTAAAAAAACCTCCTCGCACGTTTGCAAGTCCATCTTTGATGATTTCAATTTTAGGAATCATAATAACTTTGTTTTTGATATATTCTTACTCGTTTCACTTTTCAGATTCCGCGCCTTTTATACAGTTTGGTCTGTGGGATTATTGTCGACTTTAATCTTCCATGTTTGATGATTACACTTCTATTTCTCCTTCCGCATACCATCCATCTCCTTGTATCTGGATGATGTAAGTACCGGGAGTCAGAACTGTAAAATCCGCATTTATTATTGATGAGTAGTGGTTCTATAACGAATCGTGTGGGTTTCCCTAGAGGTATGTATATGCTTATAACTGTTGAATAGCGTATATAATCATCATCCTATTTTTCTAGTAATATTAACCGAATAAAAATATATACGATTCTAGGTAATAGGAATATATCACTCCAGTAGTTGCGATAACCTAAATGTGTATAGATATTGAATTAAACCACTATTCCAAATAGAAGTCCCCGTAATAGCAATAGGCTCCAACTTCAAATTGCAGTATATACGTTCCCTCAGTTAAGTTATAAAGTTCAAACGTGTGGCTATAGGCTGTTATAGTGCTAGTCATTGAGTAGGCAATTCTGTTTAATTCGTCTTTGATGATTAGCTCTACCTTATCGTTTGATTTACCTAAATAAATCGTTACTGTATTGCTATCTATAGTAGCAGTGACTGGTGTGGAAATAGATCGGTCGTCTTTTACCCATTCATCTTTGTGACCCTTATACAAAGGAATCTCCTTTTCAGAAGCAAAGTTACCTAAGCAAAATAGAAAGCTCATATAAAAGAATAGTATTCGTTTCATGCCATTAAAATTAGGATTAATTTCTATGGGCAAAGAAACAAGTTTATCGGATACGATGTACACTTTGGGTGTGTGCAAAAGTGTATGCAAAATAGGAATGGGAGCAATTAGTGTGTGCAAAACAGTGTGCAAAACCTGTTAAGTAACTTATAATGAGTTTATAAAACTCACCAGTGATTTAGAACTGCCTTCTTGAAGAAACATTTTCGAATAGAGCCTTCGGCAGGTAGAAATAATAGCATTTTTACTACGACTCGTAAGGGAAGCTATCTCTACAAACGTACAGTTCGCTTTAAGTAGAAGGCAAACACGATGTTCATGCTCCTTCAAAGGATGAAGTGCATATAAATTTTCAGAGAAGTTAGCATAGCTACGGTTGATACTCTCTTCCAACTCTTGCCACTCCTCTTGTGAAAGGGTATCTTGCTTTTTTATTTTAGAACGAAGGATACAGTGAAAGTCAGACTTCTCGAAAAAGCTCTTTGCATCCTCTCTATTCTTTAGTTCTCTTTCCAACTCCTTGCAGGCATATACCACCTCCTCTTTTTGTTCTTCCAACTGTGCTATCAGAGTAAGGTTTATTTTATCCACTTTGTCTATCTCTTTTTTCAATGTTTCTATCCTTTTTCTATGCTCATTCAGGGTGTTGAGGCTTTTTCGCTCTTGCTCTCTCTTTAAGAGGTTTATTTTATCTAGTTTGAGCGCTAGTTTGGCTTTTCCCCACTTGAAATAAAACATAAAGGCCAATGATGAAACCAGTAGTAGCGTGAAGAGAAGTCCAAAGGTTACAATAAGACGTTGATTCTTTTCGCTTTCACTCTTTAGTCTTAGAATCTCTTTTTCGCGCAGCTGGTAGTTATAGAGTGCCTGCATACGGTGCAGACTCTCTGTATAGGTAATGCTTTGAATAGAGTCTATATAATATTTGTATTGACTTAAATAGGTAGCTGCCTCTTGGGGTTGCTTTTTGTTTAAAGCAATCTCTGCCAACCCTTTATAGGCTATCTCCTTGGCATAAATAGTACCACATACCAACAACTCCTGGTAGTAATAAGTTGCACTATCTATCACTCCTGTTTGGTGATAGAGCTTTGCTGCAATCGAGAAAATACCACTTTTACTAGGAATGTCCAATTCTGCTAATGATCCCTGAATGTATCTTTTAGCTAAATCATACTTCCCTTGTTCCAGATAAAGAGCAGCCATCTGACTCTCTATCAGCGAGGTAAGTTTTTTGTTTGACAAACTACTAGCTAACTTATAAGCCTCTTGAAAATAGACAATTGAACTATCTGCTTGGTTACAGGACCTGTACCCACATGCTATGTCTCTTAAATTAAATACCACACTAGTGTGATTCTCCAATTTCAAATTGATTTCTTGCGCTTTTTTAAACATCTCAATAGCCTCGTGGTAGAGATCTTGAAAAAGAAACAAGCTCCCCATTTGACTGTATATTTTCCCTGCTAACTCACTTACTTCACTCTGCTGCAATGCTTCTTTAGCTTTTTGAAAATAGTCCAATGCTAGGGGAGCATCGCCTAAGTCTCGATATACTCTTCCACCATAATAGTAGGCCTCAGGTAGGTGTTGTTTGTTTCCTTTTTGGGTATAGTAGTTTAGTACGGATAATATCAGACTATCGGAGGTATGAGGTATGTATGCTTTGTCATTGGCTTTTATACAGAGTAGGTTGTAATACATTTGTGTAGCTTGGGGTGTTTGCTGCATGGTCGAATCTAGCCTCTTTAGCAAAGCAACGGAACTATCTGGCTGTGCGGTAGCTAGGCTATCAGCCGTTTGTAGTATCGGTGGATAGCTATTGCGTTTGCAGCCCGTAAGGCTGCAAACAATACAAATCAGTAGCAATAGGTGTAAAACTCCTTTCATGGGGATAAAAATAGTGAATGTTTTTGTAAGTTTCTTAATCATAATTCATACGTTTCTCTACCTCCGCTGATGTAACCGACAACCTTTTCGTTATATAGTGCATTTACATCCAACTGACGGGGAAGCCACAAATTAGTCAGATCCTTCTTGGGTAAGATTACTTTTAGTCTATTAACTTTCTGCATTGGACTATCAAATTTGCACGCAAAGATAATTATTTTTTTATTACCACTAGATAATGGTCTGCCTAATAGGTAATATGATAGTTATTTTGCTATTTGTTTTACAAATTGTATATTTGTGTTCTTTCCTCCAATTGGTGTTGGTAAAACTTTGGAGTATAAATTATGCAAATAGAATCCAAGCTTTGACATTACTAATAACAGACTCTTTTTGAAGTATAAATAGTGCATACACTCCAGAAAACTGTTAAAACATTGTAAATCTCCCTCCTTAAAGTTTTCACCTTCTCCTCCCTCGCCCATTGTCATCCCAAGGCATATCCGACGAACTACCTCCGCCAACTATTCCTACATGAGTTTGTGCTTCTCCACCACTTGCCAAAGTAAAAGTAGCCTGCAAAAGTTTAGCTTGCGCCTGATTTATCTGCTCCCAAGGCTCAAATACAGCATTTGCCAGTTCGTGAATAGTTATCTCATCATCACCAAATTACTTCATCAAGCTATATGGAACATCATAACTAACAGCATCATATTTCTCAGCTCCTACTTGTGTCCAGATATGTAAAGTTTTTCTTAACAAATTGGAAATAAAGTGCTGAGTAAGGATGGCTCCAGATGAAAGATTGTATCGTTGGAGATGTACAATCTTATCAAACTTGACTATCCGTTCTTCTTTTTCGGATATTTTGTGTTCAAGTGTTTCTATTCTCTGGATGGCTTTTGTATTTCAATCTGTTGTTTCTTGGCTTGTTGCTCAAGGCTACTCTTTTCTTGCCTGAACTGCGTGATTAACTTCTTCAAATCATTTATCTGTTGATCCTTGTCCGCATTCTCCCTTTTTTACTTTTGGGAGTTCTCCCATAGCAAACAAAGATAGTATTTGTGATTTTCCATCTTTAGATTTAGCGAGTAGTTTTTCCACTTCTTCCTGAAGGCTTTCGATGCGTGTCTGAAGTTCCTTTTCTTGGCTGTGATAAAACGCAGAGCGACTTTGGTGATTAGCGGTAGAGCCCACCACACCACGTTCGAGTCCAAAAGGTTTCATGGCTTTACCATAACTATCTTGATATTCGTACAATCTACTTCTTGCCATTGATTTGCCACTCACCAGTTTTGTCAGAGCCAACATGGGTTATCACTCCTGCTTCGCGTAGCTCTTTGATGTGCCTTTCTATGGTTCAGCTACTTTTTTATATTGTTTGCCAACTGCTCTATAGTAAGTGCAGGATTCTTACGCAAATAATCTATTATCACTTTTTTACATCGACATTTACACCGACATCAATCTTTTTTGTGTCGCTATCTTTATATAATATATACATTTCTCTATTCTTTAGCGAATGATTATCATTCAGTACAATATTACTTAAAAAGCGTATAAGAAATAGATGAGTGCTATAAATGCTTAGTGCTATTTTTTGGTAATTGGCACGTACCAAGGCATTACGAAAGTAACAAGAATGTTGTGCTGTTATGCTACAACTTTAAGATTACACCGTTTATTTAGCTACAATCTGCTACCTTTGTATAGGTGTTCTTTCCTACAAAAGTAGACCACGTTAACACTAAAATTACTGTAGAACATGAGAGATAATTTTAAAAACAGCTGTAACGCTATCTCTAAACAAATTGAGCAGATAGGTGTAGCTAGTAATAGCCATTTTGTTATTGACGGCATCATCGACATTGAAAAGTACTTGAAGGCGAAGTATCGTGTTTTGTGGGTATTGAAAGAGGCCAACTCTGAGGATGACAGTTGGAGCTATCCCGAAAAATTTAAAGATAGAGGGTGGCTATATCAGTGTGGGAAAAGCATTCCGACTTTGAAACGAATGATTTATACTTCTTATGGGATTTTAAGGGATTGCGACTGGTGCGAGATCCCCGATGCCAATGATGAAAAATCGTTTGAGCCCTTACAAGAGATAGCGATAATCAACATTAAGAAAATGCCGGGTGGTAGCGTCTCTTATGCTAATGAAATACAGCAGGCCTATTATGACAACCGCGATTTGCTGAAACTCCAAATTGATACGTATAACCCTAATGTGATCCTATTTGGAAACACATTGCAATATTTCTACAAAGAGGATTTTGAGGACTTAGCAACGGCAGTGAAGCAAATAACCGAATACGGAAACGCTTTTTATGATACGGGGGATAAGTTGTACATTCATACTTGGCATCCGGCGGTTAGAGGAGCAGGGTTTACCGATAAAGATTATGTTATGGACATCGTAAATCTTGTAAGAGATTGGGGTAATAAGTAGCCAAAGAGAGAAATAACTCCATGGTGTCTTTAATACGCAAAAATGCGGCTTAGCGTAAAAAACTCTAAGCCGCATTTGCGTTATGTGCCGCCTCGCACCTTACCCTTTCAGGTCTATTTAAACGGCAATGGTTTTTCGGGTGGCCACCTCTTTGTCTAGCAGATAGATGCCCAATCCGTTGTCGCCTATGAGTTTAAGCTTATCAATGAGTAGTTGAGCGTTCTCTTCCTCTTCTATCTGCTCGTCGATAAATCGTTTCAAGAAGCTTTGCGTAGCATAATCCTTCTCTTTACCGGCCAGTGTATAAAGCTCATTAATGCTGGCTGTAACTTTCTGTTCATGACTCAGTGTGTCTTCGAAGGCATCGAGCAGAGTATCCCAATCTTGTCTAACGCCATCAATGGGTTTTAGCTCGATTTTGCCATTGCGGCTCACGATATATTTCACAAACATTTCCGCATGAAGCTGTTCTTCTTTAAACTGCATCTCAAACCAGCTGGCAAAGCCTTCTAGCCCTTTGTGTGCAAAGTTGGCTGACATGGATAGATAGAAATAGGCTGACCAATACTCTTTGTTTATTTGAGTATTCAGTGCCTCAAGCATTTTTTGGTTTAGCATAATAATTTCGTTTTAGATTTTATCTATTTAGTAAACAAATTTGTATGAGACAATGTTTACCCATGGCACTAAAGTTATGGTTTTGAGCTGCATCAACAATCGTGCACTGAGTCACCTACCCCATGCCCCCTGTTACACCATCTTGCTAAAGCGCGCCCAGAAACTCTTCGAGAGCTGTCCACAAGTCTGCTGTATGCCAGTGCAAAGAGGTTCCAACAGCAGTGACTAGAGAGATTGTGAGACGGTGAGGAGAGATATATTTTTTCATAATAGTTCTCTCGGTAATACTTGTAATTAAACATTAACATCATTAACTGCTTATTTTTTGTTTATTAATTCTTTTTTATTTCTTTTTACTACATTTGCATATATTTGTATTTCACAACTGTAGCTCATAACTAATCTTAGCCTACAGTTGTGCCATTAAGCAAAGCCTAGAGTATTAATTAAAAAATCAATATGTATATGAAAAAAAGTAAGATTTGTTTTCTACTGTTTTGTTTATGCTTTACAGCATTCTTAATATCATGTCATGACTCAGATGATGATATAATGGATGAATGTTCTACCGAAATAGAAAAATCACTGTCTGATGGAAGTGCTATAAATGACCTCAGTTACCTAACATCAGAAATCCCTGTTGAGTATGTCGAAGGAATAAAAAAACGATTCACCAAAACAGCAACAGATATTGACGACAAGGTTAAAGTACTATTTGTTACATCAAGTAATATCAACCAATATACCGACGCTATCCAAAACATCATTGATAGAAACGGAGTAATTATTATTGTAGAGCCCAAATATTCTATTTTAAAAAAGTGGGCAGATGATAATTTCACAAGTTTGGCCGTTGATGAAAACATTGATAAAGATTTATTCTTTGCCTTCTCCAATCAGGGTACTTACTCGATAAATATTCCAACTGATTTTAATGATATAGAAGAATATCTAAACACGTTAACTAATTGGGTAAATGAAAATCTGAATCCCTTAATTTTAGGCGATGGCGAATTTGACACACAAGACGTTACTAAACTATTTGGAAGTCAAACCATCACAAAGTCTTATACATTTAATTTAAATGAACGTATAACTCCCAAATACGAAAATGTTAGTCTTTCAGGAAAAGGTGAGGTAGTGATGAAGTTAAATGTATATCCTTTATATGTGTTCGAGAACCAAGCCGAGCAAGGAGGAGATTACTATATTGTCAACTTATATGTAAAAATAAACTCCGATGGTTTATATGTAGGAAATGGTAAGAAAAACAGCCATGGGGTAATAACCCGCTATTGTGGTTTCTACCTAAAACAAGCCAAAATATATGCAAGTTTGTGTGATGCTAACGACGCAGTCTTTGAGTTTGGATGCAGTCCAACTCCACAATCTTCAGTCTCGTCTACCTCATATACTTCGGGTGTAGAATGGGGAATTGGAGCATCGCTATCGGGAAGCTTTGAGTCTAGTGAAAAAGGTAAAAAGAAAGGTGTTAGTGCAACAATAACAGGCGGAGTGAAATACTCGGATACAAAAACAAGAGAATTAAAAGATGTTGAAATAGGAAACAATTCAGGAATAAATTCTGCTGCTTTCTTGTATAAGATAAATAATCTTCCTTCGTATAGCAAATTAAAGATCTCAGATCCACCAATGATTGCACGCTCGGGTGCCGAATTTTATCACAGTTGGATTTGGCATGTTCCATCAACCAAGAACTATAGTGAAAATAAATTTAAGGTTAAGTTTGGGTTTTCAGAACTTATTTATGGTGCCTCTCGCTTTTTCTCAACAAAGGCCGATTATGTAGATTTAGACTATGATATCATTTCTAAATCGGGCAATCCCGATTTGTTGAGCTGCACAAATGAACTTAAGGCACCTAGCCGTATTCCATCAGGATCTGTCGAAATCGTTAATTCTTTTACCGATAAATCAATATCGGGCATTAAAATAACAGGCACTGCCAATGGAGAACCCATAACGATAGACGATAAAAATGTGACTTATGCCCCCACGGAAGTTATTTCGTACATACTCCCTGTAGGACATTATTCCATAACGTTTAAGGCGGGAAAAAATCAGAGTGAAGCTAAAGAATATAAATTAGTAAACGATATGCGTAATCTTAAGCTTGGAGAAAAAATTCGTCTACAATCTGAATATGATTTTACGGCAGAATAATCTTTAGTCAAGAATCGCATTCATAAAAAATATGGGCTAGGAAAGATTAAATAAGCGATTACAATAACCAAAGTATCATCAGGAGAAATGTGCAAATAGTACCCATCTTCCATTAAAAGCACAACTACATGTGTTAGATGGGATACTATCTTAGCTCAATAACGCAAAACTATTCATCTCGTTAGAACTAAAACGATTGTTAATTTGTTTAAATCGATATAAGAGCTATAGTTTTACTAAATTATCAAAGAATATGCATATCGAAAGTGCTTTAATTTCAGCGGCAGTAGCAATAGGGTTTACAGCCGTACAAACATGTGCAACAGCTGTTGCAGTAAAAAAGACAGTGAATAAAACTACTTCTACCGGAATTCGTCGTGCGGCTGTTGCGGGAGCTTTGGTATTTGCGTTGCAAATGCTAAATTTTGCTATTCCGGGTACAGGGTCTTCGGGTCATGTCGTGGGAGCTATCCTCCTTTGTATCTTGCTGGGGCGTTGGAGTGCTTTCTTAACAATGGGAGCCGTACTACTTGTTCAATCTTTATTTTTCGGAGATGGCGGGTTGCTTGCCTTCTCGTGCAATTGGTTTAACATGGCATTTATTCCGTGTTTAATTGTTTATCCTTTGGCAATGCGCCTATTCAACGGCAATACGTATCGTATAGCTTTGACTGCTCCTGTGGTTAGTCTGTTGCTAGGTGCTTTTGCTGCATCAATCGAGATTGGCATATCGGGACACTCTACCCTAGCCTTTGGTGATTTAATTAAGAGCATGCTTTTTATCCACTTATTTATTGGTATCGGCGAAGGTTTAATCATCTGGGGAATACTAAAAGCGATGGATATGAGCAGAGCTATCAACTCCGAATTGAAAACAATAACAATGGCTATTGTAGTGGGATGCCTCTTCTCGCTATTTGCTTCAGCTAGTCCCGATGGATTAGAGTGGTCTCTAATGCAGGCTATGAGTGGCTCACCAAGTATAACAGAAGCCGGAGTAGCACATCAATATTTTGATAAGATACAAGAGGCATTAATCATTATGCCCGATTACTCCTTCGAAATGTTAGGTGATCAGATGGGAAAAAGCTTTTCGGCCTTAACCGGAGTGGCTTTGGTACTAGTAACCATCTTCTCCATGTTACTTTTTATACCTAAAGATAAATTAAAAATCAAAGCATAAATAACAAATAATAAGGGCTGCATATTTCAATAAATAATTGATATGCAGCCCTTATTATAGATATCTACTTATTACTCTTTCACAACTTTCTCTAACAAGAAGTTACACCACTCATCCATACCTGTACCTTCTTGAGCCGACAGCTCGAATATCTGCAAATGATGATTGACTGTTAGCACATTCTTTCTCAACTGCTCAAGATTGCTCTTTAGGTAAGGAGCTAAATCGATTTTATTGATAATACAAATTTGAGCAGATTGAAACATATAGGGGTATTTCAATGGCTTATCATCGCCTTCGGTCACACTAACCACTACCACTCTAACGGCTTCACCCAAGTCGAACACCGCCGGACAAACAAGGTTTCCTACATTCTCGATAAACAGTAGCGATGAATCTTGTAATCCCATTTTCTTAACGGCATCATGCACCATATTGGCTTCTAAGTGACATCCGTTTTGAGTATTGATTTGCATTGCCGGAACACCGGTCTGTTTGATGCGATCGGCATCATTTGAGGTCTGCTGATCGCCCTCAATTACTGCAATTGCAACTTGTTTCTTCAACCGTTCGATAGTCTGCTCCAAAATAGTGGTTTTCCCCGAACCCGGCGAACTAACAATATTAATGGCATATATCTCTTTGGCATCGAAATACCCCCGATTGCGCTCGGCCATAGATTGGTTAGCAGTTAAAATATCTTTCTTTACATCGATTATTCGCTCGTGTGAGTGAGTGTGATGATGTTCGTGATCATGATCGTGTTCATGGTCATGATGATGATGGTGATGACTGTTATCTGTACACATTTTTACAATAGTTTGAAATTAATCTTCTATAATTAAAGAGAGCAACGAGAGCTCTTTTCCTTGTTTTAATTCAATAGCTTCCCCTCCGCAAGTTTCACATTGAGTAATATACATGGCTGTGGGAGTAAAATCACAATTGCACTCCTTGCAATGCATTACCGGAGTTCGTCTGATCATATTTAATTTTGTCTCTTTCAAAACCGCTTCAGCATTTAGCACAGCGGTTAGCGAAAATTGCAACGCGTCGTAGTCAACTCCCGACCAGTCGCCAACCTCCACTTCAATCTCTTTTACTTTCACTGCCTTTGCTTTCTGTGCTTCGGCAAGTGCCAGTTCGGCTATGCTCATGGCAATAGATAATTCATGCATATGTTTATTTGAGTTTACGAATAGCAGCAGCTATTGCGAGTTGTCCAACTGCTATCCCTCCATCATTGCATGGAATATTTATGGGATAGAATACCTTTAGCGAATGCGCCTCTATTTTCTTTATTAACAATTCAAGCAGCAATCTGTTTTGAAAAACACCGCCTGAGAGAATAATTTTATGAATGTTACATTCGGCAGAGTACCTTTTAATTACTTCAAAAAACTGATCGGTTAAACTTCGATGAAAGCGCATTGCAACTAAACCGATAGATTGGTCATGGCGCAAATCATTCAACATGCCATTGAATATAGATAGCAGATTCCAATCTTGGTCTGCATCTTCGGAGGGAACAAAGTACGACACCTTATCTTGCTTGTACTCCATAGCAATTTGCTCCAGCTTCATCGGAGCTTCGCCTTGAAAAGTATTATACATACACACTCCCAGCAATGCAGCAACAGCATCGAAGAGTCGTCCTGCCGAAGAAGTTTGCCATGTATTTAATGATGAAGCCAAAAGCATGGCCATCTGTTTTATTTTTACTTCGCCATACTCACTCACAAAGCGTTGGGGCAATGCATCAAGTGTGCCATATAGCCCATAAAGATAGCTGAGTGTCATCCGCCCGCAGTCAAATGAAGCTTTATCACCTCCCGGCAGCCATTGATAAGGTAGGTGTGCTACTCGTTCATAAGACAATCGGTTACAAACCAAGAGCTCTCCTCCCCAACTATTTTTATCGTCACCATACCCGGTACCATCCAATACCAATGCCAAACAAGTCTCGTCAATCTGATGTTCAACCATTACTGCTACGGCATGAGCATGGTGGTGTTGAACTTGATATAATGGTATTTCCCAAGTTTGAGCAAGCTCTCGCGCCCACTCAGATGAGTAATAATTGGGGTGAGCATCAGCCACCAGAAAAGTAGGATTGAGTTTAAACAAAGAGATAAATTGTGTAAGAGACTGTTGATATGCTTCGTAAACTCCAAGATTGGACAAATCACCAATGTATTGCCCCATTAATATTTGATGATCTTTACCGATGGCAAAAACGGCTGTCATCTCTGCACCGAAGGCTACCCCACCCTCTACACAGTCGCTGGTGAGAACCGGCTCGGGAACATAGCCACGCGCCCTACGAATGATGTGGGTAGAAGAACCGATAACCTGTATTACCGAATCATCTACACGATTAAATATTTCTCGGTTGTGTTCTACATAAAAGTCCGAATTATCAATCAGGTAATCTCTTGCCTCACCGTTGTTACACAACATCGGTTCACCAACCTTATTGGCACTAGTCACCACAATGGCATCTAACCCAGTGTATTCAAAAAGGTCATAATGAATCGGCATATAAGGCAACATTACACCAATCGTATGAAATCCTCTATTCAGTTCATCGTTTAACTTCTCTTTCTCATTCAATAGCACAATCGGCCGACGCCATGAGTTCAACATATTTTCCTCCCTACTATTCACCTTCATCTTTTGTGACACCCATTCCATCTCTTTTGCCATAATTGCAAAAGGTTTATTGATTCGTTGCTTCAAAACTCTTAGTCGCTTCACTGCATCTTTGTTTCGAGCATTAACTAACCAATTGAAGCCACCCATCCCCTTCAGTGCCACAATTTTACCAGCTTTTAATGTTTCAGCCAGCTTCGCCACAATGTCCGAGTAGTTTGTCATCCGCTCAACATCTCCATTTGCTAACCTGATGTAAGCCCTATAGGTAGGACCACAATTGTTGCAAGCGATGGGTTGTGCATGAAATCGCCTATCTAGTGGATTGGTATATTCATGGCTACACGTACCACACATGGCAAATTGATGCATGGTGGTAAACGGACGATCATAAGGTATTGATTTAATAATAGAAAAACGCGGACCACAATGTGTACAGTTTATAAAAGGATAACTGATGCGGTGCGGTTGCGTCCGAAAATCATGCATACACTCCTCGCACACGGCCATATCGGGACTAATATAAGTTATTTCGGCAGGTGTTGAGTGACTTTCTATAATCTTGAAATCGCAAAAACTCGATGAAGAGGCACACTCTGACAAGTTGATATCTGTAATGCAAGCCACTTGAGGTTTTTCGTTCCGGATCCGCTCCAAGAAGAGCTCCATTTGAGTTGCCATACATTGAAGCTGAATAAACACTCCGGAAGTATTATTCTCTACAGTACCTTTTAAGTTCATGTCGTGCGCTAAAGAGTAAATAAAAGGGCGAAAACCTACACCTTGAACCAACCCTTTCACCTCAATTTCATAATATCTATCCACGTTCCATTCATTTAACGTTATAATACATCTATTGAACAATATTGTTAAAAGGTTTGTTCATAAAGATAAAACTCAAGATATGTGTTTGGCAATACCGGGGAAAATCATTCAAATCGTGAATCCCAACGAACCTTTAAAACAGGCAATAGTAGATTTTGGAGGAATACAAAAAGAAATTTGTGTAGCATGGGTAGATGTTAACGAGGGCGACTATGTACTAGCACATGCCGGGATGGCCATCTCTGTAATAGATGAGCTAGAGGCTCAACTCACCCTAGAGGCCTTGAATGCGGTTGATGGTATTGAGTTGAAATTTCATTAACAAGATAAAGCGATGATGCTTAATAAGAATCCATATAGAAGTGCAGAATATGGCAAAAGATTGATTGATGCCATTCATGCAGTAACAACCAAGAATTGGCGCATTTTAGATGTATGCGGCGGTCAGGCACACGCCATTGCCAAATACAACCTCGACGAAGTACTTCCCCAAAAGATTCAACTGATACACGGCCCGGGATGTCCGGTTTGTGTAACTCCACAAGAAACTATAGACACTGCCATTGAACTGGCGTTGAAGCACCAAGCCATTATTTTATCTTTTGGCGATATGATGCGAGTGCCCGGAAGCGAGCAAGACCTTTTGACGGCCAAATCGCAAGGTGGTGACATCCGAGTGATCTATTCGCCACTAGATGCCATAAAGATAGCTCAAGAGAATCCTGATAAAGAGGTAGTACTCTTCGCCATCGGTTTCGAAACTACTACACCAATCCATGCGCAAGTCGTTTTAGAAGCCCGCAAACAAGCCATTAAAAACCTCTCTTTACTGACAGCTCTATTTGCTGTTCCTCCCATCTTAGAGCATTTACTCCAACTACCCGATTTTAAAGTCGATGGAATATTAGCCGCCGGCCATGTATGTGCTATTATGGGTACAAACGAGTATCAACGATTGGCAACTACCTATAAGATACCCTTCACTGTGACCGGATTCGAGCCAGTTGATCTTCTACTAGGCATCTACATCAATATCAAGCAGTTGGAAAATGGCATCTACACAGTAGAAAATCCATATCAGCGCATTGCTCCAAACGATGGCAATCGCAAAGCCATAGAGGTATTGAATGAAGTATTCGAGGTTGCCGAGCAGACGTGGCGTGGATTAGGTCACATTCCTCATACAGGTTTCAAACTTCGGACTAAATATAAAGATTTTGATGCATCACACCGATTCAACCAAAATCAGCCACGACCAATGATACACGAACGCTGTATTGCCGGTCAAATTATGAAAGGAGTAGCCACCCCTGCCGACTGCCCCTTCTTTGGTAGCAAATGTGTGCCCGAGTGGCCCATTGGAGCATCCATGGTTTCGAGCGAAGGCATATGTGCCGCTTATTACAAATATAGAGTATAGATAAATATCGAATCAAATGATAGAATGTAGCATACCCAACACAACCTTTGATACCATTCAGTTGGCACATGGCGGAGGCGGTAAATTAACTCAAAAGTTGATTTCGTCTCTATTTTATCCCTATTTCAGAAATGAATATTTAGAGCAAGAGCACGACAGTGCACAAATTCTATTAGAAGGCAATCGAATAGCATTTACTACCGATTCGTTTGTGGTAGATCCCATATTCTTTCCCGGTGGCAACATTGGCGATTTAGCCATCAACGGAACAGTCAACGACCTATTGTGTAGTGGTGCTACTCCGCGTTACCTCTCGGTTGGATTTATCATCGAAGAAGGATTTCCCATTAAGGATCTTGAACGTATAGTAAAGACAATGGCCGAAGCTGCACAACAAGCAGGAGTTTTCATTGTTACCGGCGATACCAAAGTTATTGAGAAAAGCAAAGGCAACCAAATTTATATAAATACCTCAGGAATTGGCGTAATTGGAAATAAAACAGCCATTTCTCCCAACAATGTAAGGCCCGGTGATGTTGTAATTGTAACTGGCAAGATTGGTGAGCATGGCATGTGTATTTTATCCACACGCAACAGTTTAGAGTTTGAAAGTGAGATTGTGAGTGATACTGCATCATTAAACGATATAGTAAACAATCTACTCACACAACTTCCCAATTCTATTCGTGTGCTTCGTGACCCCACTCGTGGCGGTCTATCAAGTACTTTAAATGAAATAGCTCAGAGTGCCAACGTAAGCATTGAGATTGACGAAGCCTCATTGCCAATAAGCGATGGCGTAAATGCCGCTTGCGAATTGTTAGGTCTAGACCCTATGTATGTAGCCAACGAAGGCATTATGCTGGTATTTGTCAAGCAAGACGATGCAGCAAAAGCCCTAGAAATCATCAGAAACAGTGAGCGAGGCGAACAGGCACAAATTATTGGTAAAGTAATAGATAGTGATAAAAACATAGTATATCAGAAAGGTGTTTTTGGCAATCGACGCATCATTGAAATGATATCGGGCGAACAATTACCCCGCATCTGTTAAGATTTAAAATAAGAATAACTGATATGGCAAAAAAGGAAAAAACTTTTTATCAGGAACTAACAGACAAAGGTTATTCCAGAAGACAATTCTTAAAGTTTTGTGGTTTAATGGGTGGTATGTTAGGATTAAGTACTTCGGGAGTTGCCGAGATTACAAAAGCGTTTGAAACAAAACCCAAACCAATCGTTATTTGGTATCACTTCCAGGAATGTACCTGTTGCAGCGAATCCTTCATTAGGTCCTCTCATCCCATCATCAAAGAGGTGCTTTTCGATTTAATCTCTTTGGTCTATGATGATACATTAATGGCTGCAGCAGGCGAACAAGCCGAAGCAGTTCGCGCAAAAGCCATGAAAGAACACTATGGCAAATACATCATGATTGTTGAGGGTGCTGTCCCTGTAGGCAATCCGGGATACTGTACTATAGCAGGTAGAAGCGCTAAAGATGTATTTGATGAAGGTGCCAAAGGAGCAGCTGCCATCATTGCATGGGGCAATTGCGCCAGTTCAGGTTGCATACAAGCAGCCTACCCCAACCCTACCAATGCTAAACCGGTGCATAAGCTTAGTCCCGGAAAACCTGTTGTCAATGTACAAGGCTGTCCTCCCATTGCCGATGTCATGGCAGGTATTATTTCATACTATGTTACCTTTGATAAACTTCCCGAACTAGACAATATGGGACGTCCTAAGGTATTCTACTCTCGTCGCATTCACGATACCTGCTACCGCAGACCTTGCTACGATGCAGGATTATTTGTAGAGTCGTTCGACGATGAAAATGCAAAAAAAGGATATTGTTTATACAAGATGGGATGTAAAGGTCCTAATACCTACAACTCTTGTGCAATTATAAAATGGAACAACAATGTGAGTTATCCCATTCAGTCGGGACACGGCTGTATAGGATGTGCCGAACCAGACTTCTGGGACAAAGAGCCACTCTATCACACATTGCCATCAATCACCGGAATTGGAGCAAGTGTTACAGCTACCGATATCGGCATTGGACTTGCGGCTGCCACTTTAGCGGGTGTTACCGTGCATGGCATTGTAACCAACGTTGTTAAACGCAAGTTAATTAAAAATCAAATGAATGACATCAGCCTAAACAAAGAAGAAAGCGATGTAATAGAGAAGGATTTGAATGGCAGAATTCAGAAACTCGAAGAAAAAATTACCGAAATTCGTGTAGACCAGTTGAGGTACATGGGTAAAGTGGATGAAAATCCGAATCAAGATACAAAACCAGAAGAATAACGATTAACCACTTTGTATAAATTATGATAAAGAAAGTAGTTGTTGACCCTTTAACAAGAATTGAAGGACACTTAAGAATAGAAGCTGATATAGAAAATGGCATAATTAAAGATGCTTATAGTACCGGTACCATGGTGCGCGGCATCGAAATCATCGTGCAAAACCGAGATCCACGCGATGTATGGGCTTATGTAGGTAGAGTATGTGGTGTTTGTACTTCTATGCACTCTCTCGTATCGGTACGTGCCGTAGAAAATGCGCTGGGCATCGTTATTCCGCCCAATGCCGAAATGGTTAGAAACCTTATGTTGGGTGCACTTACCATGCAAGATCACATTACGCACTTTTATCAACTCCAGGCATTCGACTGGGTCAATGTGATGAGTGCCTTAAAAGCCAATCCGGAAGAAGCAGCAAGCATTGCACAGTCACTCTCGGCCTGGCCCAAAAACTCCATTGGGTATTTTACTGACGTTCAAAACACGGTCAAGAAGTATGTAGAATCCAATCAACTAACCCTTTTCTCTAACGGATATTGGGATCATCCGGGTTATAAACTACCTCCTGCTGTTAATCTGATTGCATTAGGTCACTACCTAGAAGCCCTCGAAATTCAAAAAGAGATTGTAAAGATACAAACCATTTTTGGTGGTAAAAACCCACATCCAAACTTTCTAGTAGGCGGTATGGCATGTGCTGTCAATATCGACGGCCCTAATGCCATCAATATCGATCGTCTAAACTGGGTGAATCAAATCATCCAACAAGCTCAAATCTTTGTAAATCAAGTCTACTTGCCCGATGTTATAGCCATTGGCTCTTACTATCCCGAGTGGACAAAACTGGGAGGTGGGTTGACCAACTATTTAGGTGCAGGCGATTTCCCAATGGGTAACTTTGGTGATTTAAGCACCTACAAGATGAAGCGTGGCATAGTCACCAACCGCGATTTAAGCCGAGTCGAAGAGTTCGACCCAATGGCTATGGACGGATTAGTTGAATATGTCAACAACTCATGGTATGACTATCCTCAAGGTAAGAATGTAGGTTTACATCCTTCAGTAGGCGAAACCATATTAAACTATACCGGTAAAACACCGCCTTACCAATACCTCAACCATGACGAACCTTACAGCTGGATTAAGACTCCTCGCTACAAAGGAATGCCGATGGAAGTTGGCCCGTTGGCGCGTTGCATCGTAAACTATGCAGCCGGCAACGAACCGGTAGTCGACCTGACTAACCGTTGTCTCAAAAAACTCAATGCCGATAAAGACGTATTATTCTCGGTAATTGGCAGAATTCTAGGTCGTGCCATGGAGGCTTCATTAGTTTCCGACTGGATGAGCGACTTCTACAATCAGCTGGTCAGCAATATCAAAGGTGGTGATTATCGCATGTTCAACAACACCTTCTGGGAACCCTCTACGTGGCCCAAATCGGCACAAGGCTATGCCGTATGCGAAGCTCCTCGTGGCGCAGTAGCCCACTATGTAGATATCGAAGATAAGAAAGTGAAACGCTACCAAATGGTTGTGCCTACCACCTGGAATGCCTCTCCACGCGATCCTAAAGGACAACGTTCAGCCTTCGAAGCCTCGCTTATCAATGTGCCTGTGCATGACACATCGGCCCCATTAGAAATTATTCGTACAATACACTCGTTTGACCCTTGCATGGCCTGTGCAGTCCATTTATATACAGAAAATGGCGAACACATACATCGGTTAGATACGATATAATCTAAATAAAACGAACCACTATGAAAGTAAAGAAAGTTGCATTAAGGGAGATTTATGTATGGCAAATCCCTGTCCGAATCTTCCATTGGGTCAATGCTTTTTGCATTTTCTTCTTAGTAGTCAGCGGCTTGCTCATTGCATATCCTCCTGCCATAGTGCAAAGCGATGGCGCTCAACAACTCGGTTACTGGTTTGGATATTTGCGCTTCTCGCATATGGTATTGGGAGTCATTCTCATTGTCAACTTTTTGGCACGTATTTACTGGATGTTTGCCGGCAATAAATTTGCCCGTTGGAACAACTACATACCCCTCAAAAAGAAACAATGGAGAGGCATATTCGACACTCTAAAAGTCGATATCTTTCTGTTGAGTCCCAAGCCAATTTACGACATTGGGCACAACAGCTTAGCAGCCGTCACCTATGGTTTCTTATTCCTATTGCTGATTGCTCAATCCATCACCGGCCTATGTTTATGGTCGCCTACTGCCGAGGTAGTCGGAGCTGAAACTTTCCAGAGTCTGGCATTCAAGTTAGGCGGATTGATGGTCGTTAAGCAAATTCACTTTTACCTGATGTGGGTATTTATACTCTTTGTGATCATCCACGTATATTTGGTATTTTATCACGACTATATCGAAAGAAACGGTATTGCATCTTCCATCATTGGCGGTTGGAAATTTATCAATACCGAAATTGTAGAAGAGTACCAGAAAGAACTCAAAAATGAGGAAATTATAAAAGAGAAAAAAGAAACAATCAAGCGTCTAAAGAAAGAAGCAAAAGAGAAAGAGAGTATACAATGAAGAAAACATTAGTGCTAGGCATTGGCAATTTGGTATTGAAAGACGAAGGAGTTGGCATCCATGTGGTACAAGCCTTAGAAAGCGAAAAACTTCCTCCGCACGTCGATATATTAGACGGAGGTACCGGTGGTGTTGGGTTAATTGGCGAGCTAGAAAGCTATAAAAATATAATTATTGTTGATGCCACACTAGATCATTCTCAGTGTGGCACCATAAAGATGCTTAAGCCTAAATTCTCATCCGATTACCCCCGCTTACTTAGCTCCCATGAGTTTGGGTTACGCGACATGATAGAAAGCATGATTGTACGCGAAACCATTCCCGAAATCGACCTTATCACCATCTCGGTAAAAGATTATCAAGACATCGGCATGGAGCTTTCAAGCGAAGTACAAAAAGCCGTTCCGAAAGTGGTTAAACTCATTAAGGAGATTGTAAATTAGTTTAAAGATGGCTGTATTGCATCAGATATAGAAAGCTCAGGTAAGCACTGCCCCAAATTAGGCATGCCACACCAAATGCCACCAGTCAAGAAAAATCGTTCATAATTAATGATGGATTTGAGGATTACCTCAGAGAATTATAATAATTAAGATTATGGAATCTACATTGAACAAACTAAAAGCACATGCTTCAACCACACCTTCATCATGGCGTGAGGAAGCTGAATTCCGTCAAGAGAACAAAACTTGGTTGCGTTATTCTCAGATGGTAGCCATGAAGATGCTTGATAGAATGGAGGAACTTAGTCTTACACAAAAGACTCTAGCTGAAAGGATGAACTGTAGTCAGCAATATATATCTAAAATATTGAAAGGGCGTGAAAACCTTTCTCTTGAAACCCTCTTTAAAATTGAAAATGCTTTAAATTTGAAGCTTGTATGTGAACCAGAGTTCGCATAATTAATTGCAGTCACAATATAAATTACAAAACCGTGGCTATTGTCACGGTTTTGTTTTAATAAAGTTCGTACAAATCAAATTCGTACAGAGCTCTTTTCTAAAGCCTCATTATTGAAATCAATTACTATAGCTACTTATCTCTAACTTCACTACCTATTTCATAAATTACTACTTCAGCTTTCTTATAAGAGTCTACATTTAGTCAACCAATTGATTAGCCAATGTTCTAAAGCTATCAATAGTTGTATCAGCACTATTATTATTTGACCGACTAGATAGATCTCTAACATCAAGGTATGTCACCATCAAATTACTAAGATTATATACTGATAAATATACAGCAGTTGTTATTGTTTCCGACTTTAACCCATTCACAAACATGGCCGTATATTTATCACTATCAACATCGATTGGGAGATAGCGTTCGGTAAGGAAACTACCTAAAGCTGAAGCATAAGAAGTCTTTACCGTAACAGCCGACGATTTTAATCTATTATTTTCGAATAAAAACATAGCAATTGGAGCTGCTGAAGAATAGCCAGAATAGCCAATACCATCGGCTGTTTCAGTGTCTGGCTTACCATATTTCGCAATAATTTGGCTTTTTGTAATGCCCCACTCTATAGATGGTTCAGGGTATAAATTTACTTTAGGATCCACCTTTATAGTAATCGATTTTGAATCACTTCCATTAGTAACTTTAATCTCGGTTTCACCCACAAAATTAGCTTTAACCAACCCTTTATCAGATACGGTAGCATTAAATTCATTTTTCGATTCATACCTGATAGGGCTTTTTGATATCGCTTTTATTTGTGCCGTTTGTTTTGAATTTAATATCATCTCAGATGGTGTTTGGAGGTCAATAGTATCACCATCATCTTTAGAGCAACTTGAAAAAGTTAAAGCACACACAAGTGTCAACAATGCAAAAAAATTTGTTTTCATTTTCCTTTGAATTTAGTTAAACAATAATTATAATACAAAGGTGAGATGATAATGTGCATTCTATCTGCACACTAACAAAAGAGTCCAAATTAATATTTGAACTCTTTTTATTTAATATGTTTTTTATTTACAATTCAACATTTTTAAGCTCATCAAAACATTGTGAAACTACAAAATAATACATAGCCGACACTATATGAATTGCTACTGCAAGCTCCTTGAGTGTAGCATCTGGTGCTGTATGCGATTCATTATTTCGCCACTGTTTAACAAGTTCTAAATAGGTATATAATTTTTGGTAGCGTGAATCTGTATTGTATTTAAGCCCTCTTAAACATGAAAAAGCAAAAATACAGTCAATAAACGTAGCCATACTATCTTCTTTACCACTCTTTATTTCATCCTTACTAATAATATAATAAAGCTTCTTTAAAAAGACTTCATATTTAGTTACAATGGTATTGAAATGACGACGTTTATCAACTAACTTCATTTTTTCTTCACAATATAAGCGATTAAATGAGTCTAACAGTAGGTCGTTCGCTCCATCAATTGATGATATTGTTTGAGCATTGATAACCTTAAGCATATAATCCGCTACAATATTTGAAGAAGGCATATACTCCTTTATGTCTTCAAATTCAGATTCTACATCAGTAACGAATTTCGATTTAAACACTTCCGGGATAAAAGGTAAAATAACCTCCTGTTTCTTATAGTTGTCATACATTACTTTTGCCATCTGAGTCATCACATTCTTGTAAAAATCAGAATTCTCAAACAACTTTCCGAAAGAGTCCATTTGCTCTACATAGCAGCCTCGTGCTACCTCGTCAAATATTTCAGGGAATATACTCTCTTCAAACTGTTTTTCGTCGGTGTTATTGGCTTGCTTAGTGAGTTTCTTCTGTGCAGTGGTTATCATCTTGTCATATATAGACTCAACAATCACCCGGTCTGCCTCAGAAAACTGACCTTGGTACATCAAATTTACCTTATCAATAATTTTGCTGAGTAAGTCAGTGTTTTCTTCTATCTTCTTTCCTGCTTTTGGGTTTTCTCCCTTTATTGGTTTTATCTCGCCATCAAGATGGATAGCTACTGTTTTGCCTTCAGATATTCGTGAGTTAATGAGCATAATTTGTTTATTCAAATCCACCCTTTGCTGAGGATCTTTAGGCAATAATCTGTATAAGAAGTCTGCATACAGATAGGCTTTATATAACTCTTTATCAAATGTTCTGGCAATTTGAGCCATATATGAGTAAAAACGTATAAAGTTTTTTATTTTGCCACGTACTTCAAATCGTTTTTCTACATCGAGTTGTTCATATCGCTCAACTGTGCATTTAAAAGCATTAGTGAGTGCTCCCAGTTTATTTTTCTCTTTTTTGATATTCTCATATAGAGTATAGAAAGATGCTTCATCGGCCTCGGTCCAAAGATTAAACAGTTGTATATCTTTGTGGAATGTATAGACATAGTTTACATCTACCGGATGAATTAGTTCTGTGCCTTTATAGAATGGTTCAAACGATTTTTTTATATCCTCTGGTGAGTTCACAAAGTCGAGCACATAAGTATTTTGTTTGTCCTTTTGCCATCGGTTCAATCGCGATAAAGTTTGAACTGCCTTTATGTTTTTCAGTTTTTTATCCACAAACATCGTGTGCAACATCGGTTCGTCAAATCCAGTTTGATATTTATCGGCTACGACCAGCACATTGTATAGCTCAGAGGCAAAATAGAGGGGCAATTTAGCTTCAGATATAGAGCGAGTATCGGTCGAGTTTAGTTTCGATTCGGTATACTCAATATTGTTGTACAATACCTTTCCCGAAAAAGCAATCATAGGGTTTACATCTTTAATGCCGTTTTCAGCGCAATATCTCTTTACCTCTAAAAAATACCTCACAGCATGTGCACGCGACGAACAAACTACCATTGCTTTTGCTTTGCCGAGCATCTGATTCAGCGTTACCTCTCTAAATTTCTCTACAATGATAGCCGTTTTTTGTTCAATAACATGCTGATGATTATCGTGAAATGCTTTTATGGCACGAGTTGCAGGACTCTCCTCATATTCTGGATTATCTTCAATGCGTTTTGCAATTTCGTAGGTGGTATCGTAGGTGGTGTAATATTGTAGCACATCTTTAATGAATCCCTCTTCAATGGCTTGTAGCATAGAGTAGTTGTGATATGCGTTATATTTAGCCTCTTCGGTTATTGCTCCCTTTTCAGCCAATACACCAAAGGTTTGCAATGTTTTGGGTTTGGGAGTAGCCGTAAAGGCATAAAACGACAGGTTATCATGTTGCCCTTGCGATAGCAAATCCTCCATCAGTGACTCATTTCCCTTTTCCAATTCCTCTTCGCTCTTTTCTTCAATCTGGGCCCATTCGTGTAATGCCGCTTCGGTATCAGCAAGTGCTGCTTTCAGTTTTTCAGCACTTTTCCCCGATTGCGAAGAGTGTGCTTCATCTACAATAATGGCATATTTTTTACCGGCTCTACTGGTTAAATCTTTATAGATAATTGGGAAGCGATGCAGCGTGGTGATAACGATTCG
>DKPL01000023.1:0-416 GCA_002471185.1 Bacteroides sp. UBA7335
TCTATTAATAATATTTATAACTCTTTCTTTTTCTGTTAAATCATATAATTCAAATATGATTGTTGAGCATTACTCTGTTGAGCAGGGATTGCCCAATAATGTTGTAAATTGTTCTTTAAAGGATAAAGATGGATTTGTATGGTTTGGTACTTGGTATGGACTATCGCGATTTGATGGCTTTAAATTTAGAACACATAATAAATTAGTATCTTCAGATTCGGCTATTCCTCCCCGTAAGATACAGCGTATTGTTGAAGATCGTAATGGCTTTATTTGGGTGAAAACTATTGATCGTAAACTTTATGTATTTAATAAAGAAAAAGAGACATTTCATGCTGTTTTTGATGATATGAAGAATTATTCTGGCAATATTCAGGTTGTTAAGTTGCAATCGAATATTGATGGGGATATACTAG
>DKPL01000023.1:589-3707 GCA_002471185.1 Bacteroides sp. UBA7335
TTGATGGGGATATACTACTACTAACGCGTGATAAAAATTTGCTATTGGCACAAACTGATTCTGTTGGCAGTATTTCGATAAAATTAATTTTCGACTCTAAAGATGAAGTAAATCCAAATACTTATCAAATGAAATATAATATATTGAGTGAAACTCTCGATTATATCAGTTGGATTGGAATGGATTATAAGGTTCTGTCTTTCCCTAAAGGTGAGTCTCTAGCCGAAAGGCCGAGTAACTATATCCTCAATAAAATGAATGTTGATTCTGACGCTAATTTTACAGCAGTTTTTGAGGATGGAAGAAAGTTATGGGTAGGCGACAATACCGGTGTTTTTTACTCGATTGACACCCAAGGTGGGTCTGTTGATAAGTTTGTCCTATCTGAACTGAAAGGTAGCATCACAAACTTAATGGTTACACCTACTGGATATGTTTATGTTACTTTGTTAGGGCAAGGAGTTTATGAATACGATTTGAAAGAAAGAAAATTGCAGAAGATAAATATCAGCATAAATGATCGTTTAGTGACTCAAGCATATATGGATCAATATGATAAAATGTGGTTTCATGAAAATGAAAGAGCTTTAGTTTACTATGATCCACAAAATAAAATTTCAAAACGTTTTCCGTTTTCTTTTCCGCAAAAAATAGGTTTGCTACATATTGAAGATGCAGGAGATAGAGGTTTATTTTTCCTTTCACCCACTGGTGAAGCTTGGTTGTTTGATCGCGATAAACTTGAGATGATTGAGATTAACAAAATACGCCAGGTTGCAAATTCGCAAAACGATCAAAAATTCATGCATCTATTTCAGGATAAAGATGGTGGAGTTTGGTTTTCTTCAGCTTCCCAAGGCGTCTATCGCTTTAATTTTCCGCGAAAACAGTTTCGAATGTTAAATCTTCCTCCTTTGAATAATCAACAAAAGGATGAACCTGGTGTGCGAGCGTTGTATCAGGCTAAAAATGGCGATATTTGGGTTGGGACTCGTTGGCAAAATATATATATATTAGATAAAGATGGTCGAATTAAACATACTTTTTCGCCTTCAACACATAAGACGGGCACCGTTTATCATTTTATGGAAGATAACCAAGGAAATATGTGGATATCGACTAAAGGTGATGGTTTAATCAAAGCTATTCCCGATTCTAAAGAGAATTCCGGGTATCGATTAACTTATTATTTAAGCGAGTCTTCAGATCTTTCTTCTATAAATGGTAGTGATGTTTACTTAACCTTTCAAGATAGTAAAGATCGTATCTGGGTTGGGTTATTAGACGGTGGATTAAACTTATTAGTGGAAGAAGAGGGTAAAGTCTCCTTCAAAAATATACATAATGGTTTTAAAAACTATCCATCTTATGGTTTATATATGGAAGTACGAAACATAGTTGAAGATGAGAAAGGGCGTATTTGGGTAGGAACGATGGATGGTTTAATGTCTTTTGCAAATGACTTTGAGCGTGTAGACCAAATTGAATTTGAAATTTATCGGCAAAAAGGAAAAACTAGTTTTATTGATGGGGATGTTTATACTTTGTATAAAGATAGTAAATCGCAAATTTGGATGTCGATGTTTGGTGGTGGATTGAGTAAACTAACATATTATAATCAAAAAAATCATTATCCTGAATTTATCTCTTATGGTTTGCGTGATGGATTAAATAATGATGTTATTATGTCGATGGTTGAAGATCATAATGAACGTTTATGGTTTGCTACTGAAAATGGACTTTCATATTATGATATGTTTAGTGAGAAGATACGCAATTTCGATAAATACGATGGATTCCCACCGGTGTTATGCGAAGACAATGCGGCTATTATTACCCAAGATGAGGAGATTTGGCTAGGATGTAAGGAGGGAATTTTAATTTTCTCACCTAAGAAATTAGAAAGTCAGCGAAATAATTACAAAACTTTTATAGTTGATTGTCAAATATCCAATCAAGACATTCAAAGTTTTACTGAAGATCCAATTATTGATAAAGCTATCCCATATGTAGATAAGATAGTGTTAAAGCACAATCAGTCAATGTTTACTTTTGAATTCGCTGCTTTGAATTTTAATAATAAAAATAGAATTTCATATAAATATATATTAGAGGGATATGAAAAAGAATGGCATTATAATGGAAAAAATCGTATTGCTTCTTATACCAATGTTCCTCCTGGAAATTATAAGTTTGTAGTACAAACGATTGATGAAGCAAATCCTACCCTTAATTCATCTCATGTATTAGATGTTTCAGTATTGTCGCCTTGGTGGGCTAGTGGATGGGCATATTTTATCTATATTGTATTACTGATAGCTATTTTAGGATTAGTTATTCGTTTTTCATTGTTTATGATTAAAGTAAAAAATGATGTATATATTGAGCAAAAACTATCAGATCTTAAGATTAAGTTTTTTACAAATATTTCTCATGAACTTCGTACTCCTTTAACATTAATAACAGGTCCAATTCAAGAGCTAAAAGAAAAAGAAAATTTATCTGATAAAGGCAAGAAATATGTTGATTTAATGGAAAGAAACATAAATCAAATGCTTCAGCTGGTTAATCAAATATTAGATTTTAGAAAAATTCAAAATGGTAAGATGAGACTTCATGTTTCACTTGTCGATTTAAAAGATATGGTTGTTTCTTTTGAGAAAGAATTTCGTGTATTAGCTGATGAGAATGAGGTGAGTTTTACCTTTCAATTACCTGATGATTCCATCAAAATATGGGCTGATAAAGAAAAGCTGGCAATTGTAATTCGTAATATATTATCTAACGCATTCAAATTTACCTCCTCGGGGGGAAGTGTTTTTATTTCTGTTGGTATAAATGAAGATAATAAAAACTGTATGATTCGCATAGAAGATAATGGTGTGGGAATTCCGCAAAATAAACTTTCCGAAATATTTGAACGTTTTTCTCAGGCTGAAAATGCTCGTAGTTCGTATTATCAAGGTACTGGTATTGGTCTTGCGTTGTCTAAGGAAATTGTAAACTTGCATCATGGGCAGCTATATGTAGAAAGTACAGAGGGGAATGGATCGACATTTGTGATTGAATTACAAACGAATAAAGAGCACTATAAAGAATCATACAGTTTTTATTATCT
>DKPL01000023.1:3873-4233 GCA_002471185.1 Bacteroides sp. UBA7335
ATAAAGAGCACTATAAAGAATCAGAGGTTGACTTTTATATGAGTGAAAATGAAGAGAAAATTGAAAACTCTGAGAGTGTTTTAATCGAAAATGATGAAGTTACAATAGAAGAAACTATTTTAGATTCATCACTTCCTGTCTTAATGATTGTAGAAGACAACAAAGATCTTTGCAACATGCTTAGACTTCAGTTAGAGGATCGTTTTAATATTTATACGGCCAATGATGGGGTGGAAGGATTAAAGAAAATACATCTTTACCATCCTGATATTATAGTTACTGATCAGATGATGCCTAATATGGATGGTTTGAAAATGCTTCAGCATATTCGTAATGATTTTCAGATTAGTCATATTCCAG
>DKPL01000023.1:4423-10278 GCA_002471185.1 Bacteroides sp. UBA7335
AAACTAAAGCTATTAGTATGGGGGCAAATGCTTATATAACTAAGCCATTCAGTAAGGATTATTTGGTGGCTCGTATTGAACAATTGCTTAATGAAAGAAAGTTATTTCAGGAACGTGTATGGCAGTCAACTCAAGAACCTCAACTTGAGGATAACTATGAACAGTTTTTGGTGAAGAAAGATGTTCAGTTTATAGAGAAAATTCATCAAGTGATTGAGGAAAATCTAGAAAATAGTGACTTTAATATTGATACAATTGCTTCTACAATAGGATTAAGTCGCTCTGCATTCTTTAAAAAGCTTAAAGGCTTAACCGGTTTTGCCCCAGTTGATTTGGTAAAAGAAATTCGTTTAAACAAGTCTATTGAATTGATAAAAAGCTCTGATATGACAATAACTGAAATCGCTTTTGCTGTAGGATTTAAGGATTCAGGTTATTTTAGTAAATGCTTCCGCAAGAAATATAATCAATCGCCTCGTGAATATTTAACTGAATGGCGCAAAATTAAATAATATTGAATGGTTAGTAAGAGTTTCTTGCTAGCCATTTTTCTTTTTAGTGATTTGTAGTTTTGAGTTATAGAGGTTTAGTGATTAGTAGTTATTGGTAATATTGAGTATTTCATTTTAACTAAAAAATGATTTTATAGATTACAAAAAATACGCTGGTGCGTCTACCTATAAATAACGAATAATTAAGGCATACAAGAAATGAAAACTATTCAAAAGATATTAGTTGCATCCGCACTAGCAGCTTGTGTACAAACTGTAGCTGCTCAATATCCAGTCATTCCGGATTCGGTTAAGTTAAGAGGTAAAATGCAAGAACAAGAGTTTGAAAATAAATCAGATGAGGCTTGGCAAAAAGCATTACCTATAGTTCTTGATGAAGCACTTAAGGGGCGTCCGTATAAACCTTGGGCATCTAATCCTAATGATTTAATTAAAAGTAACATCCCTGCTTTCCCTGGAGCTGAGGGAGGAGGAGCATACACTCCGGGTGGTCGTGGTGGTAAAGTGATTGTTGTAACATCATTAGATGATAGCGGTCCGGGTACGTTACGCGAAGCTTGTGAAACTGGTGGTGCTCGAATCGTAGTTTTTAATGTTGCCGGTGAAATAAAATTAAAATCACCTATAAACATTCGTGCTCCATATATTACCATTGCTGGTCAAACAGCTCCAGGTGATGGGGTATGTGTAACCGGAGGATCTTTTCTTTTAGATACACACGATATTATTATTCGTCATATGCGCTTTCGACGTGGTGCACAAGATGTTGCATTTAGAGATGATGCATTGGGAGGTAACTGTGTTGGGAATGTAATTATCGACCACTGCTCAGCTAGTTGGGGGTTAGATGAAAATATGTCTATCTACCGTCATGTTTATGATCGTGATTCAACTGGAAGAGGTTTGAAGTTACCAACTGTAAATGTAACCATACAAAACTCAATTTTTTCAGAAGCTTTAGATACCTATAATCATGCATTTGGAGCTACAATTGGTGGACACAACAGCTTGTTTGCTCGCAATCTGTTTGCTTCGAATATTAGTCGGAACTGTTCGATTGGTATGGATGGTGGTTTTAATTTAGTCAATAATGTGACTTTCAACTGGTGGAATAGATCTGTAGATGGTGGTGATGAAAACAGCCGTTTGAATATTATTAATAACTATTATAAGCCAGGTCCAATAACTCCACTCGATAAACCAATTGCTCATCGTATTGTAAAACCAGAGTCTAGCCGTGATAAAAATAAGCCTAATACTTTTGGAAAAGCTTATGTGAGCGGAAATATTGTAGAAGGCAATAAGCGTGTAACCAAAAATAATTGGGATGGTGGTGTGCAGGTCTACAATGAACCTAATGCTGGCGCATTTATGGATGATATAAAAGTAGATACGCCTTTTGAGATGCCTCATGTAACTATAATGGATGCAAAATCAGCATATAACTTTGTGCTTGATAATGTTGGTGCAACTTTCCCCAAAAGAGATGCGGTAGATACTCGTGTTGTAAAGTCGGTAAGAACTGGTAAAGCCATTTATGTAAAGGATGCTCAACCTTATGAAACTCCTTATGTGAAACGTAGACTCCCAGCTGATTCTTATAAACAAGGTATCATTACAGACATTAGTCAAGTTGGTGGTTTGCCTCAGTACAATGGTACTCCTTATGTAGATACAGACGGCGATGGTATGCCTGATGCTTGGGAGGTAAAGTATGGTTTGAATCCAAATGATGCTTCTGATGCAAACTTAGATATGAATGGGGATGGATATACTAATATTGAAAAATATATTAATGGTATAAATCCTACAGAAAAGATAGATTGGACTGATGTGAAAAATAATTATGACACACTGTCTAAACGCAAATCTTTATTCTAAATATCGTTTAAACACATTATTGTATATGAAGATAAAAGTTGGATTAATAGCATTGACTCTATTGTCCTGTATTAATTGTAATTACGCTCAGTCATCAGGCATAATAATAAAAAATGACTCTCTGATATATAATATGGATGAATTGGGAAATCGTGTGCTTGATTTCTCGTTTTGTGGCTACCGCAATTCATCTGTAGCTATTCCCAATGTGAAGAATGTAATCTTTGTATCGTGGAAGTCTGGTGATAACTCAGAACGCATTCAGCGAGCCATTGATTATGTTGCATCTTTACCAATGGCAAAAGATGGTTTTAGGGGAGCTGTTTTGTTGGACGATGGAGAATTTATTCTTGAACAAAGTCTTCGAATTGAAAATTCAGGTGTTGTTCTTCGTGGAAAAAATAAGAATAAAACGATTTTAAAACTAAATGGAACTAATCGCGGTTCTTTAATTTATATTGAAGGCGAAAATGATAGAGTCAACTTGGATACTTTACAAGTTGTGTCTTCTTATGTACCGGTAAATAATACCTCTTTTCAAATAGCGAGTGTAGCAGAGTTGAAGAAAGGAGATCGTATAACTATTTCACGTCCCTCCACTAAAGAATGGATTGAATCTTTGGGCTGCAATATTTATGGTGGTGGAATTAGTGCTTTAGGTTGGAAACCTGGTGATGTAGACTTAACCTGGGATAGAACCATTTCCTCAATAACTAATGATGGTTTCGTTACTATTGATTCGCCAATTAGTATGGCTTTGGATAGTCGTTGGGGCGATGCTACAGTGTCTCCTTATAGATGGACAGGGCGTATTGCTGATATTGGAGTTGAAAATCTTACTCTAATTTCAGGATATAATACAGCTTATTTAAATGACGAAGATCATGCATGGATAGGGGTTTCAATAGATAACGCAGAAAACTGCTGGATTCGAAATGTAGATTTCAGAAATTTTGCAGGTAGTGCTGTTGCAATTCAGCCACTAGCTTCAAAAATAACAGTTGAAGATTGTATTGCTAGTGAACCAATTTCTGAAATTGGAGGAATGCGCCGTCAGACTTTCTTGACTTATGGTCAACAAAGTTTATTTCAACGTTGTTACTCGGAAAATGGAATTCATGATTTTGCGGTAGGCTATAACGCTGCTGGGCCAAATGCCTTTGTGCAGTGTGAAGCTGTTAATGCCAATGGTTTTAGTGGCTCAGTGGGCGCTATGGCTCCTGGACTTTTGTATGATGTTGTCGATATTGATGGGAATAATCTTACTTTTAAGAATTTAGGACAACATAAAAATGGGGCAGGGTGGAACACGGCTAATAGTATGTTTTGGCAATCTACAGCATCCGAGGTAGAATGTTATTCTCCGGCTAAAGATGCTACGAATAGAGCTTACGGTTGTTGGGCACAATTTTCCGGTGATGGTGAATGGGCTGAATCTAATAATCATATTCGTCCGCGAAGTTTATTTTATGCTCAATTGGCTACTAGATTAGGGGTTCAAGATATAGCGTATGCACGTATTATGCCTTTGATGACAAATAGTACGAGTAGTCCAACCATTGAACAAGCCGAAATTATGGCTAAAGAAGCGCTTTTGCCACGATTGCAGTTAGTAGATTGGATAAATTCAAGAAAACTAGAGATTGACACCTTGGCTTTGGGTTTGTTGCAAGTAGATCGTTTGAAAAATAAAAAAATCAATAGTTCAAATGCTCTAGTGGATTATGCAATAAAAGATGGTCGTATTACTGCAAATGGTGCCTTGTTATCAGGTAGAAAACATGAAGTGCCTTGGTGGAATGGAAATTTAAAAAACACCTTCCTTCCAAAGTCAAAAATTCATCTTACTCGCTTTGTACCTGGACGAGAAGGTAATGGATTGACAGATCGAATAGATTCGGTTATAAACTATATGGTTAATAATGATATACTTGTTCTTGATCATAACTATGGCTTGTGGTATGAGCGTCGTAGAGACGATCATGAACGCATTCGTCGCAGAGACGGTGATGTATGGGGACCATTTTATGATCAACCATTTGCTAGAAGTGGTGAAGGTATTGCTTGGGAAGGGTTAAGTAAATATGATTTAACTCGTCCTAACTTATGGTATTGGAGTAGACTTAAAGAATTTGCTGATAAGGGAGCAGAAAAAGGATTACTCTTGTTTCATGAGAACTATTTTCAACATAATATTCTTGAAGCAGGTGCCCATTGGGTCGATTCTCCTTGGCGTTCGGCCAATAATATAAATGAGACAGGTTTTCAGGAACCTGTTAATTTTACAGGTGATAAACGCATATTTACTGCTGATAGCTTTTATGATATAACTCATCCTGTTCGTCGTGAATTGCATCGACAATATATAAGACAGGGTTTAAATAACTTTGCAGATTCTCCCAATGTTGTTCAACTTATTAGTGCAGAATATACCGGTCCACTTCATTTTGTGGAGTTTTGGCTTGATGTAATAAAGGAGTGGGAGGATGAAACTGGAAAAAGTGTTTTAGTGGCACTTAGCACCACAAAGGATGTACAAGATGCTATTCTTGCTAATCCATATTATAATCCTATGATCGATATTATTGATATCCGTTATTGGCATTACAATACAACTGGACTTTATGCTCCTGAAGGTGGAAAGAATCTTGCACCGCGCCAACATGCTCGAAAGGTAAAAGTTGGTAAAGTAACCTATGATGAAGCCTATAAAGCTGTATCTGAGTATCGCTCAAAATATCCCGATAAAGCCGTGACATACTATGCTCAAAACTATCCTGATATGGCATGGGCAGTTTTAATGGCAGAAGGTTCATGTCCAGTACTACCGATAACAGATATTAAGTTTTTGGAAGCTATTTCAAGTATGAAAAGTGTAGATACACATAATCGTAATTATCAGAAAATGGTAAATTCTGATACGGGATGTATCATTTATTCCCATTCCAAATCAATTATTCCCATACAGTTGCCTACTGGTAAATATCAATTAATATATATCAATCCTAAAAATGGTGAAAGGAAGGTTTTAGATAAGAGCTTGATTATCAGTGGTAAATACAATCTTGATACTTCTAACTATCCGGTAGGGATTTATTGGTTTAATAGAATATAATATTTATAAAAGGATATCAACACAAATTGATATCCTTTTTTTATTTGAAACAATAAAAAGGGAATATTAAGTAAAGTATGTTGTATAACAGCTTATCTATTATTTCATTTTAAGGACCAAAAATTCCATAAGAAAGGCTCAGACTATCCATAATTTTGCTTCATCAAAAACAATCAAGTTTATTTTAATTATACTATGATGAACCAAAATTCAAATGATAAAGTTGTTAGTCTAATTTCTGCATTCCAATCTGGAGATGTAAATGCATTCTCTACATTGTATGATATGCACATTAATATATTATTAAATTATGGTAGCAGACTAACTACTGATAAAGAATTGCTAAA
>DKPL01000023.1:10524-14923 GCA_002471185.1 Bacteroides sp. UBA7335
AAAGACTGCATTCATGATGTGTTTGTTAAACTATACACTAAAAAGGCAGAATTAGACATCATTAATAATTTTAAGTCCTACTTATTTATATCACTTAAAAATAAAATCTATGATGAGTTCCGTAAAAGAATGTATGTTTCTGAAACATCTGTTGAAGATGTAACTTCTACTTCTTTACAAGGTTCAGAAGATATTGAATGTGATTATTTAAAGAAAGAACAAACTCAAATTGAAAACCTCTTAGTTCAACGCCTTCTTCTTCAATTATCTCCTCGACAAAGGGAAATTCTCACTTTATATTATTTGGAAGAAAAAAAATATGAAGATATTTGCATTATTATGGATATGAATTATCAATCGGTACGTAATTTGATGCATCGTAGCATTACAAAACTGAGAAGTTTGGTGAATTAGTCGGGTTTTACTCGTTTATAATGAGTACACATTCTTTTTATTGACGTCTTGTTTCAAACAAGGAATATAAATCTGAATAAAAAAGAAGATGTACAATAGAGTAGAAGACTTTTTGAAAGATGATGCATTTGTGAAATGTATTCTTGAAGAGGAAACTGATCAGTATTCCGTTTTATTCAATGAACGAGCAGAATCACATTTGGCACTTGAAGAAGCTAAGCAGGTATTGCTAGCAGCAGAGGCTATTGAGACAGACTTTAGTGCGCTAGAATGCCAACAATTAAAATCACGTATTTTTGAGACATTAGGTTTGACTACTAGATGTTAAAATATTATTCTATTATTTCGTTAACTAAAAAAAATCGAGAAGACATGAGTAAATGTCAGAAAATGTTGTCGTACGGTATAAATCGTACTTTTGTTGCATTATGGTTATCAGCTACTTTAGGGTTGTCGGCTGATTTATCTTATGCAAACACGAATGTTATGGCAAATAACGATAATCATGGGGCTTTAAAACAAAGCGTAATGCAAAATCGTATTGTCAAAGGACAAATCCTTGATGAAACAGGTATGCCATTGATTGGTGTATCCATTCTTGTTAAAGGAACTTCAGCTGGTACTGTGACCGATTTAGATGGAAACTTTGCAGTTGATGTACCTAACGGGTATAATACTTTGGAAATTTCTTATATTGGCTACCAGAAGAAAGAAGTTACTATTGGTAATAGTACACAATTAAATATTAAGCTTGATCCTGATACTCAAGCGTTAGAAGAAGTTGTAGTTGTAGGTTATGGTACAATGAAAAAAAGAGATTTAACCGGTGCTGTTTCTTCGGTTAAAAGCTCTGATATTACTTTAACTCCAGCTACTAACCCAATGCAAGCATTGCAAGGACGTGTAGCTGGTTTGGATATTACGCAAGGCTCGGGTCAACCGGGTGCTGGAGTTAGCATGCAGTTGCGTGGTAATCGCTCTTTTAGCCTATCGGGAACTAGTCCTATGTTTATTATTGATGGTATGCCTGGCGATTATTCTACCTTGAACCCTAATGATATTGAATCAATCGAAGTCTTAAAAGATGCTTCATCAACAGCTGTTTATGGTTCAGCGGGTGCCAATGGTGTTATTATTATTACCACAAAGAAAGGTAAAGCAGATAAAGTAAGTGTTAACTTTAATGCTTTTGGTGGTTTTAACGGTTGGGCAAAGCTCCCTACTATGCGTATGGGAAACTCTTATGTGGATGTAATTCGTGAGGCTCAAGTTATTGCTGGTACTTATTCTACTGAGGAGAACTTGTTTTCTTCAACCGAAGCTTATGAAGCAAGTTTGAAAAATCAATATATAAACTGGGCAGACGAACTTCTACAAAATGGTTTTATACAAAATTATAGTGTCTCTGTTTCGGGAGGTAGTGAAAAAACGAAAGGTTACTTCTCTTTGAACTTTTCTGATGAGCAGGGTCAATATCAGACAGATAACTATAAAGTGTATTCGACTAACATGAACATTGATACTAAAGTTGCAAATTGGATGAATGTTGGTGTTAATTTACAAGCTTCATATGTTCATCAAAATAAGGCATATGCAAAGCTGGTTAATGCGCTTACTACAGTTCCTCTGGGTACAACACACAATGAAGATGGAAGTGTTAATGTGACTCCGGTTCCTAATGATGGTAATACTATCAATCTACTATTAAACCAAGATAAGAGTGTTTATAGAAACAATGCTCAGAATTTTAAAATATATTTCACCCCTTATATTGAAATTCGCCCAATTAAAGGTTTAACTATTCAGTCTCGTATTAACGCTACGTTGGTAAACAACCGCACTAACTACTTCCAAGGTATTGGCTCTTATCAGTATTACAACAGTGATGGAGCAAATGCACAAGGTACATCAACTAATGTTCAAGCTAAAATTACTAATAACAGAAATTATAATTATAAATGGGAGAACATCTTTACTTATAATTTCAATATTAAGAATCAACATGAATTTACAATTACTGGTGTGACCTCATGGAATCATAATCAAAATGATCAAATTTGGCAATACCAAGATAATATTAAAAATAATTCATACTTATGGCACAATATGAGTGAGGCTGGTCAGGTTTACTCAAATTATGAAATGTCAAAAGGTATGGGCCTTGTAGGTCGTATCAACTATTCTTTCTTGAGTAAATATCTATTTTCAGCATCAGTTCGTCATGATGGTTCTTCGCGTCTAGCTAAGGATAATAGATGGAGTACATTCCCTGCATTTTCTTTGGGCTGGATTGTTTCGGAAGAAAAATTTATGGAGAAAACAAGAAATTGGTTAGATAATATGAAGATTCGTATCGGTTATGGTGTAACTGGTGGTGCAGATATTCAACCTTATTCAACAGTTGCTATTTTGGAGGATGGATATTATGCTTTGGGCGGACAGCAAGTTTCAACCAACTATTTTTCAAAAAATATTTCTAATTCTGATTTGACTTGGGAGAAATCTTATAATCAGAACTATGGTCTTGATTTATCATTCTTGAATAATCGAATTAATATTAATGCTGATTATTATATTACCAAAACTAAAGGGGTAATTTGGAATCAAAATATTCCAATTGTAAATGGTGGTTACAATGCTTCAACTCAATATACTATGGGTAGAAATATTGCTGAAACTAAAAATAAAGGATTTGAGTTGACATTGAATACTCATAATATCACAAATAAAGATTTCTCTTGGGATACTGCATTGACATTTACAATTAATAATGAAAAAGTAGAGAAAATTATTGGCGGAACTGCCGATCATATTCAAAATGGCACCTCTGACTTTTATTTGAATTTGGGTTACCCTGTGAAATCTTTCTATCAATATAAACTTGATGGTATTTGGCAAACTAATGAAGCTGTTGATGCTGGTGCATTTGGTTGCAAGCCTGGTGATATTAAAATTAATGTTCCAGGTATGTATAAAGAGTCTGATGGTGTGTTCTACAAAATAGGTGATGATGGTGAAAAAGTATATTATAATGCTGAAAATAAATATACTTACAGTGGAGCAGATTATCAAGTTTTAGGTAGTAATACTCCTAAATGGACAATGGGATTACAAAATAAATTTACCTATAAAGGATTTGATTTGACAGTATATTGTTATTTCCGTTGGGGACAAATGATTAATTATGACTTACTAGGTTATTATGATCCATCAGGAAAAGGAAACTTCCCAACCTATTTTAACTACTGGACTCCTGATAACCCATCAAATGATTTTCCAGCGCTTAATGCTGAGAAAAAAATTAATGAATATACCGGTTATTCAGCATTGAATTATGTTGATGGCTCGTTCTTTAAAATTAAGAATATTACTTTAGGATATACTTTACCAACTAGTGTAGCACGTCGTGTAGGTATTAGTAATTTGCGTGTATATGGTACTTTAACAAATCCATTAGTGGTTGCTAAAAACCATTTGTTGAAAGATTATGATCCTGAAATGAACGGAAGCTTAAATTATCCATTAACAAAACAGTTAGTGTTTGGATTGAACTTGTCATTCTAATAATTTATTTAAAAAGAAAAAACAATGAAGAAAAATATATTTAAAGTAGCATTAATGGCTTGTGTAGCTGCTACTACTATATACTCTTGTAGCTTGGATGAATACAATCCAAGTGATACTTCGGGCGGTGAAGAGCTTAAAACGGTTGAGGGGTTAACGAATTTAGTAAACTATTGCTATACTCCACTTTATGATCAGATTTTTTCTGCTTCTGATTATCTTTCGGTAGCTGAGGCAGGAACAGACCTTTGGTTAACTGCTAATAATAAGACCAATACTCAGCAATTGTTTTATTACGAAGGTTTAGCTACTAATACTAATGGTACAAACAAGCTCTTTACTCAAGCTTATGCTATGATTAATACTTGTAATGCGGTAATTAATCGTGCGGCTGATGTAACAAGTGGTAGCATGAACCTCC
>DKPL01000023.1:15143-29281 GCA_002471185.1 Bacteroides sp. UBA7335
GGCTAAATGCTTACGTGCTTATTATTATTTAGTATTGGTTACTCAATATGGTAATGTAACTTTAACAACAACTGAGTCTTCTCAAAACTTAATTATGAATCCTACTCGTTCTTCTGTGGAGGATATATATTCATTAATAGTAAGCGATTTGAAAGATGCTTCAGAAAGTCTAGGTGTTAACCCTATGAATAATAACTACGCTCGTGTGACTAAAAAAACAGCTTTAGGACTTTTGGCTAAAGCTTATGCGCAAGGTGCTGGCGAAGGGTTGTCTGAAAATGGAGTTTCATATTGGCAAAGAGCTAAAGAGGTAGCAGAAGATCTTATAAAGAATCAAACAGCTTATGGAGCATATTTGTATGAAGATGTAGCTGATGTATGGTCGCAAGCTAACAATCGTGGTAATAAAGAAGCTCTTTTTATTGCTTCAGGTCCTCAAGCGGGTACCGATTCTTATTTGAATGGTTCAAGTGGTGCAAATAAGCTATTTACTTTTACTTTTTGTAATCCTAATAGCTTAAAAGATATTTATCCAGTAGCTGACAAACAAAACTATTTTTATGGTCGTGTAAATAATAACTTATATGCACCGTCAAAATACTTAATAGATTGCTTTGACGCTACCTATGATAAGCGTTGGGAAAATTCATTTACTACAGCTTTTTCTCTATTCTCAATGGCTCAGGTTGGTTGGAGACCTTATGAAGATAAAAATTCGATAGTTACATTGACAGAGGCACTTTGTACTAAATATGGTATTGACGCTAGTTTTATCGGAACTAAGATTTATCCTTATGTAGATGTAAATGCTATTAATGTAGGTGCCAATGGTGGTAACCAATATGTTGCTTCTGTATGGCCCAAAGGTGAAACTTCAGGTGATGTGAAGAAACTTGAAAGTTCTAATAATCCTTATGTTCATCCATATCCGTTGGCACAAGATGAGAATCGCTTTATCATGTATCTTTCAAAAGATGATTTATCTGCTGATGATAAAGCAAAGCGTGGATATGTGTGTGTGAATATTAATGACTTGTTTGATGCTGATGGTAACTATTCTTCTACTTTCATCGATGCAAATCAAACTGATACTTATAAGTTATTCCCTTCATTGAATAAATTTAATTTCAACTTTGAAGGTGCATTTAATGGTGGTAATTTACAATGTAAAACAGGTGATATGTTTATTATGCGTATGGCTGAAATTTATTTGATTGCTGCTGAAGCTAATGTTAAATTAGGAAACTCTGCTGTTGCTGCTGATCAATTGAATGTTTTACGTAAGCGTGCATGCCGCAATGCCGCTGACTTTGATGCACATATGAAGTTATCTACAGCTTCTCTTGATGATGTGTTTGACGAATATGCACGTGAACTTTGTGGTGAGTTTAATCGCTGGGCTCTATTAAAACGTCACAAAGCATTTGAAAACCGTTTAGCTAAATACAATCCTCGTGCTGCACAAAGCTTTACATCTAAAAACTATCTCCGTCCTATTTCATTCACATTCTTAAGTCAAATAGAGAATGCTGATGAATATGGAACAAACGGATATTAATTAGTATAATTTTTATGTTTTATAAGGGAAGGTATCTTTTTGCAGATATCTTCCCTTATTTTTTGTTCTTTACTTAGGTACAAACAGCTACAAAATTACGTCTTTATGATAGTATAAAACTTTGTAACAATAAATAAACTATGAGTAAACGAAATATGAAAGAATGGAGCAATTCTATTATTGCTCAAAAAGATGTTGTAGCCATACCAATTATGACACATCCTGGCATTGAAATGATTGGTAAAACTGTGTATGATGCAGTGACAGATGGCATGGTTCAATATGAAGCAATTAAAGTGTTGGCAGATAAATATCCTACTGCAGCTGCCTCCGTTATTATGGATTTAACAGTCGAGGCTGAAGCTTTTGGAGCTGAAATTGTATTTCCGGAAAATGAAGTACCATCAGTTACCGGACGTCTACTGACAGATGAAGCGGCAATTGATAAACTTGAGGTACCTGCATTGAATAAGGGGCGTGTAGCGCAATACTTAAAAGCCAATATGCTTGCTGCTAAAAATATAACAGATCGTCCTGTCTTTGCAGGGTGTATCGGGCCATATTCTCTTGCAGGAAGATTATACGATATGTCTGAAATCATGATGCTGATTTATATAAATCCTGATGCTGCTTCACAATTACTTCGTAAGTGTTCTGATTTTATATTGCGTTACTGTTTGGCTCTAAAAGCAACAGGTGTTGGGGGAGTAGTTATGGCAGAACCAGCTGCTGGATTACTGTCTAATGATGATTGTTTGAGGTTTTCTTCTATTTATATAAAAGGTATTGTAGAAAAAGTACAAGATGATAACTTTATGGTTGTATTGCACAATTGTGGAAATACAGGGAATTGTACTGAGGCAATGGTAGCTACCGAAGCTGGTGCATTTCATTTTGGTAATAAGATTGACATGGTAGAAGCCCTAAAAGGAGTTCCTTCAAATAAGCTAACTATGGGTAATCTTGATCCTGTTAGTCTATTTAAATCGGCTACATCCGATGAAATGTATAAGGCTACAACCGATTTGTTGGAAACTACTAAGAAGTATTCTAATTTTGTTTTATCGAGTGGCTGTGACACTCCACCGCATACTCCTTTTGCAAATATCGATGCATTCTTTGAGGCCTTACATGAGTACAATAAAGCTTGAAAAGGAACTAAAGTTCTCTGATTTATCTATTTCATTGCTTGATGTTTATCAGGCAATGGGATGCAATAACTCATTTGAGAACTCTATGCTTGAATGCGAGGTAAATGGTTTACTGCAAGAGTTGGCCTCTTTTCTCCGACCTCGCTTTTCTATATTTTCTGTAGATGGCTCTATAGTTATTGATAAACAAGAACTTTCTGTTGGCCTATGCTCTTTTTCTATTGGTAGGGTTATAACTAAGCAATTAAGACAATCACAGTTATTCGTTTTTTTTGTGGCTACTGCTGGTGTCGAATTTGAAACTTGGCAACATAGTTCGGCCATTCAAAATGATATATTAAAAAGCTATATTGCAGATTCTATTGGCAGTATTATTGCCGAAAAATGTGCTGATGTTATGGAGGAAGAGCTGCAGGCTTGCTTAGACTCACTCAATTGGAGGCATACAAATAGATATAGTCCTGGATATTGTGGGTGGGAAGTATCGGAACAGCAACAGCTATTTAGTCTGTTTTCTGATAGTACCCCTTGTGGGGTACATTTGAATGAATCGAATTTAATGATACCTATAAAGTCTGTAAGCGGTGTAATAGGAATTGGGGAGCACGTTCGTAAGTTAGATTATACTTGCGGTTTATGCTCTTATGAAAATTGCTTTAGGCGGAATAGACACATCTAACTGACAGTTGGTGTCTATTTTTGTTTAGCGTAAGAATGTGATAAACTTATTTAGGCCTTGTTGGGCGATAAAACTTACAACAACAAAGTCTATAATCTTCTTATTATTATATATTTTTTACTGCATACTGAGTGCTAAAAATAACACAGTATCTAATGATTGAAAAGTTCCTATGTTTTGGTCCAAAAGTTCCTATGTTTTGAGGCAAAAGTTCCTATGTTTTGGTTCAAAAGTTCCTATGGAAATTATAGGACATTTTGAGGCTTTAAATATTTGATAATCAGTTTTATATAAATTTGGACTTTGTGCTAAAATGCTTTCTGATAGCAAAAAGGATATATTTTTGCTTTGAATTGTATTTTTGCAGGTTGATTATTTTTACCATTGTGCCGCTTGGAGAAAATCGGTTTAACAATAATTAAAAATGTATATCAAGAAAATAAATCATTTCGTTGTAGTTGTTATCATCTTGAGCTCAATTAATATACAATAAAAAATAAAGGCTAATCTGAAGTAACAGAATTCAGATTAGCCTTTGTTTGACTATGTAATTGCACTAATTGCCGTTAAAATAGATATATAACCCTATCATAACAATGGCTAACAGCGCCCATACTGAAATAACTAATTTCGATGTTTTCTCGGTAATCTTTTCAATTCTCAACGGATTCCCTTCTGGATTTCTATCCAAGAGTGAGATGATAACCATTCCTGTACTGATACATATAAATATGTAAAAAGACAATAGCATAAAATGTGGCCATGCATCAAAGATGTCTGCCGGAAATACCCAAAGATATAATATACCCACTCCAATACTAAATACTGTACCAAATGTTAATGCAGCATTTGCAGCACGTGTTGTTGTTGTCTTCCAAAATATGCCAAATAAGAATACGGCTGCCATTGGCGGAGCAATAAATCCAAGTACCGACTGGAACACATTAAATAAGTTTAGTCCTTGAATGCTATCTATTGCAATAGTAATCAGAATAGAAATGAGTGCACCAACTAGGGTTACTATTCTTCCTATTTTTATGATAACCTTATGCGTTGCTAATGGATTGATTTTTTTAGCATAGATATCCATTGTAAATACCGTACTTAGTGCATTTAGTGCAGAACCAATCGTGCTGACTAATGCCGCAACTAAAACTGCTAATACTAAACCAACCATACCAGTTGGGAATAAGTTGGTTACCATTGTCATGTAGGCTGCATCTGGATTTTCCAAACCGGGGTATAATGCCAAGCAAATAACTCCAGGTAAAATATATAAAGGAACATCTAATATTTTTAACCAACCCGTAAAGTTTGCACCGAGTTGTCCCTCTTTTAGATTTTTGGCAGCTAAAACCGGTTGCACCATAGACTGATCGGTGCACCAAAACCAAACTCCCATAATTGGATAACCTAATACTATAGGCAACCATGGAAAATCAGTATCAGTATTGGGGCGAAATAGATTCCAATAGTCAGCAGGAATTGCCTCTACTAGTGCTGGAACTCCTCCTACCTTATAAATGCCTGCTATAGTAAGTGTTGAAGATACAAAAATGAGTAATAACATCTGAAACACGTTGGTATAGGCTACCGCTTTTAATCCTCCCGCCATTGTGAAAAAAGCGGCAATAAGAAGTAATAGAATTGATGATTGCCACATAGGTATATCGAATATTTGTCTAATCAATATACCACCGGCAAAAAGTGTTAGTGCCAACCAAGAGATAAGTATGGTAATAATAGTGTACCAAGCTAGGATATTACGTGTTGATTCTCCAAAACGCCTTCCCATAAATTCGGGTAGGGTAGTAATGCGAGTTCCCAAATAGCGAGGTGCAAAAACAAATGCCAATAATGCAATAAACACAAAGGCGTACCAGGCAAAATTGCCCGATACAATACCTGTTGTAAATCCTGCACTAGCCGATGCTATCAACATTGATGGTCCAACATTAGTACCCCACATAGAGAAGCCAATGTGGTGCCATCTTAATGATCGCTCAGCTAAAAACAGATTACTCCCTTTTTTACGTTTTAGACTAGCCCAAATGCCAATTCCAATAAGTATAATGAAGTAGAGTATAAGAATACCCCAATCGAGTACTCCTAAAAAATGTGTGTGTATCATGTGTCGTATTAGATTAGTTGTTTTTTATTTCGTTTTGCCTAAAAGCTCTTTAGCTACTGCTACAGCTGAATTTGCATTGTCACTGTATCCATCGGCTCCAATTTGCATTGCAAAGTTTTTGTTGACGGGAGCACCTCCCACCATAATTTTCACCTGATGGCGTAAGCCCGATGCTTCTAGTGCATCAATAACCTCTTTCATATAAGTCATGGTAGTTGTTAATAAAGCGCTCATACAAAGTATGTCGGCTTGATGTTCCTTTACAGCCTCTACAAATTTATCAGCAGGAACATCTATGCCTATATTAATCACCTCAAATCCACATCCTTCGAGCATTGAGGCAACAAGGTTTTTACCAATATCATGTAGATCACCTTTAACTGTTCCAATGACTACTTTTCCGATTGTAGTCGATGCACTACCTTGTAACATTGGTTTTAATAACTCCAATGCTCCTTTCATGGCACGTCCTGCCATCAATAATTGAGGAACAAATGCTTTTCCATCTTGGAAGCGTTGTCCCACTTCTCCCATAGCTTTAATCATATAATTGTTTATGATTTCTTGTGGAGCTACACCTTCTTGAATTGCTTTTTTGGTTACAGCTATGGCATCTTCCATTTTTCCAGCTACAATAGCATCGTAGAGTGGAGCGAGTTCTTCACTTTCTTCTTTATGGCAAGTTTCTATCTTTATGGCTTCAGTTTCAAGTTTGCTCTCATTGGCTAAATCACCATCAGCAGTCTCTTGTTGGTCGTTTTTAGAAGTATATTCTTCAATGATACGCATGGCTTGCTCCACTTCACTCTCATTGTGAAAATCCATCTCAAGATGCACCCCGTCACCTCCAATATTGTCTAGCAATGGGCGTAGCTCATCTAAAGTAACCCAACATGCCATAACACTTTTTCCTGCTGCTAATATCTTTTTATATAAATCGTACCATTTCGGAGATCCCCCTTGAGGTTCACCAACCCCCGGTGTCCATTGTATAGCATTTAACTCTTTAATTTCGAGTAGTGCCGGCAAATGGTGCATAGCTCCTACACCATCAAGATGATAAAGCGTATAATCTATCTTTTGACATTGCTCACGAATAAAGGGTTGAACAAAACGACGGAAATCGTCTTCGCTAATCATAGTTGAAATATCACTTTGAAGTTTGGTCATCTTGCCGGGAGCCCATGCCGAAAAATAGCAGAATGCCATCTCATCATTCTCTTTAATTATATCGTATAGCTCATCGAATACTTTAAAATAGATATTATTAATCTGTTGCATTTGTTGCTCTAAGACTTCCGGCTGCATCACTGTGTCAAGCAACACGCTGTCTGTCCCCTTTAAAGCAGCCAATACATCAAGTCCCTCCATAAGATCGGGCATTCCTACATAGTAATGGCCATTGGCTTTAGCTTTACAAGCCTTTAAGAGCTCCTTGTGTAAAATCCAATTGGGATGCTCAGGATTAAATGTAATTTCATCTGTAAAATTAGGGTTAGGATGAATCCAAATGGTATCTTCGCCCCCTTCGAATACTCCTCCTAATATGGCTGCAAGTGATCCTGGTCCTAACTGTGTGTTAGCCACTGGTAGCATATCTGCTTTCAGACAGCTATGTGCTATATACCAATCTAAATAATCGGCTCTCCATTGCGGATCAAACCATTTTTGATTTAAATCTATGGGTGGTTGAGGCGCGGCAACACTAGCATGAGGTTTCACTCCTTCTTGAAAGTGCTCCCACATATTAAGTACAATACCTTTTTGATTCCACCAGTTTATATATCGTTTTTTTGTTTCTTCTAAATTAGGTTTCCAAGTCTTCATATTATTCATAATTTATAATTTCCAAATTCCTTTAAATTCACCATTTATTTGTATGTCAATACTTGTTGTTAAATCCATTTCATCTGTACACTCAACCGAGTGTGGATAAATAGCAATAGTTGCTCCTTTGCGCACATATACCGGCATTTCTTCTAAAGGTACTGTTACATCTTTATAGTATCGTTCACCTTCAAAGGTCTCTCCTGTAAAGAAATTTACCCATTTGCCTTCTGGTAAGTAAATGTCTCTTTTATTCTCACTATTCATTATCGGAGCAACTAAGAAGTCATCACCAAAATAATATTCATCATCTATATGCCAGCATACTTTGTCAGTCGGATGATGAAATAATAAGGCGCGGAGTAAAGGGTATCCTGATGTTACTGCTTTTTGACTTTGCTTAATGATGTAGGGCAATAGCATATAACGTAGCTTCCACCATTTTTTGATAAGTGGTGCAATAGCGGGATAATGCCAGGGTTCGCGCTTGTTAGTTCCGTGATAACGGATATGAGATGAAAAGACTCCAAATTGAGTCCAACGCATATAGACATCATCAGCTACAACTGAATTCATAAAGTTGGGTAGCGTATGAAATCCTGGAACATCATGACTCCAAAATGCAAACCCCGACAAACCAAAATGTAATCCTCCTTTTAAAGATCCTGCCAGTCCATCCCATGAGCTGCATGAGTCACCTCCCCAATGTAGTGGGTAGCGTTGACAACCCGCCCAAGCCGAACGAGCCCAAACAATACCATCGCCAGTTACCTCTTTAGTAATTTCATAAGCTGCTTTCTGATAGAGTAATGAATATAAATTATTTAATAACTCGGGAGGCATGTTTTTGTATTTTGCATCCATGTGTATGTTTTCACCAAAATCTGTTTTGATACAAACCACCCCCATGTCAAGCAATCGTTTTAAGAGACCTTTGTACCATTCGGTAGCTTCAGGATAGGTAAAATCTATTGTTCCCGCATAATCAAGTGTTGAGAAATTTGATCCTTCGGAATCTTGAACTTTAGTTAATGGCGCAATGTAATCATTGGCTCGTGCTTCGTCTATTTGCTCTGCTTTTTCTGCTACATAAGGGAGTTGCCACAGAGAAACACGATAGCCATTATCTTTTAATTTTTTAATAAAGCCTTTCGGATCAGGAAAACGTTCTTTATTAAACTTCCACTCACAAAGCCAGTCTGTCTCGAACCAACCCGTATCAAGATGAATTACATCGCAAGGATAGTGCTCTTTTCTCATTCGCTCACAGATTTCACTTACTTCGTCTGCACTAAAATAAGTCATGCGGCTCATCCATACGCCAAAACTCCACAAGGGTGGCATGCTAGGATAACCGGTCAAATCACGATATCCACGTTGAATTTCTTCAATAGTGTTGCCGGCAATTAAGAATACGTCAACTTGAGGTTGATCATTCAAAAACTGTACGGAACGTGTAGAGTGTGAGGCCAATGATAGTTTGCTATAAGCACAAGTGTGATAAAATGCACCATAGAGTCTGCTTGAAATATAAAAAGGTATATTTTTATAGGTACGTCTGTTATTTACCCCTTGTCCGTCTTGGTTTTTTAAGAAGAATGATTGTCCACTAAGGTCCATTTTAGCAAATCTTTCACCTGTTCCTGCAAAGCATTCGTCTGGTTTACATTCAAAAGATAATGTAGCGCGTTCTTTGTGATTGTTAAGTTTACAGAAGGCTAAAGGTAACGCATCATATCTTGGAGGAGAAAAATGATCATGAGCAGCCAAACGGATTTCACGATTTCCATCAGGATAAATACAAAGATCAAGAGTTGGCTGTGGATCGGGTAGTAAGTCGCTCCAATGATCTAATAGAGGTTCTTTTGTATTAATTATGGCTCTTCTAACACCATCATGCGTCTCAATTTTCCATCCTTCGTTAACTTTTATAGCTTTTAAGGATAGCTTGTTTATTCGATTGCTAAATTGTAGCATCTCTGATTTATCGCATACTTCTTCTCCTTCAAAACTTAAAAATAATCGAGTTATATTGGAGGCATACTGTCTAATGATTAATGTGTGATGCTCTTGCACTGTGTCAAGATCGGACATCATGTCATTTGACAAAAGTTGTTTTTGAAAAGGTATGTCAATATATATGTCTCCATCTTTCTCATAAACATTTGTTGGAGAGTAGGCTTTCCATAATGATTCGTCTTTTGATAGTTCGGTATCAAAATCTAGAAAATCAAATAAATGATAATTAGTTGGTCTCATATTGTTTTATATAATGTTACTTTTTTATTCTTCCAGCCTTTAGCTTAATACTTTCGGGTACTTGTGGGCCATTAGTTAACCATACACTATTAGGTCCGGGGCGATTCGTTCCAAATCGCTCTTCAGGACACCAGTTGTTCTCTACTCTATAACCATCAGTAGCTTCATCGAAATAGATGTAGAATGCTCGGTCATTGGTGGCATAAGGTGCATCAATTAGGGTTTCTATTCTATTATTAATCATTATTGAACCCGGTTGGTTGGATAGTGTATACAATCCTCCTGCATCATAAAGTTGTTTTGCAAAATGATGTATATAGTTGGCTTCAATTCGGTTATTTTTCATTCCACTTTCTAAAGAAGTCCACCCCCAGCCAATACATATACCTGAATAATTAACGTGTGAAACTTCGTTGTGGGTAATAGTTGTGTTTTTTACATACCCTGCTCCGATACCAACAGCTCCCCAATCTTCATTAGTCGTATTTGTAATTAAGTTGTTGTGGATTAGTATATTATCACATAACTTTTCTTGAATGGAAGGCTTATAGGGAATATGGGTTTCAAAACCTTTATCGGGAAATGTACCAATTAGAATAGCTGTTCCTCCAATATCTGTAAATGTGCAATTCTGTATTTTGCTATGTGTTACTCCCTCAATAAAGTCAACTCCTGTTGCACCTAAATGTTGAAAAATGCATCCATCAAATGAAATGTGATTTGCATAAGAAGCAATAATGGCAGATTTTGGTCTTTTTATCCAAGCTTGATTTTCTAATTCAGCTTTTTCCGGTAGTCCGGGAATTGGTAACTTATAAGCATCAATTAATGGAAATCCTCCTTGTAGTGTCACATGACCTTCGTGTGATGGAGTGTTCCAAGCTACGTATTCAAAGTTGATATTCTGAAAATGAATATGCTCTACTGGGCGTTCATGGCTTCCTGCTATTTCTAAAATAGTTTCCAGTCCGGGAGCTATAACTTCGGCTGAAGTCATATCTTCACCAATTCTAGGATAATAGTAAATTCTGCCTGAAGGATAATCTTGATACCACTCTCCTGGTTCGTCAATAAATTCAAGAGCATTCATTAAGCAAAATGATGAGTTGCCTTTTTCTCCATTAATTACCGGTTGTGGCCATGGATGAGAAAACTCTAACTTGCTTTCGGGTTGGTGAAAACTAACCACCGTGTTTACTCCATCGCTTTGCATTGAAGCAACTCTTAAAATAGCTATTGCCCAACGCTGATGTACCATCATTTCCAATTGATTAGCTAGTTTTAGATTTTCGATTGATGGAGTGGGGATGGTAATTGTTTCATTGTCGGGGTTAAAATCAATCATTCGCTCCATCACTCCTGATGCAAATTGACTGGCTTTTTGTGCTTTAATCCCATTTATCCAGAGTTGTCTGAACTCTAATAATTTATTTCCTTTTGATGGAGCATCTGTCCACCAAATTTTAGAACGTAGATGTGAAGCTATACGAGAGTCTTCACATCCTTTTTGCCATTGAAATACATTTATTCCTGCTATAATTTTAGCTTTATTGTGCTGAGTCGATGAAATAATGGTGGGGGAGTCACTTGTTCCACTATCTTCGGGACGAATAAATAAAGCTTGAGGTTGTTTATATATTCCTGGCTCTAAGCGGATGTCAATTCCACCAATAACTTTGGAGTCTTTCAACCGTCTCCACTCACGCGCCTGTTTTAGGGCTTGACTTAATGTTTTGAGAGGTTGCTCTTTTGTACCGGAGTTTGTGTCGCTACCCAGTGGAGATACATATATTTCTTCGGCTTTGGAAGTATTGATAAATAATAGACAACTTAGAATTGCGATATATAGTTTTTTCATTCGTAATTCGATTTTTTTAGTGTTAACTCAATATAGACGCTTGTTTTTTAGCTTCGTACTCTATTTATCTATTATTTAATTGAAGCTTATTTACTAGATTATTGCTTCAATTTCTTATATATTTGTTTGGTTTACTACTTAATTCGTTTCGCAACGACTCATATTACCTAAATGATCGTTTACATTTTGTTACATTAAACAAAACTGCTATTTTTGCAAGGTATATTAAGACAATATAAAAACGAACAGATTAAAATCAATTATTAAATGATTAAACACATTGTATTATTTAAATTGAAAGCCGAACTTAGTACAGATGCTAAAAAAGTTTTGATGAACAATTTTAAAGAAGCTATTGAAGCTCTGCCTGCTAAAATTTCAGTGATTCGTAAAGTTGAAGTGGGGTTAAATATTAATCCAAATGAAACTTGGGATATAGCACTTTATAGTGAGTTTGACTCTTTGGAAGATGTGAAAATCTACGCTACACATCCTGATCACATAGCAGCTGCTACAATCATAGCCGATGCAAAAGAAAGTCGATCATGTGTTGATTATGAAGTATAAATAGAAACTGATATAATAAATGAAAAAGATATACTCTTTATGTTTAATGCTTTTGGTAGCATTGGCAGCATACGCACAAATTCAAGAACCTGTAAAGGTTAAGACTGAGCTGAATAAATTGTCTGATACAGAAGCGGAAATTGTTTTTTTTGCCTCAATTGAAGATGGATGGCATCTTTATTCTACCGATCTTGGTGCCGGTGGCCCTATTTCTGCAACCTTTAATGTGGATAAAATGCAAGGTGCTGAACTTGATGGTAAATTAAAAGCAATAGGCGATGAAATAACGACTTTTGATAAGTTATTTGAAATGCAGGTTCGCTACTTCTCTAATAATGCAAAGTTTGTTCAAAAGCTAAAGCTGATAGCTGCAACTTATGAAATTGATGGATATCTTGAATATGGTGCGTGTAATGATGAGAATTGCTTACCTCCAACTCAAGTTCCTTTTCAATTTTCAGGTTCAACAGGTATTGTCAATTCATCTTCTGTAAATGTTGCTGATAATAATGTTGAATCGACTAAAGAGGAGGTTAAAACACAAGAGGCATTAACCCCAGATTATCTTTGGCGCCCGGTTATAGATGAGTTGCATACTTTCGGTGATGATACTACTCCTAAAGATATGTCGTGGATTTATATATTTGTAACAGGCTTCTTAGGTGGATTATTGGCTTTGCTTACACCATGCGTTTGGCCTATCATACCAATGACTGTAAGTTTCTTCTTAAAACGTTCAAAAGATAAGAAGAAAGGCATAAGAGATGCTTGGACATATGGCGCTTCAATAGTTGTGATTTATGTTACTTTAGGGGTGGTTATTACTGCTATTTTTGGTGCAAGTGCATTAAATGCTCTTTCCACCAATGCGGTTTTCAATATTCTATTTTGTTTAATGCTGGTTATTTTTGCGGCTTCTTTTTTTGGCGCTTTCGAAATCAGCTTGCCTTCAAAATGGAGTACAGCTGTAGATAGTAAAGCTGAGGCAACTACCGGTTTACTGAGCATCTTTTTAATGGCATTCACTTTGTCGTTGGTCTCTTTTTCGTGTACCGGACCTATCATTGGTTTCTTGTTGGTTCAAGTTTCTACATCGGGTAGTATGGTTGCTCCTGCTATCGGTATGTTTGGTTTTGCTATTGCACTAGCGCTTCCTTTTACTTTATTTGCTTTATTCCCATCTTGGTTAAAGTCTATGCCAAAATCGGGTGGATGGATGAACGTGATAAAAGTAACTCTTGGCTTTTTGGAATTAGCATTTGCGTTAAAATTCTTATCGGTTGCCGATTTGGCTTACGGATGGAGAATCTTAGATAGAGAAACTTTTCTTGCTCTTTGGATTACGTTGTTTACTTTGCTTGGCCTTTATCTGTTGGGTAAAATTAAATTTGCTCATGATGATGACTCAGACAAAGTAAGTGTGCCTCGTTTCTTTATGGCACTTATCTCTTTGGCGTTTGCTATCTATATGATTCCCGGATTATGGGGAGCACCATTGAAAGCGGTTAGCGCCTTTGCACCTCCTATGCAGACACAAGATTTTAATTTGTACGATAATGAGGTTCATGCTAAGTTTGATGACTACGATTTGGGAATGGAGTATGCACGTCAACATAATAAACCTGTAATGCTTGACTTTACTGGATATGGATGTGTGAACTGCCGTAAGATGGAATTGTCTGTATGGACTAATCAAAAAGTGAGTGATATTATAAATAACGATTATGTTTTAATAACGTTATACGTTGATAATAAGACTCCACTTTCTGAACCTGTAAAAGTTACTGAAAATGGTACAACACGCACTTTACGCACCGTAGGTGATAAGTGGAGTTATTTGCAACGAATTAAATTCGGTGCTAATGCTCAACCATTCTATGTATTGGTTAATAATGAAGGTGCTCCGTTGAATAAACCATATGGCTTTGATGAGAGTGTTCCAAAATATATCGAATTCCTACAAACAGGTTTGGATAACTATAAAAAAGAAAAATAACGATATTCGTTGACTAAAAAAAGAAGCTTGTGCAGAAATCACTGAATGTCTGGGTGGTAAGTCAAACCACAGATGGTTGTGTCTATGAAACATGTTTGCTTCTCACACAAAT
>DKPL01000073.1:0-14070 GCA_002471185.1 Bacteroides sp. UBA7335
CAACCTATTATTTTGCTTGAGCCTTAATTCCCTTTTTAGAGCACTATCGTTACACCCCAAGAATAATGGATCCCATTTTGCTTGAGCAACTGATAGGTATTAAAAACAAAAAAGACAACCAAGAGTGGAAGCCTCTTAATTGTCTAATTAAAGTCTTTCGACTTTGTAGCGGGACCCGGGATTGAACCGGGGACCTCATGATTATGAATCATGCGCTCTAACCAGCTGAGCTATCCCGCCATCATTTCTTGATTGCGGGTGCAAAGATAGAGACTTTATTTTAATATCCAAAACTTTCGAGGTTTTTTTTTGATAACATCTAAGTTTTATGGCAGCTAGAAGTAATATTCCTACAACAATACAAATCAACAATAATGCCATACAAATCAGTTACACACAAGAAGCAACAGCACAAAACACTAATAATCAATAAAGTAAACAAAAAACCAGCAAGAAACGAAAGACACGAATAAAAATGAGTATTAATTATTCTATACTATTGCAGAAATTATTATTTATTTATGCGCTATTATTTGAAAAAAGTATTTATCTTGTCGCACACTAATACAAGAAAAAAACTATGAAGAGAGAGAAAATACACATGGAGTATCTTTTAAATGGTGCTTCTAAAAACATCCTTTGGTCATCTATAAGTACTCCTTCGGGCTTAGAGAACTGGTTTGCCGATAAAGTATTCTCAAATGATAAAATAGTAGAGTTTCATTGGGGAAAAACAGAACAACGCATAGCAGAAATAACCGCTATTAGATCTTATTCATATATTCGATTTCATTGGGTAGATGACGAAAACCCTCGCGATTATTTTGAAATAAGAATGAATTATAATGAGCTAACAGGAGATTATGTACTCGAAATCATAGACTATTCTGACCCAGACGAAGTTGACGATACAAAAGAGTTGTGGGATTCACAAGTCTCAAAACTTAGAAGGACCTGTGGTTTTTAGTTAACTTTCAATTAAAAACTTTCCACACTTCTATTTTTATGCTAATTTTGCACCTCAACTTATGAATTAAGGGTTTAAGATGCTACGCATAAAAAGATTAGATATATTTATCATTAAAAGTTTTTTACTTTTATTTATTGGCACATTCTTCATCTGTCTCTTCATCTTCATGATGCAGTTTCTTTGGAGATATGTAGACGACTTAGTGGGAAAAGGATTAGAAATGACTGTCATGGGTCAATTCTTCTTCTATTCAGCATTAACTCTCGTGCCAGCTGCCCTCCCATTAGCTGTATTATTAGCTTCACTTATCACATTTGGAAACTTCGGAGAAAGATATGAGTTGCTAGCAATGAAAGCTGCCGGCATTTCGCTTATCAAAATTATGCGTCCGCTTGCCGTTTTGGTAATTATCATTTGTGGTATATCTTTCTACTTCCAAAATGTTATTGGCCCTATGGCCTCCGAGAAGTTAGGAACCTTACTCATTTCAGTAAAACAAAAATCTCCTGAATTAGACATCCCAGAAGGAGCTTTCTATTCAGAAATCCCCAATTATCACATTCGAGTTGCAAAAAAAAATCGTAAATCGGGGATGCTATATGATGTGTTAATATACAATTTGAAAGATGGAGTAGAAAATGCGCATATAATTTACGCCGATTCAGGTAGAATGGAGATGACAGCTGATAAACAGCACCTTAACTTACATCTATACAGTGGTGAACTTTTTGAAAATTTAAAAAGTCAAAATGTAAAAAGCCAAAACGTACCTTATCGAAGAGAGTCTTTTAGCGAAAAACACTCTATTATTGAGTTCGACTCTGATTTCAATATGGCGGATGCTAGCATTATGAGCAATCAAGCTACTACAAAAAACATGAAAGTACTACGAGCAGACATTGACTCAATGATGATAATTGGCGATAGCATCGGTAGACAATATTTCAAAGAAGCCCAAGGTAGTACTTACTCAATATCAACTCGATTATCAAAAACAGACTCGATTAAATATCTTGAGACTGATATAAACACAATCAATTTAGACAGTATTTTCGAGTCGGCTACTTTAACTCAAAAGCAGCGTGCCATAAACTCAGCAACTAGTCGTACAGAGAGTTTACAAAGTGACTTTAATTTCAAAAAATACACTATGGAAAGTAATGATTTCCAGATTCGTAGACATGAAATAGAGTGGCACAAAAAAATAACAATTTCATTATCGTGTCTTCTCTTCTTCTTTATCGGTGCTCCACTTGGAGGTATCATTCGTAAAGGTGGATTGGGAATGCCGGTTATTATCTCTGTATTGCTCTTTATTATCTATTATGTAATTGATACTAGTGGATTTAAAATGGCACGTGATGGTAGATGGATTGTTTGGATGGGGGTATGGCTTAGCTCAGCAATATTAGCACCGCTGGGGTTGTTTCTAACCTATAAATCAAACAAAGACTCTGTAGTGTTGAATGCAGACGCTTATGTCAGCTTTATCAAACGTATGATTGGCATTCGAAGTGTAAGGCATTTATTCAGAAAAGAGGTTGTCATCCATGATCCTAATTACAACCAAATGCCCAAGAAACTAGAACAACTTACAGAATCGTGTAAAAAATATATTCAAGCCAATCATTTAACCAAGGCACCAAACTATTTCAAGCTTTGGTTTACCACAAATGAAGATTCAGAAATCAAGAAGATAAATCAGCACTTAGAATCAGTTATAGAAGAGTTGTCTAACTCACGCTCTATGACGATAGTAAATTTGCTAAATAACTATCCGGTAATACCAACTACAGCCCATTTGAGACCATTCCACATCTATTGGCTAAACCTGATTGCTGCAGTAGTTCTTCCGGTAGGTCTGTTTTTCTACATCCGAATTTGGATTTTCCGTATTCGATTGGCCAAAGACATGGAACGTGTTATTAAAAACAATGAACAAATAGAACACGTTATCAAAGAAGGAAAAAATTTATAAATCATTTATACTTTTATAGTATGGAAAGAATCAAGTTAGATACGATTGAAGAGGCGATTGAAGACTTCAAAAGAGGTGAATTCGTCATTGTTGTAGACGATGAAGATCGTGAAAACGAAGGTGATTTAATTATTGCAGCCGAAATGATCACACCCGAAAAGGTTAACTTCATGTTGAAACATGCTCGTGGATTGCTTTGTGCTCCCATTACTGTTTCACGTTGTAAAGAGCTTGACTTACCTCATCAGGTTAGTGATAACACTTCAATATTAGGAACCCCTTTCACTGTTACAATTGACAAGCTAGAAGGCTGTTCTACCGGAGTATCAGCTGCAGATCGCGCTGCTACTATCCAAGCATTGGCAGACCCTACATCAACTGCGACTACTTTTGGACGCCCAGGACATGTAAACCCATTATATGCACAAGAGAAAGGCGTATTGAGAAGAGCCGGTCATACCGAAGCCACTATTGATATGGCACGCCTGGCAGGACTTTATCCAGCAGGTGCACTTATGGAAATCATGAATGAAGATGGAACAATGGCACGTCTACCGGAACTTCGCAAAATGGCAGATGAGTTCAATTTAAAATTGATATCAATTCATGATTTGATAGCTTACCGCATAAACCAAGAGTCAATTGTAGATAAAGGAGTGGAAGTACATATGCCTACCGAATATGGCGACTTCAGGTTGATCCCATTTCGCCAAAAGTCCAATGGTTTAGAGCATGTAGCGCTATTCAAAGGAGAGTGGAGTGCTGATGAACCAATTTTGGTACGTGTACACTCGTCATGTATCACCGGTGACATTTTTGGTTCGAAACGTTGTGATTGTGGCGAACAGCTACACAAAGCCATGGAGCTAATCAATAAAGAAGGAAAAGGCGCTATCGTATATCTGAATCAAGAAGGACGTGGTATCGGACTTATGGAAAAGATGAAAGCTTATAAACTACAAGAAGATGGCATGGACACTGTAGATGCCAATGTATGCTTGGGTCACTTGGCCGATGAGCGCGATTATGGTGTTGGAGCGCAAATACTTCGTGAATTGGGCGTTCATAAAATGCGACTTATGACAAATAATCCTGTGAAGCGTGTAGGTTTAGAAGCATACGGATTGGAAATCGTAGAGAATGTTCCAGTAGAAACCGTTCCTAATCCATTTAATATGCGTTATTTAAAAACAAAAAAAGAACGTATGGGACACACCCTACATTTCAACAAGTAATATTTTACATTTTGTTTCAATAAATAAAATATTATCATTATTTTTGTAACCAAAATCACTCAACAACAATTAAATAGATACGAAATGAATCAATTATCAGACCGTTTGAACAGTTTGTCGCCATCAGCTACACTTGCTATGTCACAAAAAAGCAATGAGTTAAAGGCACAAGGCATTGATGTTATTAACTTGAGCGTAGGTGAACCTGATTTCAACACACCCGAGCACATCAAAGAAGCTGCAAAAAAAGCCATTGATGATAACTTTTCGCGTTATTCGCCAGTTCCAGGATATCCAGGACTTCGCAATGCAATCGTTGAAAAACTTAAAAACGAAAATAATCTAGAATATACAGCTGCACAAATTTCTTGTGCTAATGGTGCAAAGCAATCAGTTTGCAATGTTATTTTAGTATTGGTTAATCCAGGCGATGAAGTGATTGTGCCAGCTCCATTTTGGGTAAGCTACCCAGAGATGGTGAAGCTCGCAGAAGGAACTCCAGTAATTGTATCAGCTGGTATTGAGCAAGACTTTAAAATCACTCCAGCTCAACTTGAAGCTGCTATTACTCCAAAAACAAAAGCATTGATTCTTTGCTCACCTTCTAACCCAACTGGTTCGGTATACAGCAAAGAAGAATTGGCAGGTTTAGCTGAAGTTCTTGAAAGACACCCACAAGTTGTTGTTATTGCAGACGAAATTTATGAGCACATCAATTATATTGGTAAACACGAAAGTATTGCTCAATTCCCAGCAATGAAAGAACGTACTGTTATTGTGAACGGTGTGTCTAAAGCGTACGCTATGACTGGATGGAGAATTGGTTTTATCGCTGGTCCTGAATGGATTGTTAAAGCGGTAAACAAACTTCAAGGTCAATATACATCAGGACCATGCTCTGTATCACAAAAAGCTGCAGAAGCTGCATATACTGGCACTCAAGCTCCTGTTGAAGAGATGCGTAAAGCATTTGCCCGTCGTCGTGATCTGATTGTTAGCTTAGCAAAAGAGGTGCCAGGATTTGAGGTTAATGTTCCAGAAGGCGCTTTTTATCTATTCCCTAAATGCGATTCATTTTTCGGAAAATCGGCAGGCGAACGTACAATTGCTGATTCTGACGATTTAGCGTTGTATCTACTCGAAGAAGCTCATGTAGCGTGCGTAGGTGGTTCTTCTTTTGGTGCACCCGACTGTATACGTATGAGTTATGCTACAAGCGATGAAAACATCGTGAAAGCTATTTCTCGCATTAAAGAAGCTCTAGCTAAACTTAAATAAAAGTAAACCACAGGTTATACTATCAAACCTTATACAAAAGGCGATAACTACTCATTCAAGTTATCGCCTTTTATTTATATTACAAATGGTATCAAAATGCAGAAAAGAACCAATTGATATTTAGCTGACTTCGTACGATTATCGATCCAGATTTGCGCCAAACATGATGTCACAATGTTGACTGCACAGCATCAAAAATGCATCATCCATAAACATTTTCATAAAAAAGGCATCCCTGCTTATCTAACCTATTAATTGGTTGACTCTTTATATACGAAAATAGGCTGTATCAACTTAGTCGATACAGCCTATTTTATTTCTTATAACTCTATTGTTTATTAAGCTGGGTGAATTGCTTCAGAAGGACAAACATCAGCACAAGTACCACAGTCTGTACACAACTCAGGGTTGATTACATAGATATCACCTTCAGAGATAGCTTCTACTGGACACTCGTCGATACAAGTTCCGCAAGCAATACAATCGTCATTAATTACGTAAGCCATTTTGTTTAAAATTTAAATTATTAGTACTAATTCAGACGACAAAAATAAATGTTTTCTTGAATACTTAGATTCAATCTGGTTGAAAATCTTATAATTTGTAATACTTCTAAATAAGAAGCAATACAATAAATCAGGGCTAAAGTCGTTTTTATTGATGTGAAGCGTATTACATTATTTCTTTTTATTATCTTGTGTGTAGCCATAAGCATGGCTGCCCAAACTCGTAAAGTGCAGAATCGTCCGTACATCGACCAACGGCTCTGGCATTATGGTTTTTTGGTGGGCATCCATATGCAAGACTACAAAATAGTAAATAATGGCATTGCCACCGATGATGGTGAAGTGTGGTTTGCCGATGTTCCAGAATACTCTCCAGGTTTTTCGGTAGGAGTTCTTGGCGAGCTTTATCTCAATAAGCATATGTCACTTCGCTTTGTACCAACCCTTTCATTTGGCGACAAGCGTGTAGTGTGGCGCGAACAAGAAAGTGGAGAGCGTCAATCTCAAAATGTAAAATCGGCTTATCTAGGAGTTCCTATCGATCTTAAGTTTTCAGCTGAACGCTTTAATAACTACCGCCCGTACGTAATGGTGGGACTAAGCCCAACAATGGATCTCAGCATTAAAAAAGCGCGTCCGCTTTTAGTGAAACCATTCGACTGTTTTATTGAAGTAGGAATGGGATGCGATGTCTATCTCCCATTTTTCAAATTGATTCCCGAATTAAAATTTTGTTTTGGGTTAGCCAACATCATCGAAAAGAAACGTACTGACCTCACCGACAAATCACTGATGAAGTTTACAGAGTCTATAGACAAAGTAAAGTCTCGCATGATTGCCCTCACTTTCTATTTCGAATAATCTATGTCTACAATATCATCGATAGAAATATCCCAACTGCAGACATGCAATGCAGCATTAGTAACTTATATATGCGATAATATAATCCCTCGTTATGCTTCATTCGACAAAGCTCATCAACAAGATCATGTACTGAAAGTAGTTAAAGACAGCTTGTTGTTGGCAGAAAAATACGATGTCAATAAAGATATGGTATTGGCAATAGCAGCCTATCATGACACAGGTTTGGTTCAAGGCAGAGAGTTTCATCACATTCACTCTGGCGAAATAATAAAAACCGACAGCCACATAGCAACATGGTTTTCGGACGAGCAGATAGCAATTATGGTCGAAGCAATCGAAGACCATCGGGCATCTAATACGCACGAGCCACGAAGTATTTATGGTAAGATTGTGGCCGAAGCCGATCGAGTGATTGATTGTGATATCACATTAAGACGAACTGTACAATACGGACTGAAACACCTGATTGATGGAACAGTAGAGGAGCATTATCAACGCTTTTCAAACCATCTTATTGAGAAGTATAGCGAGAAGGGGTACTTAAAACTATGGCTAAGCTTACCTGCCAATGAGATAGAACTAGCCAAAATAAGAGAGCTTATTGTGAATAAAGAGGCATTAAGGAATGCTTTCATGAGAATATTTACCGAAGAGAATGAGAAAAAGTAGTGGTAAACAAATATCAGCTACCCTTTTCTTTGCTACTCACTGTTTTTTTAGTAGTCAGTACAAATAAGGTTTTATAAGAGTTAGACTTGTATAAACTAACCCTAACATCCCAAAAAACTCACCTATCCAACCTAATATCTCTTTCAAAAGCACTATTTTTGTAGATTGATAGATAAGCATTTCGTTTTTTAATTAAGAAACCATCGCCATGCCATTAAATTTGCCTGACAGATTGCCTGCCATTGAACTGCTAAAAGAGGAAAATATATTTGTAATTGACAATTCAAGAGCTAAGCATCAAGACATACGTCCGCTTAAAATCGTGATTTTAAACTTGATGCCACTAAAGATTACAACAGAGACTGACCTTATCAGACTCCTTTCCAATTCGCCACTTCAGGTTGAGCTTTCGTTTATGAAAATAAAAAGCCACACCTCAAAAAATACTCCCGTAGAGCACATGAAAGAGTTTTATGTTGACTTTGACGAAGTACGCAATGAGAAATTTGATGGTATGATTATTACCGGAGCTCCAGTAGAGCAAATGGAGTTTGAGGAGGTAAATTATTGGAATGAGATAACTGAAATATTCGACTGGACTCGCTCGCATGTTACCTCAACATTTTATATCTGTTGGGCAGCCCAAGCGGGATTATATCATCACTATGGTGTACCCAAGTATTCGTTAGATAAAAAAATGTTTGGCATTTTCGAGCACACCCCAATAGATCCACTCCACCCTATATTTAGAGGGTTTGATGACACTTTTTTTGTGCCACACAGTAGACATACTGAAGTGCACAAAGAAGATATATTAAAAGTGGCCGAACTCACCTTACTTTCTGAATCGCCCCAATCAGGAGTATATCTAGTGACGGGACGCAACGGACGTGAGTTTTTTGTAACCGGACACTCTGAATATTCGCCCTATACACTCGACACTGAATATAGACGTGATTTGGATAAAGGATTGCCTATTGAAATGCCATGCAACTATTATAAAAACAATGACCCCGACAAGGGACCATTTGTAAGCTGGCGCAGTCATGCCAACCTATTATTTTCAAACTGGTTAAACTATTTTGTCTATCAAGAAACCCCTTATAACATCAACGAAATTCAATGATAAAGCAAAGAAAAATAGAACTTCTGGCTCCAGCCAAAAATGTAGAATGCGGTATTGAAGCCATCAACCATGGAGCAGATGCCATTTATATAGGTGCACCACGATTTAGTGCACGAGCAGCTGCCGGAAATTCAATCGAAGATATTGCCCGACTAGTTGAATATGCTCATCTATATAACGTACGCATTTATGTAGCTCTCAACACAATCCTAAAAGAGGAAGAATTGGATGAAACAGAAAAACTAATCCACGAGCTTTATCGCATTGGCGTAGATGCTTTAATTATTCAGGATATGGCAATTACTCGTTTAAACTTGCCTCCTATCCCATTGCATGCCAGTACCCAGATGGACAATCGCACCCCTGAGAAAGTAAAATTTCTTAGCGATGCAGGATTTAAACAGGTCGTTTTAGCGCGTGAACTATCATCAGAAGAAATTTCTCGTATTCATAAAGCAAGCCCTACAACTGCACTTGAAGTCTTTGTTCATGGTGCACTATGTGTGAGTTATAGTGGACAATGTTATGTCAGTCAAGCTTGTTTCGGCCGAAGTGCAAATCGTGGAGAGTGTGCCCAATTCTGCCGTTTGCCTTTTTCATTGGTAGATGCAGATGGAAAAACGATAGCCAAAGATAAGCACTTGCTTTCACTGAAAGATATGAATCAAATCGATGAGCTAGAAGTATTACTTGATGCAGGGGCAACATCATTAAAAATAGAAGGCCGATTAAAAGATGTGACGTATGTAAAAAACGTAACAGCAGCTTATCGTCAAAAACTAGATGCCATATTTAAACGTCGACCAGAATTTGCCAAAGCCTCATCGGGCCATTGCGATATTGAGTTTACTCCGCAACTCGACAAGAGTTTCAGTAGAGGTTTTACAAACTACTATTTACATGGTAGAAATAAGCAAGATGTAGCTTCATTCGATACCCCCAAATCGCTTGGTGAAGAAATGGGACGTATGAAAGAGATTCGAGGAAATTTTATAGTGGTTGCCGGCCTAAAATCATTCAACAACGGAGATGGAGTGTGCTACCTTGACGAACAAGGCAAACTTAAAGGATTCCGTATCAACCGAGTAGATGGCAATAAAATTTATCCTCAAGAGATGCCACGAATTGCTCCTCGCACCATTTTATATCGCAACTACGACCAAGAGTTCGAAAAAACTCTATCAAAAAAGTCTGCTGAGCGAAAAATAAATATTGAAGTAATTCTTGCTGAAAACAATTTCGGTTTTACACTAACTTTAGTTGACGAAGATAAAAAAAGTGTAGCAGTAGCTTTGGAATATAAAAAAGAGTTAGCGCGCACACCACAAAATGAGAATTTAAAAAATCAACTAAGCAAACTTGGCAACACTCCTTTCGAAGCCACTTCGATACAAATTGATTTTAGTGACAATTGGTTTATACCTGCCTCAATGCTTGCAGAGTTAAGACGTAATGCAGTTGAAAAGCTAATAGCCGATCGCAAAATTACATACCATCAAGAAATTGCAGTTTGGAAACCAACCCAACATAACTTTCCACAAAATGAGTTAACCTATTTGGGAAATGTTATGAATGATAAAGCAATCTCGTTTTATCGCGATCATGGTGTACAGTCTATAGCACCTGCATTCGAAAAACAAAGTGTTGACGACGCGGTATTAATGTTCTGTAAACACTGCTTAAAATATAGTATGGGATGGTGTCCTATCCGTCAACAACATCAATCGCCTTATCGCGAACCGTATTACCTAGTAAGCACAGATGGCAAGCGCTTCCGCCTATCATTCGATTGTAAAAAATGCGAAATGAAAGTTAGTCTTGACACATGATACATTCTTTGTACAACCATAGAATAAAACAAGAACTTGATTTACCTAAATCAAATCGAAACAGAAGCATGATAATTATGCTTCTGTCCATTCTATTGCCATTACTGGCAGGATGTAAATATCCAGCCCCCAGTTTTACAGAGAAAGAGCTTCTACCTCAGACTAAAGATTCATTGAACTTTTTAGCGGAGCGACATTATACGTATAATGCCAATTTTGAACTTTGCACAGATTCTATCTTAATGGAACGAATCCCCATAAAAGATTCCTATGTTCTATTGCAAAAGGGTGATCGAGTGGTAGTTGCCGAATTTGCCATTTATCCAACAGACAGCATTGATAGTGTATGGGTAAAACTAGCACACAATCAAGAAATGCAGGGATGGATACGCGAAAAAGAGCTTATTGATTCCTTTATGCCTACTGATAGCATTTCACAGGCAATCTATTTGTTTAGTCATACTCATGCCTCGTACTTCGTTGTTATCTTTGCACTATTCATTGTAATGTTTCTCTTTAGAGGTTTCTATCGCAAACAGTTAAAGCTTATATATTTTAATGACATCAATAGCATTTATCCCATCACATTGTGCCTACTCATAGCGTTTGGAGCTAGTATTTATGAATCGATGCAACTATTTGTTCCAGAAACTTGGCAACACTTCTACTTCAACCCTACCCTTTCCCCTTTTAAAGTCCCATTTATCCTAAGCATCTTTTTATTAAGTCTATGGTTATCAGTCATCGTTTTTATAGCAGTTATCGAAGATTCCTTTCGCCAATTGCGACCAGCAGCAGCTATATTCTATCTTTTAGGTGTAATGTCTGCTTGCATCTTCTGTTATTTCTTTTTTATATTCACGACTTCCATATACATAGGTTTCATCATTTTACCAGTATTTGCCTTATTACTTCTAAAGCGTGTGCCGCAAAGAGTTGAGTATAAATATCAATGTGGCAAATGTGGAGCATACCTTAAAGCAAAAGGAGTATGTCCAAATTGTGGAGCATTAAATCAATAACTTGATAAGATAAAAGTATTGAATTGATATATCTATATACAAAAAAGTACTTCTAGAAAACGATTCCAGAAGTACTTTAAATACATTTCTATTTAAAAAATAAACTATCGTTCTTTCCGAAATAGGACCTTAACTGTAGCAATAAGAAATGGGACTGATCCTAAAATAATAAATACCAGATCGCCAGGCATACGCAACCAGCCTACCAACTTCATAGAATCACTGTTTACAAACTCCATGCTACGAGCATGCCAATATCCGTTTTGAACAGAATCCCAGATTTGCATAAAGCCACTGGGCAGTAAGCTTAATACAACCATCATAATCAAACCTATGTTCAATCCCCAAAACGAGAGACGAATATAGTTCTCTACTTTACGCCAGTTTTCATCAGAACACACTTCGCGCAAAATAAATACTCCTAACGATAAAGATAACATACCAAATACTCCAAACATTGCGGTATGTCCATGATTGGGAGTTAAATAAGTACCAATTTCAAAGTAACTTACAATGGGCATATTGATCAAAAACCCAAAGACACCAGCACCTAGAAAATTCCAAAAACCAACCGCCATTAAATATCTAATAGTCCATTTATGTCTAAACCCAACTCCATCAACCTGTTTAGCATGTTGAAGCTTCATAAAAGAGTACCCTTCTAGAGTAAGCAAAACTAATGGAACGACTTCTAATGCAGAGAAACAGCCAGAGAGCGCCATATTGAAAGAAGTCTGACCAGAAAAATACCAATGATGTCCAGTACCGATAATACCACCCATAAAAATAAGAATTACATCTAAGAAAATAACTAACAATCCAGTTTTTTTAGACACAATACCCAATTCTATAAACATAGTTGCAACCATTACAGTAGCAAAAAGCTCAAAAAAGCCCTCAACCCAAAGGTGAATAATCCAGAAACGCCATGTATCAACTACAGTAAAATGAGTCATATTATCAAAAAAGATGGCAGGTACATAAAAAACCGGAATACCTATAGCAGCAATCCAAAAGAAGATAGTAAGCACTTTGGTTGATGGTCGTTTAAAGCCAGGACTAGAATTACGTGCCACCATAAAGAACCACACCACCAATCCTACAATCAATAAATACTGCCAGAATCGACCAATTTCAAGATATTCCCATCCTTGAGATCCTAACCAGAATGTAGCTTGGTCAAACCAGCCTGATAATCCAGCCCATTCACCAAGTAAACTACCAAAAATCACTAGTGCAAAAGCGGCAAAAAGTAAGTTTGTCAATAACTTCTGTCCCTTAAACTCAATGCCACCTAAAGTACGTGAAAGATATAATCCACCAGCAGCAAACCCTGTTGCAATCCAAAATATTGCAAGTTGCAGATGCCAAGTACGCAATAAGCTACTGGGAAAAATTACACTCAAATCTATCCCATAAAAGGTACCTGGATCAGCTCTAAAATGAGCAACTCCCCCTCCTACCATCGTCTGACCAAAAAATAAAAGTGCCACAACAACTATAAACTTAACCAATGCTTTTTGGCTTGGCGATGGATTCCCCACTCGTGCATAGTCAATCTGAGGAGCATCAGGACTATTCCATCCCCATCCATCATTGCGACCGTAAATAAATAAAAGACCACCTATACCACAAAGCAAAAACAACAAACTAGCAATACTCCAGACTACAGCATCCGAAGTCGGAGTATTTCCAGCTAATTCATCATATGGAAAATTGTTAGTATAAGAGTAATTTTCACCTGGACGATTAACAACAGAAGCCCAAGCTGCCCAAGCAAAAAAAGCAGTAAGCTGTTTTAACTCTGTTTCATCAGTAATAAGATTAGCTTTTAATCCACCATTATTAACAGGAGAACTAAAGTAGTCAAACCACATTTCAGGCTCTTCTCTAAAACTTGCCGCTTGTGCAGGCAATAGTGTCAACGCATCAAATTCTGGGTTATAGTTATTAACCTTTAGTTGAAGTTTTACCTGTGCATCAATTGCTGTGCGCTCTTGTTCATTAAGGAGAGTATAAGTTGAGTTGAACTGTTGCTGCGAAAGATATTCAGCAGTTCTTTTGGCCATTCTATTTAAATAAAGAGCTGGGAAATCGGGACCTAAATATGCACCATGTCCCCAAACAGAGCCATTATCCATTAACCCGTATCTCAAAAATACAGCCTGTCCTTGTCGGATATCATCACCAGTAAATAAAAGATTACCAGAAGAATCGACAATTTGCTCAGGAATAGGAGGTTTATCAGTATAAGCCTTAAATGTAATAGTAAGTAATAGCCCAAAACCATATATTGCAACAACTATCATTGCAATAATCCATAGTTTTGAAAACCTAATAGGTTGATTACTCCGATTCTGGCTAGTTATTTGCTCATTCATACCTCATAGATTTAATACATAAAACATAATATCCTTAATAGAACAATAAGTTCTAACATTTGTTTAAAATCTATTAACAATAAATTAAGATATTCATAGATAACTCTTATAAACAAAAAAGTCTGTAAACTTAAACGTTTACAGACTTTCCAAACCAACTTAATTTTAAATTATCTACCAGACATTATTTAGAAATTGTTATTGTATTAGGA
>DKPL01000073.1:14230-33729 GCA_002471185.1 Bacteroides sp. UBA7335
AATTGTTATTGTATTAGGATTAACAGACATATCCAATTTTATAGTATAAGTGCCAGCAGTTCCAATACCAATATTTTCGCCATCATGGTATGAAGGATATGCAATATTCAAAGAAGCATTATCTTTAATGCCTAAACCTCTATTCATAGACCATTCACCATTCATACGTACTTTAAACTTATCAGTATCATTAATAGTAAGAGCACCAACCCAGATATTATTAACTACATCATAAGTCATTTCTTCATCACCACCCCAGCTATTAAAATCGCCAATCAAGCCAACTTTGTTAATGCGAGTAAGAGCAACTTCTCCAGTTGTCATATCCAACTTAATATAATAATATCCATTAGGCACAGAAATATTAGAGCTACCACCATAAGTGCCACTTGCGTGATTATCATCGGTCCAAGTAATAGTTGCACCAAAGTCGCCAGCCCATTCAGGAACAGGAGAGAATTTAAATTCACAGTTAGCATTAGCTTCATCTACTAAGTTAATACCACCTTCAAAAACGCCTTCACCATTGCCCATTAAAGTTGAAGCAGTAGCAGGACTCCAGCCTTGATATGAGCCAGGTAGATATAACTTTTCAGGATACGAAGTACTAAGATATTTCACTTCATAAGGGTGTTTAGTTACATCAAGTACAACTTTATATTCACCAGTCTCTTTCGCAAATACATAGTCGCTTCCTTCATCAAATGAACCACGATCAGCAATAGAGTATTCCCAGTTGTTGTTAGCACGGAATTTGTAAGCTTCACCATTAGTTAAAGTAGTAACTACTGAGTAAGTTCTTGCATTAGCATCATAAGTCATAGGAGTTTCATCGTTCCATCCGCCAACAGTAGCAGATCCAATCATACCCATAGATTCAATTCTAACCATCAACAAAGTATTAAATTTCTTATTTAATTTAATACGATACAATCCAGAAGGAACCTCGATATTATCACCTCCACCAGCAGTAGCAGTAACCACCAAGTTACCATTAGCATCTGTAGTAACCTCTATATTACTTGCACCAAAGTCTCCTTCCCATGCTGGATTTGGTGAAAATTTAAATGAAACATTACCACCATCTCCTGCTGATAAATTAATAAATGCCTCATATAATCCTTTATTCAGTGTACTTAATGGAATAGTAGGTGCTGTAGCAGGATCCCATCCTTGATGGCTGCCAGGCAAATACATTACAGCAGGATAAGTTGCAGTATAAGTAGTGACATTGATAGTTACAGGTTCAGAAGGCACACCTGCAGGATAGCTTTCAGAAATAGCAGATACAACAAAATCAATATTAGAAGCTTGTGATTCAGGAGCACCGGCAGCAACAACTGCTTCATTCCATTCGTCAACCGTTTTACTTAGAGTTAATTCAGTCAAACCAGAAGCTACTTCATATTGTTCTCCACCATTATACGAAATATACACTTTATAAGTGATACCTTCGCCATAAGTCAATCGAGCATCAGTCCACGATATCAAAGACAAAGCCTCTGTAGGAGTATTCACATCAAGAACCACATCAGATTCAAGTGTAGTTACAACAGCAGAAACAGCATCACCATATGAATAAACCTTCATCAGTTGCTTTTCAGAACTTAGAGAGTATTCATTATCTGTAGCAACTACAGTAAATGTTAAATCAAAGCTCGAGTTCTCAGGTATTCCAGTAAATCCTTCTAAAACCTTTTGAAAAGCAGGTTTTGTCATTGTGATATTCAGATCCGAAGTAGCAGTGCCCACCTGAACTTTTTGGCTACCTTGGTATTCAGCATATAGTGCATATTGAGTTTCTCCTGGTAAAAAGCGTGCCGCTTTCCAAGCCCAAGTCACATCTTCTGACATCGTATTTTGTGTCAATAAGATAGAGCCATTATTATTTAGTACAGGAGCTACAGGATTCTTTGAGAACGAGTCCTCAATATCGTCCTGACATCCTACAGCTGCCATCATAACGATGGCTGCTGCAAAAATATATTTAAAGTACTTTATCATAGTTGTTCGATTTTAAAATTAGTTTTTATTATTGTTTAATCAATTCAACAACAAACGGAGTACGGTTTGCATGAAGTTTAACGATATATACACCCGCTTCGCTAACTAGCATATTTTTGCTACCCGAAGTAGATATTTCAACACCACCTTTTACTTTAGAGCTTTCAACGCGTTCAGTTCCCCATGCTGTATTCCAACTTCCATCAACACGAATCTTAAATTCAGCGTTAGCTGCAAAGTCGATTGGTTCGCTTAACCATGCACTTTCAACAGCATCATATTTAAGAGCCAGATCTCCAGCCCAGTCATTGAAAGAACCAATTACTCCAAGGGCATTACCTATATTTTTCTTATCAATTGTCATGACAGAGGTATTTACAGTGATTTGGAAAATATTGCCTTCATCAAGTGGAACAGAAAGGTTAGAGTCACCTTGTTCAGGATAATCCCAAGATGGAGTCAAATGGTTATACCCCCAGTTATCAGCAGCCCAGTTTTGCTCAGCAGTAACTTTAAAGAATGAATGAGTAAATCCTTCATTACCTTCAGCTCTAGTAAAGTCTACCATACAACTATATTGATTAGATCCGCCACTAGTTTCCCAGAAAATAGGAGCAGTATCAATAGCCCAACCACTAAACTCTCCACAAAGATGGTACCATCTTAATGCAGCTTCATAAGTAGTGATATTAAAACTTTCAGAAAGTTCAGAACTAATAGGATCATAGTTTTCAGTACCATTCATTTGAGCTGTGACATAAGCTTGAACTTTGGCAGTGGTATTAGCAGGCATACCCAAACCATTAATAACAACACCATTTAAGTCGCCTTTACTAATTGTAAATGAAGTAGAGAAAGAAGTTCCCATAAGAGTTGTAACCTCTCCGGATTTCAAATACACAGAATATAATATTTGTACAGGCAGTCCAAAATTAGCAGGTTTCCACGTATAAATAACACTTTCAACTTTAGAGTTATCAGCATTTACCACTACATTGCTACATTTTCCAATTACAGGTGCAACAAACTGATCGGGTGTGCTGATTTCAGCAATCTCCACATCATTCTTGCAGGACACAGCCATTAATGCAGTTGCTGCAAATAGGGTTATATATTTCAATAATTTCATCTTAATTCTTTTTTATGATATACATTGATTATCTTAATATCCAGGATTTTGAACCAAGTTAGGGTTCTCATTAATCTCTGTTTGAATAATCGGATAAACAGTTCTCCAGCTATCCAAAGCCACTTTACCATCAGGAATATTTCCTTTCATTGGCCAAGGGAAAGACATTGCAGTAAAGTATCCATAGCGAATCAAATCGGTACGACGTTGACCTTCCCACATGAACTCTCTAGCGCGTTCTTTCAACAAGAAGTCAAGATTAAGAGAAGATGGCATATCTACACCTGCACGGTCGCGAAGTTCTTTCACATATCCCATAGCTTTAGCATCGGTTGTTGTTCCACCATCAATTCTAGTTTGCGCTTCTGCATATGCCATATACATTTCGGCAAGACGAATTACAGGAAAATCAATAGAAGAAAATTTAGTAAAGTTATCACTTGAGTAAAGATTACCTTTAGAATCCCGACTTGTATACTTCCAGCATACCCATCCCGATTGAGTTGAAGCTTTATCAAATTCTTTTGTATGACCTACATTATAAAAGAAAGCACGTTTATCGCTCAATGCTCTATTGTATCCAACACCATTTTTAGCCTTCCAGTCAACACCAACTAATTCGAAATTATCAACATATTCAGCAGATACATGATAGCCATTCCAGCGTTCACGATTAATCAATGTACCTTCGGGCATTCCTAATTCTTCGGCAACAGCTTGACTAGCATTATCATACATAGAGCCTGAAGCCAAGTGAGTTGTACCACCCCAGTTTTGAGTAAAATCTCTATCATACGCAATAGAGAATATCAATTCTTTTTGTGATCTAGCATTTTCTCCATTATCCTGCAAGAATAGTTCTTCGTAGTTAGGACATAAAGAGTAGTTCATAGCAATTGTTGCAGCAGCAGCAGCTTTAGCATCTTCCCAGCGAGCAGTACCTGTATATACCTCAGCATTCAAATAAAGACGAGTCAAGATAGCTTGAGCAACACCTTTATTAACACGTGGATAAATCACATCACCAACTGCAGGCAATGCAGACTCATTAGACAATAAGTCTTTAAGCTCACCTTCAATCCAAGCAAACAATCCAGCACGACCAATTTGTTTGGGCATCGGACCTGCAATATTTTCTTCAGTTGCAAAAGGCGGGTTACCATATAAGTCTAATAGAAGATAATAAGCAAAAGCACGCAACAATTTAGCTTCAGCACGCAATTGTGCTACGCCTTCAGTTGACACACCATCTGTTTTAACTAGGAACTCATTCACACGAGTCACACTAACCATACAGCGAGTATACACAGCAATGATTGCTTCATTATCAGAAGCTGTCCAGGTATTAAACTGAACACCTGTCATATAGCTATCTCCCCAAATACATTTCAATGCATCAGTAGAGGCTTCATTTAAAATCATGTATTGGCGCATCAAATCACTCTGACCAGCATCGGGCACAGCAATATCCGAAGATCCCGGATCATTTTGACTAACCAAAGAGAAAGAGCCATAAATATAAGCTAATCCTTTTTCATAACTTTCCAGAGTGCCATCATAAGCCTGATCTCCGGTTTTATCCGTCTCGTTCAACGGTAGAGTATTCAGATCGTTAATGCAAGAATTCATAGTTAGCATTGACGACACAATAAATATACTGTATAATATTTTTTTAATATTCATAATATGCCAATCATTAGAAGTTAATATTTAAACGCACGGTGTAAACACGAGGACGTGGAATCAAATTATCATCTACACCATCCATAGTAGTCAACTCAGGATCCATTCCTTTATACTTTGTGATGGTGAAAGCATTTTGTACAGATGCAGCAACACGAATATTACCACCCCAGTTTTTAATGTTTCTAAAAGTATAACCTAAGTTGATATCATCCATACGGAAAAAAGAAGCATTTTCCAAGAACATATCCGAATATTTCTGTTGTTCGCTATTAGCAGCTGTCCAGCCGGTACGTAAACAGTAAGTAGACAAGTTGTTCAAATATCCTTTAGAATAGTCGTCTGAATAAGAAGTTGAGTTACCCATAGCTACCTTATTAAGTGCATATCCACCAAACGAAGCATGTCCATTAAATCCAAAGTCCCAATTTTTATAAGTAAGTTGTGTACCGATACCAAAGAAGAATTTTGGAGAAAGGCTCTTACCTGTAATATAACGATCTTTTTCTGTGATTTCTCCATCACCATCACGGTCTACAAATACATTTTGCAATGCTTTTCCATTTTCATCATAAGCTTGTTGATACAAGAAGTAGGTAAATGGCGTATAACCTACACGATAAAGAGATGTTTTACCACCTGTACCACCCATACCGGCACCAACTTGTACACCAAGATATTCGTCAGAAGGAACATTAGTCAACTTTGTAATCTTAGTTTTTTGCAACGTACCATTGAAATTGATTGTCCAGCGCAGATCTCTTTGTTCAATAGGAATAAAGTTCACATTTAACTCAATACCTTTATTTTCCATATTACCTACGTTAGATATTACGGTATTTGAGAAGTTAGACCCCATTGGAGTAGTAACATCGTTCAATAAGTCGTAAGTTTTACGCAAATAAGCATCAATCGAACCGTTAATACGATTATTTAGGAATCCAAAATCAAGACCAACATTATAAGTTTCAGTAGTTTCCCATTTGATATTAGGATTATAAGCATTAGGAGCCAAAGTAGTAATCCAGCCACCATTCCAAGGAATTTGAGTAACCAATGAAGAAGATTCCGTATATTTAGCTTGGTAAGCATAACAACGATCCATACCAATATCTTGTTGACCTGTTTTACCCCAGCCAAAGCGGAATTTCAAGGTTGAAACAGCTTTAGAATCAACCAAGAAACTTTCTTGAGCCACATTCCATGCCACTGCTACAGATGGGAACAATCCCCAACGATTCTTTTTAGAAAAACGAGAAGAGGCATCATCGCGCAATGAGACAGTAAGCAAGTATTTAGAATCGTAAGAGTAGTTTACGCGACCAAAGAAAGAAATTAAGTAATACTCTTTTGCATCTTGAGGAGCTTCTTTATAAATCTCATCACGACTATTGTTGTAATACTCTGTTTGGTTATACTTCACATAGTTATGTTGCCAAGAGTAACCAGCCATTACATCAATACGGTTTTTACCTAACTCCTTATTATAATTAGCATACAATTCTAATAATGTGTTTGCATTATAATTAGTATAATCTCTATAGTAGTCTTCAGCACCATTTTTCTTTGAAGTAAATGATCCAAGCTCTGCGTAATTTTTACCTTTTGTTTGAGCAATATCATAACCCAAATTCACGTTCAATCTCAAATCTTCCAAACCATGGATTTTATAATCCACTTGCATATTACCAATTGAACGCCAAGTATGATTTTGATTATGATTGTCATATAATTGCGACAATGGATTTACACTCGAGTTACCGTTAGCAGATCCATCAGCAGCAAGCCAGTTCCAGTAACCATTACAAAGATCATTATTAATGCTTCCATCAGCATTAGTAAAGTAAGGTGTTTGTGTAGGGTCAAAAGAGATAGCATTGCCTACCGCACCAGAGTTAGCATAGTTCGTTTTATTATAAATACCTTTCAAGTTAACATTAAAAGATAAATGCTCTTTGAAGAATTTAGGAGAAAGACTGATGCCTAAATTAGCACGTTGATTATCACCCACCTTCAAAGTAGCCTCATCGTAATTGTAACCCACACTAACGCGATATGGGAATACACCTTTCGCATTACCAAACAGACTTACATTTTGGTCAGTAGAAAAAGCTGTGCGATAAATCATATCTTGCCAATCTGTGTTAGCTTGTCCAATAAGCGATTGGATAGTCTTTCCACGATATGATTCTGTACCATACTGTTCTGTCACATAGTCACGGAACTGATCACCTGTCATCACATCTGTTTTAGTCGTGTTTTGTTTCACACTATAACTAGAATTATAGCTTATTTGAGGTTTTTGTCCTGTACCTTTTTTAGTAGTAATGATAATTACACCATTTGACGCACGTGAACCATAAATAGCAGTAGCCGAAGCATCTTTCAATACAGTATATGATTCGATATCATTAGGATTAACAGAGCTTAATGGATTGCCCATACCAGCACCACCTTCACCAGTCACAGGTACACCGTCGATAACCACAAGCGGATCATTCGAAGCGTACAAAGAAGCAGCACCACGAATACGGATAGTTGCCGATTCGCCTGGAGCACCCGATGCAGGAGTTACCAAAAGTCCCGGTACCTTACCTTGTAGCATTTGTTCAGGAGAGGTAATTGCTCCACGGTTGATTTCATCAGCCTTAATAGCTGTAACCGAACCGGTAAGGTCATTTTTCTTCACCGAACCGTAACCGATAACCACAACAGCGTCAAGCACTTCTGAGTCATCTTCCATTGTAATGTTTAGCTGAGGTGCAGCGGCAACATCAACTGTTTTATAACCGATAAATGAAATTTGAATAATTGCACCCTGTGGAACAGTCAAAGTAAAATTACCATCTAGGTCGGCAATAGTTCCATTCTCAGGATTGGCTTTTTCTACGACGTTAGCACCCATCATAGGTTCACCGGCAGCATCTTTTATATGCCCTTTTACGGTAACCTGTTGTGCATAAACACCAATAGACATGAATAGCCCTAACAATAAGGGAAGAATCATTCGATAGATTCTAAGATTAACTTGCTTCATGCATTCTAAAATTAAAGTTAACAATAATATTAATAATTATATCGTGTTGATAGAGTCCCTCTATCAAGTATTTTTCATTGGTTCTACGTGCTATTTCAGAAGCATTGATATAGCATGACCTCACAAAAATAGGTTGCTTTATTATATTTTACATAATAAACTCTTAAAATACGTTACTTTCATGATGCAAACGTTTGCGTCATAAAAGACAGTTCTTTTATTTAACATTAATATAGTCTACATTATAGTAGCTGTACTTTATAAAGTAGGACAACACATATCTTATTCTTACTCATAAATCATTAAATAAACTAGGCGACTTTGTATCAGCATTATGAGAATCTTTAAATAAGAAAGCCGTAGTTTTATGCAAGCATCAACCACGGCTTTAGTTTGTTAGAGAGAGTTCAAGAGAAAAGAATGATATATACTATATTCAATTTATTCTTTTTCAGCAATTAGTTTCAGTATCCCCTTATTCAACCCATTAGCAGTAGCTTCAATAACAATATTTCCTGGAAAAGTATCACTTTGCACCAACATCGTCAACTGCCCATTAAACACCTTCATTCGAGGAATATGAAAAAGTTCTAAGCTTGTAGCATCGCCATTTGCAGCTGCTCTATATTTGCCAGCTCCTTTCACTTTGAAAGAAACTTGTCGATTATCTAAAGGACAAAGGTTACCATTTTTATCTACAATGCGTACTGTAACATACGCCAAATCTTTTCCATCCGCGTTAAGCGCATTGCGATCGGCTATCAGTTCTATATGATGAGGTTTTCCTGCAGTTTTTATTACTTTTTCATCAACAACTTTACCCTGAGCATCATATGCCACCACTTTTACCTCTCCCGGCTGATAAGGCACATCCATCCACATTAATCGATAGCGCTTTTGCAATGCCAAAGAATCAGTTGAGGCCAATGCCAAGCTCTCTTCACGACTAAGCTTTCGCTGCTTTCCGTAACTTTTTCCATTTACAAAAAGTTCAGCTTCAGGATAACTCGTATAAACAAAAATCGGAGTGTTTTCTCCTTCACGTCCTTCCCAGTTCCAGTGGGGCAATACATGTAAGGTATTAGCATTCTTGTTCCATACACTACGATAAAGGTAATAACGATCTTTGGGGAGTGATGCCAAATCGATAATGCCGAATAGTGAACTATGACTAGGCCATGCATCTGTATCATACGGAGAAGGTTCACCAAGATAATCGAAACCAGTCCACACAAATTGTCCCATTGTCCATTGATAATCATCGGCCAAAGCAAAATCTTCATCAGGAACATTAGACCACGAACAGTATTCCAAATCATAAGAAGACGATTGATGGTCATCATACATAGCATCAGCACGTTTTACCACTGGGAATTTATATACCCCACGCGAACTAACTGTTGATGAAGTTTCAGAACCCAATACAATATTTTGCGGTAGTTTTTCGTAAGCCTCTTTATAGCGATGTGCACGATAATTAAAACCAGGCACATCGAGCATTGCTGCAAAGCCATTAGCAAGCACACATGATACTTGGTCCATGCCACAAGTAACAGGGCGAGTAGGATCTTCGCGATGACAAATATCTTGCAAAAACGAAGCCACTTTATATCCTTCGGCACTACATTGAGTAGGCACTTCGTTTCCTACACTCCACATCACCACACTCGGGTTGTTACGATATTGATGCAACATATTCACCATGTCTTTTTCAGCCCACTCATTGAAGTAACGATGATATCCATTCTCACACTTAGCAATATCCCACTCATCAAATGGCTCTAGCATCATCATAAAACCCATTTCATCACACAGCTCCACCAACTCAGGAGCTGGCATATTATGAGCAGTGCGCACAGCATCACAACCCATATCTTTAAGCAATGTCAACTGTCGGCGTAAAGCAGCCTTATTGATAGCCGCCCCAATAGGTCCTAAATCATGATGATTGCATACTCCTTGAAATTTTCTTAATTTACCATTAAGGTAAAATCCCTTATCGGCCACTACTTCAACAGTACGAATGCCAAAGCGCGTAGTATAAATATCTACCAGCTTACCATCAACATAAAGTTGAGTTACCGCACGATATAGCGATGGTGACTCAGGAGACCATAAAGCCGGGTCATTAACGGTAAAGTTTTGTTCAAACGGTTTTCCATGATTGATCTCTCCCGAGTTATCTTTGACAGCCACAACCTTTCCCGAAGGCGAGTAAATCTGTGTCACCAAACGTAGTTCTTTACCATCAGCTTGATTTACTTTAGTAAGTAGTCGTACTGATGCAAATTCCTTATTAATAAAAGGAGTTGTAATTTGTGTTCCCCATACAGGAATATGCACCGCATCTGTTGTTACTAAACGAACATTACGATAAAGTCCGGCTCCCGGATACCAACGAGAAGACTGTGGTTTATTTTCAAGACGAACAGCTAAAAGATTCTCAGTAGCATTATCAGTTAAAAAAGGAGTCACATCACAATAAAATGAATTATAGCCAAATGGCCAAAAACAAGCCTCTTGCCCATTAACATAAACACGGGCTTCGCTCATGGCACCATCAAAAACCAAAGTGGCGTTTTTGCCCTGAGGCACAGTAAAAGAGGTGCGATACCATCCCGTTCCGACATAGGGTAATCCCCCTGTTCGTCCAGTCTTTACAGATGCTTCTGTTTCAAAGTTTTGTGTCACTGCAACTTTTTGCAAATCATGACTGCGATCAAACGGACCATAGATGGCCCAATCGTGGGGAACATCAACCACTTCCCACTTTCCATCATCAAAATCCGAATATATTGCCTCAGGAAAATCTCCTTTACTAAATCTCCAGTTCTTTTCGAGCAAAGTTTCGTTACGCTGTGCCTGTGCCGTTGCGCAACAGCAAATCAATAAAATAAAAGGTATCAGTTGTTTTGTTCTCATAGTTTTCATCATCATTTAAAAGCATTAAGTGCAGCAGCTGGTTTTCCATCATTGGTAAACGCCCCCATATCATATCCATCCCATCCATAATCATCATAAATTGCAGGTTTCCATCCACCATACACTTGTGGTTCCCAGTAGAATACACCCGCACACTGATTCAAAGATTTGACAGCATTCATAAAATCGTTCATCACTTGTGCAGCAAGCACTTCATTCACTTGTTTTGTGCCAATTTCACAAATCATTACCGGTGTTTTGTATTTATTTCCTAGTGCTCTGACGTGGTTAGCACACAACGTATTCATCTCTTTCCATGTTTTGGTAGCATGAGTTTGTGGATAATGAGATAATCCAATCATATCCCACTTGCCACCTGCGGCCTTAAAGTCAGAAAACCACCAGTCGTTATCTTCCCAAGCATTATCAATATGCACAATCACTAGTGCATCAGCAAACACACTTTTCACAGCATCATATCCGGCATTACTCATCTCGGCATATTGTGTCCAGTGGTTAAGATTTCCTGTCTCGTTCCACAACTGCCCTTCGGGCCACAGCATACCATTACGAGTTTCATTGCCTATCTGTACCCATTTAGGAGTCACTCCTTTAGCTTTCAAAGCACTCAAGAGTTTATTTGTGTGGTCTGCAATAGCTACCTTCAATTCCGGCACATCCATGCTCTTCCAGGCTTCCGGTTTATTTTGCTTTCCCGGGTCAGCCCACCAGTCACTATAATGGAAGTCGATCATTACATCCAATCCGGCATTTTTAGCACGAATCGCTTTACTTATCACATCTTCTTGTGCACACCATCCCCCAATAGGGTTAACCCAAACACGTAAGCGAATGGCGTTCATGCCAATCTCCTTCATTAGCACAAAACAGTCGGTCAAATCATTATTCGAATTTTTAAAAGATACCCCCATTTGCTCCATTTCAGTCAGCCAGCTAATATCAGCACCTTTTACAAAAGAAATACTATCAGAAGAGTCGTTTTTTGAGTCGTTATCACTTGAGCAAGCCATAATTCCAAGTACGGACAAAGCTATAGCTGCAAGCCATTTCATGTTTTTCATATTTTTGTTGTATTTGATTGATAGCAGCAAAAATAGTAAACATTTTGTAAAAAAAGAATATAACGTGATATTTTTACATGATTAGAGCCAATCATATATGCATAAAGCAATAGCTATTTTGTTATTGGGCCCATATTTAACTATTGAGAGTATGATTTGAGGTTCATTTAAGGAACTAGATTCTATCAAGCCAATGTCTTTGTTATAGTCTTGCCTCAAGTTAGTGTTTTATCAGAGATATCCCACTGTTATTAGAGCCATCACCTAAAGGTAGAAATTAATTATAGTCAATACAATAACAATATATACAATTGTCAATTTATTATTATTATAAGCTGAGTATAGCATTAAAGTTTCAGTTAGTTTCAAGCCTTTGAAACTGTAGTTCCGAACTATTGGAAGCATAGTTTCAAGCCTTTGGAGCTACGCTAGACAAGAACTATCGAGGTAGTACTTGTATATTGAAGAGCGCTATTCGGTGCTCTTCAGCAGACCAAATAGCGCTCTCCAATAAAGCAAATATATAGACCTTAAAGTGGAAAATCAGAAAGGTTAGAAACGACAGCGAATCTCTACACCCAACTGGCGAGGACGACCTTTTTGCATAAAGCCATTGCCCATCGACTCGAAGTAAAAGGTTTGATAATCTTTGTCTAATGCATTGCGCACCCAGAAAGCAATAGCACCATTGCCCTTCTCAATAGAGATGCGACCATCGAGTGTGCCGTAGAAGTTTTGTTTTGCTAGATTGCTTTCGTTCCAATAGATGCGACCGGCTGCATTATAATTCAAGTTAAACTGAACTCGGTCAATCCAACTACACTTTTTAAACAGTTGCCAAATGTATTGAGCGCCTGCACTAAGTGTGTGTTGGGGTACAAAAGGCACGTAGTTTCCGGTATAATCAATCTCTTCTAATTTACCATTTATCTTTTCATTGGTTTCATAGTCGGTAAAGGTAGCATGAGTATAGCCATAGTTGGCATGTAGACTCAACGATTCGGTTATACCTGCACGAAGCGATAATTCGGCTCCGTAGCTGCGACTTTTGCCGGCATTGGTTGTTATACGTCCCAAACCGCTTTCTGCAAATTTGGCAACCTGTTGGTTGCGGGTATCCATATAGAATGCAGCTACATCGGCAACAAGTCTGTTGTTGAAAAAGTTTAAACGTGCACCGACTTCATAGTTCCAAGTATATTCGGGTTTGAAGGTAGTAGCAGAACGCACATCGGGATCGGCTCCTGCACCGGGTATCTTTGATAAAATCCCCTCAATAACCGATGGAGGCATACCTTGCATACTATTGAATATTTCAGTAATTTCTTCTTTTATTTGTCCCTTCATACCATTCTCCATACTGGTTTGAATGAGATCGGAAAACATCTGCACGTTGTATCCTCCCGAGCGATATCCACGCGATACGGTAGCATATACATTACTACCCTTTTGCCACTCATATTGCAACGCAAACTTGGGAAGTAACTGCAGATAGTCATTATGAAACTCACCACGAAATTGAGGAGATAAAGAGAGTGACTTTTTGATGGGTACCGGAATCATTCGACTCTCCATGTTGAAATCATAATTGATAAGACTGGCAGAGTTATACTTCATAGTGGTGCGTTCGTAATCAAGACGAAGTCCTACAGTAGCTGTAAAGCCATCGACTATGCGATAAATGGACTGATGAAACAGTGCACCATTGAATACGGGAGTATCGAAATTGCCCGATACATCGAGCGGACGTGTGGTGATGTCAATACTCATACTACCCATCGTTCCTAAGTTAGGTATATTGCCATTGATGTTATCTTGCAAGATTTCTTGCACACCTTGATCTTTGAACTGCACGGGCCCATTGGTGTTAAGCCATTGATAAAACGCAAAAGCTCCAGTAGTCCATTCCCAACGTTTGCCGGGTTTCGACTTGAATACAATCTCTTCGGAGAGCACATTCAGTTTTTGCTTCTGTTCAAGATTGAAGATGTCTTTTTCGGTGAAATCTTGATCGAGAAACATGCGATCGCTAAGATTCTGATAACCGGTCACGGCATTAAAAATGTAGTTTTTGGCATTATATACCACATTGACATTGGCATTGAGCATACTACGACGGTAAGTACTTTCATCATTATAAGATATTTTTCCAATCATATCTTGACGGGCATCGGTTTCGCCTTCACCCAAAAATACCCTGCCGGTATAGAAATATGGATATCCTCCTTGTTTACTATATTCATAGCTCACATTGAAGTCTAACTTTACATTGTCTGAAGGTAAATAGATGGCACGTATGCGTCCACCACCACCATTGAGCCAATCTACTTTCTTATCGAGATAACTATTTTTGAAAAAGCCATTACTATGTTCGTAGTGACCTCCTGCCGAGAAAGAGAAACGATCGGATATCCGGTGATAGTGTGTGACAGATGCATTGTAAGTGCCATAGGTGGCTGCTCCTAAACGCACATCAGTGCCTTGATAGGTGAAAGGTGACTTGGTATGTACACGTATTAAACCTCCCATGGTGTTGCGACCATACAGGGTGGCTTGCGGACCACGAAGCACATCGATTCGCTCGATATCGGCATAATTGAAGTCGAATGCCGACTTGTCTATATAAGGTACATTATCTACATACAGTCCAACGGAAGGAGTGTTGATACGCGAACCTACACCACGTATATAGATGGCTGAAGTTAGTTTTGAGCCATAATCGGGAATGTAAATGCTGGGTACTAACGCATTTAGACTGTGAATGGAGGTTACTTGATTGGCTCGCATATCTTGTTGCGACAAAAGGGTTACGGCCGAAGGTAATTCTCGCATCTTGCGATTTTCCTTAGGTGTGCCAATCACTACAATCTCTTCTACATCTACTACTTTTAGTGAGTCGCTGGGCAGTTCATCGGCAAAGGCAGATGCCAAGCCAAATGATAAAAGCCCCAATAGGATAACGTTCTTTTTCATTTCGTTAATAGTTTGGTGCAAAGGAACAGTAAAATTCTGCCTTGTGCAATCCTCATTTATTAGGATTTAAATTCGATCGGCCTCAACATAACCATTCATCACAGCATAGATAGTTAGCCCCGAAACTGACTTAATGCCAAGCTTCTCGGTGATATTTTTACGATGAGTGATAACGGTAGTAAGGCTTATGTTTAATTTATCGGCTATCTCTTTATTGATCAATCCTTTAGTGATAAGTACTAACACTTCGACTTCGCGAGGCGAAAGCTCGTGCTCAAGGTGGCCACGAGGGGGTACTGCTTCAGGCGGGAACCCTTGCTGATGAGCATGTTGATGAAGTCGGAGAATTGATTTTACCAATGCCTCTTTATCTTGATAAATATTGAGAAGAGCCACACCCGAAAGTTGTAACGTCTGGCTTTCGGCAGCTAGTACAATGGCTTTTTTTCTTCGCTCCACAAAGAAAGATGAATGCTCTAAATAGATTTGTGCCGATACGAAGTAGTGAGCATACATATCGGGAGTATCGTCTACCAAAGCTGCAAAATCGGAGAAAGTGCGAATAGTAGCCATAGGAATAATTTCTTCCAATAAAGTTTGAAGCCCAATGGCACTCAGTGTGTTTGCATCTATTATTGCTATTTCCGGCTGGTGTTGCATCATTCGTTTATAAGTTGTTTATAGTCAATCGTATCAAATTCTAAATCATCGGCTAGTTCGTCACTTTGACAAACAATTAAATCAAAATGTGAAGCTTGTGAACGAGGAATCATCAGTTGATAACTCTGCTCGCCATCAGTAGGTGTTATCTTCCAAACGGAAATTTGGTATAAATTGTTTATCAGATAAACATCATAAGTATCGAGTGCTTCTTTATTTTGTGGATTACGATAACCACTCCAAGCTTTAAATTGATAGTGAGTAGGACTTAATAATTTAGCCGATTTTAAAACAGTGGGGATATAGCCATCTTGAGAAGTGAAATATACACACGAATCACTAACAATGTACTCTACCCCGCCAAAGTCGCATGCAGAATAGAGGTAATATTGGCCTTGATATTGCTGCAATGGTATCCAATCTTTTGAAAAATTGCCTAGAACGAACTTATCAAGTGATGCTCCATACCTATTTTTTATGTAATCTATATTTTCTTCGATATTGGCTGCTGCAGGGCTTCTATTAATAGATTGTCTAAAAGAGGAATTTGGATTTTTATCGATATAAATCTTTCGGTATTTGTCCTGCTCAATCAACTGCTCTTGTGCCAAAAGCTGCCCAAAAGGAATCAGGCAGACTAGTAAGGCAACAGTATTGATGAACTGTTTTTTCATAGTAAATAGATGATTATTGATTTAAATAACAACTTACGGCTTCGGCACAACGTTCACCATCGACGCCTGCCGATACAATGCCACCGGCATATCCGGCCCCTTCGCCACATGGAAAAAGTCCTTTGATGGTAAGGTGTTGTAGGGTATCACGATGGCGCACAATGCGAACCGGAGCTGAAGTGCGAGTTTCTACTCCTATCATAGTGGCTTGATTGGTAAGGAAACCGCGACTGCTACGTCCAAACTGTTGAAAGCCTTGCGAGAGACGTTTACTGATAAACTCCGGCATCCAAAAGTGAAGCGGAGAGGCTATCAAGCCGGGACTATAAGATGATTCGGGTAAGTCAATACTCAACTTTCGACGTGTGAAGTCTTCCATACGTTGTGCCGGTGCTACTTGTGTACGGCCACCTTGCAGCCAACATTGACGTTCTAACGCTTCTTGAAAGCGAAGCATCTGCAACACTGGTAAATCGTTGGTAAAGTCCTCGCCGGGTAACTGAAGGGTTTTAGCACCAAGGTCTTCGGGTTGTATCTCAACCACCATACCCGAGTTGCTCCAGCGCGAACCACGATTCGAAGGGGACATGCCATTTACCACAACCTGCTCGGGACCACTTGCAGCAGGTACTACAAACCCACCGGGACACATACAGAAGCTATACACCCCACGTCCTTCAACTTGTGCAACAAAACTATATTCAGCAGCCGGAAGGTAATTGCCTCTACCCTCTTTGCGATGATATTGTATTTGGTCAATTAGCTCGGCTGGATGCTCTAAGCGTACTCCCACCGCAATGCCTTTGGCTTCAAGAGCTACTCCATTGGTGGCCAACCAGCGATAAACATCGCGTGCTGAATGACCTGTAGCTAAGATAACCGGTCCATGAAAGGTTTGTCCGGTATGAGTTTCAATTCCTTTTACCTCTTCATTTTCAATGATCAGGGCGTCCATACGAGTTTCGAAATGTACTTCGCCACCACAAGCTATAATTTTGTTGCGCATGTTCTCAATCACACGAGGTAACTTATCGGTACCAATGTGTGGATGGGCATCAATTAAGATAGAGGAAGATGCCCCAAACTGACAGAATACTTGCAGAATCTTATCGGTATTGCCACGTTTCTTGCTACGTGTATAGAGCTTTCCGTCTGAATAAGCTCCTGCACCACCTTCGCCAAAACTATAATTAGACTCGGAGTTAACTAAGTGTTCGCGACTAATTGCAGCCAAATCGAGTTTCCGGTCGCGTACATTCTTACCGCGCTCTACTACAATGGGACGAAACCCTAACTCTATCAAGCGAAGCGCTGCAAACAGTCCACCGGGACCGGCACCAACCACAATCACTTGTGGTTTCCCTTCTACACTGGGGTAGTCTACCATAGGAAATGCATCGTCACAAGGTATTTCATTGAGGTAAACACGCACCTTGAGATTAATAAAAATGGTACGCTGACGGGCATCAATACTACGTTTTAAGATACGCGTAGCATTAATCTCAGCAGGATTTAAACCTTTTTCGGTCGAAAGATAAGCCTTCAAACGTTGCTCGTTAGCGGCGATTTCGGGCAAAACCCGAAGTTGATATTCTTGGATCATTAATTTGAGTATATAATATAGCTGTTAACCAAACAAAGCACGAAAAGCCTCTTCGACTTTACGAACCGGAATTAGTTCTATTTTTATCTTTTGGGTATTGAGTCCCTGCAGGTTGTATTTAGGTAATATAAACTGCTTGAAACCTAACTTCTCGGCTTCGCCAATGCGCTGCTCAATGCGATTAACGGGGCGAATTTCTCCAGATAAGCCAACCTCGCCTGCCATACAAACACCCGATTCGATACCTGTATCCATGTTTGAAGATAGTATGGCACTAATCACAGCCAGGTCAATGGCAGGATCGTTTACTTTGAGTCCACCGGCTATGTTGAGAAATACATCTTTTTGACCTAACTTGAAGCCCACCCGTTTTTCGAGCACAGCAAGCAGCATATTCATACGGCGTAAATCGAAACCGGTAGCCGACCGCTGCGGATTACCATAGACGGCACTACTTACCAAAGCCTGAGTTTCGATTAAGAAGGGACGCACCCCTTCGATAGCAGATGCAATGGCTATGCCACTCATTCCTTCGTGGTCTTGAGTAAGCAATAGTTCGGAGGGATTACTCACTTGGCGAAGTCCATCTTGTCGCATTTCGTATATTCCCAACTCGGCAGTACTACCAAAGCGATTCTTGATGCTGCGCAAGATGCGATACATATAATGTTGATCGCCTTCAAACTGTAAGACCGTATCAACGATGTGTTCTAAAACCTTCGGACCGGCTATACTGCCTTCTTTATTAATATGGCCAATAAGAAGCACAGGGGTATGAGTCTCTTTGGCAAAACGCAAAATAGAAGCAGAACATTCGCGAACTTGAGCTACACTACCAGGCGACGACTCAATGGTTTCGGTAGAAATGGTTTGAATAGAGTCGATAATCACCAGCTCGGGACGAGTATTTTTAATGTGAGTATAAATCTGCTCAAGTGATGTTTCGCACACAATCAAGCAGTCGGATGATGCAGTAGAAAGACGATCGGCACGTAACTTAAGCTGACGAGCACTCTCCTCACCCGATACATAAAGTATGCGTTTTCCTATCATCCGTAAAATAGTTTGTAACACAAGAGTTGATTTTCCAATCCCAGGCTCGCCACCAATAAGCACCAATGAGCCAGGAACTAGCCCTCCACCAAGTACTCTATTCAGCTCTTCATCGTGCATATCAATACGAGTTTCTTCGCCCGCTACAATCTCATGCAGTGTTATAGGCTTGGCTTTGATTGTTTCGATGCCCGAAACCGGTCGTTTGCTAGCCACCTCTTTGCGCACAATTTCCTCTACATAAGTATTCCACTCGCCACACGACGGACACTTACCCACCCATTTAGGAGAATCTTGTCCGCAGTTGCTACACACATATACCGTCTTTTCTTTGGCCATTTTCTAGTCATTCAATTAGTTATGACAAAAATATAGATAATTAGCGGAAGTCGTGCAATAGTCTGTTTCTTATTTCGATAAATTCAGAAATAACAAAGAGTAGATTGTAACATTTAAATAAAAGAAAAGTAACCAATCATAAGCTATTTATTTTAATTAAATCAACTTAAAAAAGTAGTATATAGTGCTTAAATAAATAGATAAAAAGACTTTTGAATACAAAGAATATTTTATAAGTTTGCCATGACTAATTGATACAGAAAAAAAACGATCATTGAAAGAACACATAGACATCTCATAATTTCAAAATTATGCATATTGCATAGTAGCTTAAACACAC
>DKPL01000073.1:34012-34635 GCA_002471185.1 Bacteroides sp. UBA7335
CACTATTTCTATTTGCACAAAAATTGCCTTCGACAGAATATGAGTGGAATAATTATTATCAAAAAACAAAACAACTATTTCCTGACAACAGCTGTCAGGCCATGATTGACACGCTTATACTAAGTGCTGAAAACATGAAGCTAGACAGCTTATTATTTGTTGCGCACAAAATGGGACTTCACTACCAATGTTTAAAAAAGAATACAGAGGCAGTAAATCTTTCTTTTATAAAGTGCAAAGAGTTGAGCAATCAATTACCAGACAAGAAAGTATTGCTAAACATCTGGAGTATGCTTATTGAATACAACATCAGCATTAATAATTCTATTGATGCCATGAATGAGTTAAAGGAGTTTCAAAAGCTTGCCATTAAATTGGAAAATAAGATGGGTATGATGGAAAGTTATTACTTTACAGGTAGTTGTTATTACACTTGGTCAGACTATGTTACAGCCTTTCATCACTTTAAGAAAGCCATCGATTACGGCGAACAGCAAAAGCTACCTATGCATTTCGTTATGTATACTACTGCATCAGCTTGTGCGCGTATGGCCCAAAATGAAACACAAAGTCTTATCTGGCAAAAGAAAGCCTTAGAAGAATATAAGAATAATCATAAAACA
>DKPL01000073.1:34837-35309 GCA_002471185.1 Bacteroides sp. UBA7335
TAAGTGGATTACTTAGAAACTACATTGCACTTAGCGATTCACTTGGTAAACACTCAGTAGATAGTTTGTATAAGGTGTTAGAAAACGAAGTTCAGCGTATAGGTAAAATAGGCGTATTTGCCCAAAGACGCTACAATGATGCTATGCTATTTTACTACATGGATTACAAAAAACAACCCTATAAAGCTATAAACTACCTAAATAGTGAAAAGTATCTAATGGCAAATTTAAACAATGCCAGAGTGTATTATACATTAAATCAATACCAAAAAGCAGCCGATTCTTATAAAACAGCTTATGAAATGATATGCGAGAGGCAACATAAGCAAATAAGCTATACACTTGATAAGTATGTAGAGAGAAATGACTATGATAGAATGAAAAGTGAGTATACTCAGCTAGAGTTAATAAAAAGCAATAACGAATTGCAGTTGGCCAACGAGAAAGCTAAACTAGTAAAGGAAAGAAATTG
>DKPL01000073.1:35495-38224 GCA_002471185.1 Bacteroides sp. UBA7335
AAACTAGTAAAGGAAAGAAATTGGGTAATTGGTGCTTTCTCAACTCTTATCATTATCATCATAATTTCATATTTGATAAAACAAATAAAGACTCAACATCAAACCGCAAATAAACTGAAAGCGGACAAAGAAAAAGCAGAAAAGGCTGAAAAAATGAAATCGCTATTCTTACAAAATATGAGTCACGAGATTCGTACCCCACTCAATGCAATTGTAGGATTTAATGATTTACTGAATGGCGAGTCGTCAATAACAATCGACGAAGCTGACAGAAGCGAAATGCTCAATATCGTAAAAAACAATGTAGAACTGTTACAAACACTAGTTAGTGACGTACTTGATATATCTAAACTGGAAAGTGGGACCTATACTGTTCGGTATTCTGACATCAAGGTGAAACAACTGTGTTATAGTGTAGTTGAAAGTGTTAGAGACAAAGCACAAACTGGAGTAAATATCATAGTTGAAGGAAAACCTAGCGAACTAGTCATCAACAGTGATGCTCAGCGCTTGCAACAAGTATTAATCAACTTTATGACTAATGCCTGTAAGTATACATCACATGGGGCTATTACTCTTGGATACCATTTAAGCAAAGAGTATGTAATATTCACAGTTACTGATACAGGAAAAGGGATTGCCCCTCAAGAGGCAGAAGAGATATTCACCAGATTTAAGATGCTCAACAAATCAGTAAAGGGTACAGGACTTGGTCTTCACATCTGCCGCCTCATTGCTGAACTTCTAAAAGGTAAAGTATACGTTGATACGACATATTGCAAAGGAGCCAAATTTGTATTTGAGCTACCAATCAAAAGATAATGTTAGGAATAAAGCAGTTATGATATCCTCATAAAAAGACCTAAAAACAAAGCGTCATCAGCAGAATTGAATACTGCCAATGACGCCCAACCAGTTCATAGAGAGAATTTAGATTTTATTATCAAAGAAATTGAATGTATATATTCTAATACCTCAAAATTAAAAAAAGCACTATTTATTATTTAATCTTATTTTATTATTCGGATAACTTATGATTACCTTTTTAATCAACTCACTCCAGAGTCATTACTCTTTATCGTACGCAAAACATTCTTGTGTTACTTTATCAGCACCGGTACAAGTAGCACTTCCAAACAAACGAACAGATATGTAAGCGCTATCATTGGGATCGGCTACCACATCTGCTTTATCTAAAGCAACAATTTCAACTTGTGCCCCATTGGCAGCATAAACTGTCACTTTAGAATGATCTGTTACTCTAATGTGATAAGGCTTCGGTTCTGTACATTTCACAATACCAATACAATCACCAATAATAGTAACCCGTTTTTGATTAATTACCTTTATTGTTTGGTTAACATAAAGACCGTGAGAATTTACCATTTGACCAATATTACTTTCCATAAATGAAACATTAGATAAATAATGAGAAATATAACATTTTATATTATCGAAATATGAATAATCTAATATGGCATCATCTTTAACTTTAATCAAATCAATAAGCTTTTGATGAGCACTATAAAAAGATTTGGTTAATTGTGAAATTTCATCATTTAATTCCATAACATTTTATCGGTTTTTCTTTTGTATATCTAGCTCTCTTCAGTACTAAAAAAGTCTTTGAATAAAAATCAATGGTATCTACTCTTAAATATATTGTTAGAGTATAATCCAACTCTGGGTACTTGCTTAAAAGCTTTCTCAAAGATATATTTTGCAATAAGTAATCGCATCATTTACCACGGGGACAAAAAGTGGACATAATAAAATTAACATTGTCTACTTTTTATACAACACTGATTATCAGCTTATTTTAAAAAGAGCATACCATAGTCACATAATACTTAAAAGAAAAGTTTCTTTTAAAAGAAAATGAATAATCAGTGAATTAAACACAGTGCAAGTTTGTAATAATTAACATCTTAGCGTATCTTTGCCCAGAAGAAAACATCGATATATTAAAGAAACTATGACACTTACACACATTATTAAAAAAATCTTTTTTCTATTCGCTATTCTCACATTACCATATGCACTCAACGCACAAAAAAGCAAATTAGAAAAACTAGAAGAGCAACTTAAAAAGCATACCTCATTAGATGCCAAAAGAGTAGATCTATTAAATGAATTTGCTTACGAAACATTTAATAGCAATACCGAAAAGGCCAAAGAATATAACACAATGGCTAGACTTTTAGCAGATAGCATTGACTATGAGAAAGGAAAAGCCAAAGCACTTTGGGTAACAAGTCTTGTTTATTACAAAAACAATAAAAAGAAAGCAACTGAATATACTAAAGAAGCACTTGCTATTGCTAAACGTATAGGTGATTTAGAAGGCGAATGCAACTATTTAATGGCAACAGGATTAAACCTAAAAGAACTTGGGCAACCAGAAGAAGGTGTTAAAATGGTTTACGAAGCTCTAGATATAGCATTAAAAAATGACTTTAAAGAGCTTTTAGTTAGAATTTACTACAACTTATCCATTGAGGATCGAGCACGGGGTAACTTCATTGAAGCATATCAAAAACTACAAAAGGTGAAAGATTTAGCTATTGAATTGGGAAATCGGAAAATGGAAGCTAGTTCTTACACAGGAATCGCAATAATCTTTCATACTCAAGGGAATTATCCAAAAGCGTTGCAAAACTACCTTCATGTGCTGAAAATCAATGAAGAACTAAATAGCAAGCGCGAAATGATTAGTACCTATATTAATA
>DKPL01000049.1:0-150 GCA_002471185.1 Bacteroides sp. UBA7335
TCATCATGACCATAATATTGCATATTATGTACCCAAAAGATTTAAAGGACGTTGGGGAATAAATCATATATACAAGACATTCCATCGATTTCATAAACTTATTATTCCACAGAGTACCGAGTTTAACTTATGGCATACTACTTTTCAGCT
>DKPL01000049.1:329-11843 GCA_002471185.1 Bacteroides sp. UBA7335
TTATGGCATACTACTTTTCAGCTATCATCCTATGTGCCAGCTAGCAATCACTTGGTGCTAACTATCCACGATATGAACTTCTTGTATGAGAAGAGAAGATCGAAACACCCCAAATATATCAAACGTCTGCAACGCCTTATTGATAAGGCCGATTATATCGTAACGATTTCTGAGACAACTCGCAAAGATATCGAAAAGTACATGGACATCAAAGGAAAGCCTATTGAGGTAATTTACAATGGATGTAACATCTACTCGGGAGATGTTGAAAAGCCTAAAGTAGCTCCTCAAAAGCCATTTTTATTTACTATAGGAACTGTACTACCAAAGAAAAACTTTCATGTTTTACCCTGTCTCTTAGCTAACAATGATTATGAGCTTATCATTGCAGGTATACGTTCGGAGTACGAAGACACCATTATGAAAGAAGCCATTCGCTTTGGTGTTAGTGACCGCGTAAAAATTATAGGTACCATTTCTGAAGCTCAGAAGCATTGGTACCTGCAAAACTGTGCTGCGTTTCTCTTTCCCTCGGTTGCCGAAGGATTTGGGTTGCCTGTTATTGAAGCAATGTATCATCAAAAACCGATATTCCTGTCCGACCACACTTGTTTGCCTGAAATCGGTAGCAAGTATGCCTACTATTTCAACTCCGAATTTGATGAAGACGAGATGCAAAAAGAGTTTAAAGCCGGAATGGACAACTTTAAAAATGGCGGTATAGACAAAGAAGAAATGAGAAACCACGCCTTGCACTTCTCGTGGGAAACTGCTGCTAAACAGTATTGGACTATCTACGAAAAGCTATTAAAAAAGCAAAATTAAGAGTGGGTTAGCTTTTCAGCCTTATTTCTCCACCGTCAGTTTATCACCATTCATACGTTCCATATATTGCTGAATGATTGCTTTGAGTTCACGCTCTAATTGAGCTTGTTGAGGCAGTGTACCCACTAAGTTATTTTTCAGCAATCGGTCTTTCTTAAAATCATAAACCGCTATAACCTTATCGCCATCAAACTGCAACATATAGTCGCCTTTGAAGTATTGATAGATGCCATTATTATGATTTACCGCAAAGCGTTGATTGGCGGGAGTATTCAACAAGTCATTGCCAAAAGCCACATAGGGACGATCGCACCCAAGATACCCCAACACGGTAGGCATGATATCTATTTGCTGAGCAATAGTTTGCTCCCTACCCTGCAAGTCACCATCCGGAGTATAGAAGATAACGGGAACAGCATAACGCCCTGCATCTGTTAGATACTCGGCATGGTTGGATTGATTGGTATGATCGGCTGTAATGACAAACAATGTATTGTTGAACCAAGGCTGACGAGAAGCTGTGTCAAAAAAGCGTCTTAAAGCATTGTCGGAGTATAGCACGCATTTGTGTATCTCTAGTGGTCCTTCGGCAAATACATCTTTATATCGGGCAGGTATATTAAAAGGATGATGAGAAGATGCCGTAAATATACCTACCGAGAAAGGTTCGGGAAAAGTTGAGATTTTATCAGCGAAGAACTGTAGAAACTCTTCGTCCCAAATAGCCCATTTACCATCAAAGTCGGCATCGTTATTATAATCTTCGCGTCCATAATATTCGGGGTAACCTACTGCACGAGCATAAGCCTGGAAGCCCATTGAACCATTGTTGGCTCCATGAAAGAAGGCCGTGTGGTAGCCTTTGCTTTTCAACTCACTACCTATGCCGCTAAGTTTATTGAGCGAAGCGGGTGTCAGAAAGAAGGGCTCGATGAAGCGAGGGATGCTTGATAAAACAGAAGGCAAGCCATCGATGCTTTGCTGCCCATTGGCAAAGCTATATTCAAAAGTCAGGCTATGATTAATAAGCGAATCTAGAAAAGGGGTATATCCTTTGTAAGTACCATGGTCCAGATCTTTATTTAGTTCACCAATGTACTCTTTTCCAAAGCTCTCGAGTACCAATACCACCACATTTTTATTGCGAAATGCCACGCTATCAGCAGGAGTATGCACAGGCGAATAGATGGCTTCCATTATGGCTTCATCCTCAAAGTAAGCAGGAACTTTGAATGGTTTCTTACCAAAAGTGCGATAAATAGAGAATGGAGTATTGAGCACGATAGCTGTTTCGGTTGGTCGATTTACATACTGATTGGCATTGCTGATGGTTATGGGGCGAACATCGCGACCAATCCCGCCGCGCATACCAAAAATAAAAATGGGTACACACATCAATAAAGCCACAAGATAAGTGATATAGTAGGGCAACAGAGAATGGCGGGTCTCAATACGTGGTGTGCGATAAAACTTATAGAGTGCATAAGCAAAAAGCAATCCGATAAGTACTAAATACCAGTGACGCACCATCTCTACCCCAAAGATGCTTAGAAGATTGTCTTCGTTGGCAAACTGACTAAACACAGAGGCGGTAGTGCGGCGACCCGAATATTGAAAATAGACGGTATCTCCTAAGTTCATCCAGATGATAAGCGTGTTGCTTACCACAAAAATCCACTTCACAATGGTCTGATAGATAGGGTGTTCTTTGTAATGAAGCGGAAAAAGAGCCAAGACTAAATACAGAATGTTGGTATAAAAAATGGCAGAAGTATCGAATACCAATCCACCACGAAACATCTCGAGGCAATGGGCAAAAGTAAGTTCGGGATAATAAGAACTGTTGACGGCAATAAACAGCACTCGGCATAGCATGAAGCATACAAATACCATAAGTAGATTAACCACCACCGATAAAGGACCCGAAAGCAGAGACTTGAAACGAGAAGTATTCATTACAGATTGGCTTAGCGTTATATTGATTTTGAGAGCAAAAGTAGCAATAAAACAGTGACTATAAATCATAGATGACTATTTCTTTCTATATTTGCCTTATATTCAAATAGAGTGTAAGGCATGAAAATAGGATTCGACGCAAAAAGAGCTGCTCAAAATAAAACGGGATTAGGCAATTATAGCAGATTTGTCATTGAGGGATTGAGTCAATATTATCCCGATAACGAATATTTGCTCTATGTGCCCAAACCTAAGCGTAGCACGCTGTTAGGTCACTTGGCCGAGCAGCACAACTGTCAGCTAGTATCTCCCGATAGCTTTATTTGGAAAAAGCTGCCCTCGCTGTGGCGTATATCGGGCATCAATAGTCAGATAAAGAGAGAGGCTCCAATGATCTTTCATGGATTGAGCAACGAGCTTCCCAACGGCATTGAGCAGGTAAAAGAGGTGAAGACAGTAGTTACCATTCACGATTTAATCTTTCTACACTACCCTGAATTCTACAAACCGATAGATCGTAAGATATATAACTACAAGTTCAAACGTGCTTGTCAGGTTGCCGACTGTGTGATTGCGGTGAGCGAGTGTACCAAGCGCGACATTGTAGACTACTTTCACATTGTGGAAGATAAGGTAAAAGTAGTGTATCAAGGATGCGACAAAAGCTTTCGGAGTATTGCAACAGACGAAGCAAAGCTTGAGGCTAAGCAACAATATAACCTACCCGATAAATACTTGCTTTATGTAGGAAGCATAGAGCAGCGAAAAAACTTGATGCTTATTGTAAAGGCCATGAAGCAGATGAAGTGTGATTTACCTTTGATTGCAGTGGGCAAACATACACCTTATGCCGATGAGGTACAGCGGTACATTGACCATAACGGACTTTCTAACCGAGTGAGGATGTTGCACAATGTTTCGTTTAAGCATTTTCCGGCTATCTATCAGATGGCTTCAATGTTTATTTATCCTAGTTTTTTCGAAGGATTTGGCATTCCCATTCTTGAGGCATTATACAGTAGAGTACCTGTGATTGGTGCCACAGGCTCGTGTTTAGAAGAAGCCGGAGGTCCTAACTCCATTTACATCAATCCTACCTGCCCCAATGAGTTGGCCGATGCCATAGACCGCATCGATCAAAACGAAACACTTCGCCAACAAATGGTTGACAATGGAGTGATGTATGCCAAAAACTTTGAGCAAGATAAGTTGACTCATCAAATGATGGCACTTTATCAATCTTTGTAGTCGGGTTTTCTTTCAACATAGTGATCGTTAGCAACGAGTTGTCCCTCCATAAACCAGGTTTCGTAAGTATGCGCGATTATCGCCAAATACATACTTCCATTTATAATGAAGTGGGAAATACCGAATATACTCGTACAAGTCGAAGAAGTAAACCAACTTGTGACCTTTCAGTTTATACCCAACAATGCTTTTTGCAGCGACTAAAAGAAAGTGTATAGCTGTTTAACAGCTTGCAGTAGTAGCCGGCTCTTTCTTGAATGCATTTTTTGTCGAGACGCTTTTCAAGTTGTTGCAAGACATCTTCACGAAGCATTCTATAAATAACATGAGGTAGCAAATAAGTGTGGAGTAGGTTAAGTTGCCCTTTACTTCTTTTTCCTTTCTAGATACTGTTCATAAGTGCGTTTCCAGCGGTTATGACTCCAAAGCCAGTATTGCGGTTCGCGACAGATGGTTTCTTCTAACCGCTTGGCATAGTCCACTGTTAGCTCATAGTTCTCGTATGTTTTAGGCTCATCGGTCATCAACACAAACTCGGCATGATAGTAGCCACGCTTCACACGCTTTACGTCGATGTAGAATACTGCTGCATCGGTTAGTTTAGCCATATTCTCAGCCCCCACAAAGAAGGAGGTTTTGTGATGCAGAAAGTCTGTCCACATATTTATAAAGTCCCAATTGGGCGATTGATCTGAAATAAAGCCAATTACAAAGCGTTTGTTTTGACGTGTAGCTCTAACCAAAGTGCGCAAAGCAGAAAACATCTCAATGTTATTCGCCCTAAAGCGATGACGAGAGTAAAGGAAAAGTTTATCAATAACCGGATTCTCTAGTTGATGATAGATTTGGCCAAGCAATAAATCTTCGTCATTGTCAAGATGCAACGGAATAGAAGAGATCCACTCCCAATTGCAGTAGTGCCCCAGATATAGCACACACGATTTTTTCTTACTCTCTTGATTGAGTACATCAATTCCACCCATTGTCATTCGGCGGCGCATCTCCTTCTCGCTCATCGAAAACATCTTCACGGTTTCGGCTACATAGTCGCAGAAGAAACGGTAGAATTTACGCTCTATTTCAATCAGCTCAGTAACTTGTTTATCGGGGAATGCCTCTTTTAGATTTTTGCGAACAACTTTGCGACGATAGCCTATCACATGATAAATAAGCGGGAAGGTTAAATCGGAAAATAGGTAAAGTACCTGAAGAGGCAATAAAGAGATAACATACCAAAGTGCAAATATAATATAGTACAGAACAGTATTTAAGAACTTCTTCATCTGTCAATCAATCATTCATTTTGTTAGTATCGTCTCCAACTTATCAATCAGTTGAGACGGAGTTATTTGACGTAGACACTCATAGTTGTCTCGGTAGCAAGGTTTTTGCCCAAACACCGAGCAAGGGCGACAGGGTAAATCAAGTTGCACTGCATTGCTGGTTTGTTGATTCCACCCCATAAATCCGGCATGCGGATGAGTAGCTCCCCATACCGACACTACCGGAGTATTCACCAACGAGGCTAAGTGCATATTGGCTGAGTCCATAGATAGCATCACGTCAAGGTGACTAATTAGGTTGAGCTCGAGCTCCATATTGAGTTTACCGATAAGCGAAACAACCGTAGGATATTTGGCAATCCATCCATCAAAAACCGCTTTTTCTTTGGCTCCACCACCAAACAGAAACACACGTACATCGTTTCTACCGGCAAAGTGTGCTACTACCTGTTCTTGAAGTTCGATGGGGTAAATCTTTCCATCATGTTTGGCAAAAGGAGCTATGCCTATCCACTTCGTACCGGCTGCTTTGCTCCCTACTATGGGGGCAATGAGCGAAGCATCTGCTTCACCTTCAGGGTAAATAGAGGTAAACTGAATGTTTAGTGGAAAGCCCAGTTGGCCCATGACATCGGCATAGCGATGAAACGAGCTTTTTTGAGGTTGAAAGCATTTATTGTCTTTTCGCACCAGTGCCTTTTTGCCCGAACGTCCTTTGTCGATGTGTGCAGTGGGAATGCCACTGAGTGCAAAACGCAAGCGCAACAGCTTGGTGCGCAACACATCGTGCAAGTCGGCTACATAGTCGAAGTGCATAGCAGCCAGTTCAGAGTAGAGTTTATGCAAGCCGAGTAACCCTTTGTGACGATCGGTGGCATAAAAGCTCACAAAATCGACATTAGCGGGCATATTTCTGAACAACGGTTCGAAAGCCGAGCGACTGAGCATAGTGAATTGGTGCTGTGGATACTGTGTAGCCAGTGAGTAAATCACCGGCACCGTCATAGCCACATCACCAAGTGCAGAAAAACGAATAAGAAGAATGCGAGCCATTACTTCTTTGCATAAAGCACCGGATTAAGAGCCGGGTCATTATACATCTTCATTTGTTTATAAACCTTCATGTACTTCTTGCCTTCTTGAATATCGCCAAGCAGCTGGTCGATGGCAGTAGATAAGTCTTTCTTTTGCTCAAGCAGAATGGCAAGCTTCTTTTCGCATTGCTCGTGATGCTCGGGAGTCACATCGGTACGTTCTACTTCGCGCTCCATGTGGTAAATCTTCAACGCAAGAATAGACAAACGGTCGATAGCCCATGCCGGACTTTCGGTGTTGATTGTGGCATGATCTTGCACAATAACATCTTTATACTGATCAAGAAAGTAGCTATCAATAAGCTCCACAAGGTCTGTACGGTCTTGATTGGACTTATCAATGCGACGTTTCAAGGTCAAAGCCTCTACAGGGTCTATGTTGGGATCGCGGATGATATCTTCGAAATGCCATTGTACGGCATCAATCCAGTTCTTCAGATATAGATAATACTCTATTGTCTTAAGTTCGTAAGGGTTGTTCATCGCAGCATCTACGCTGTCGGTAATGTGGTAATCGTTGGTTGATTTCCAGAAAATATCATTGCTTAGGTTACTAAATGTCATAATCTCAATGCGTTAATAAATGTACTATAACACAAAGCTAAAGATTATTTTCGATACGAACAACCCTTTGTGACTTTTTTTACACTACCTTTGCTTGTATCAATAGCCAGTTTGTTTATGAAAATTATAGTAGACGATAAGATTCCTTATATAAAAGAGGCGTTGGAGACGCTAACCAACGAAGTAGTTTATGCACCTGGAAAATCATTTACTCCAGAACTAGTGAGCGATGCAGATGTGCTGATAGTGCGCACTCGTACCCAATGCAATAGGGCCTTGCTGGAGAATAGTAAAGTGAAGTTTATCGCTACGGCAACCATCGGTTTCGACCACATCGACACAGCGTATTGCAAAGAGGCGGGCATAGAATGGACCAATGCACCGGGATGCAATGCCGACTCGGTGGCACAGTACATAGAGTCGACATTGATTCTGCTGAAGTTGACAGAGGGCAGAAAGCTGGAAGAGATGACAATGGGCATTGTAGGGGTAGGAAACGTAGGCAAGAGAATAGCAAAAGTTGCAGAAAGCAGGGGAATGCGTGTACTGCTAAATGACCCTCCTCGACAGGACACCGAAGCCGGTAACGATTTCTGTTCGCTACAAACCATAGCAAACGAGTGCGACATCATCACCTTTCACACACCACTCAATCGCGATGGCAAATACAAAACATTCCACTTGGCAGACGATGCTTTTTTTGCCTCGCTGAAGCGAAAGCCTTACATTATTAATACTTCGCGCGGAGAGGTGATTGAAACAGCAGCACTGCTGAATGCACTCAACGAGGGCACGATTGCGCAAGCTGTTATCGATGTTTGGGAAAACGAACCGGATATCAACATCGATTTATTAAAACAAGTCATGATTGGCACACCACACATTGCAGGCTACTCGGCCGATGGAAAAGCCAACGCTACACGTATGTCGCTCGATGCTATTTGTCGCTTTTTCAAGATCAAGGCAAACTACCAAGTTTTGGCTCCGGCACCAAACCCTGGCGTGATAGAGGCTGCTTCGCTAGACGAAGCCTTGCTGAAGATGTATGATCCGCGCACAGATAGCGCAATGCTTCGTCTTACACCACAACGCTTCGAGGAGCTTCGAGGTAACTATCCACTACGCCGAGAGAAGCAGGCTTATACCATAATCATCAACGAAGGCTAGAGAATCAATGGGCTGACAATTGGTGTTGAAGGTGCTCGACAGCAATAATACACTTGTCTGGCAATACTTGTTCCAGTTGCTTCCAAAGGTTTGGAACTACAGCTCCGATAGTTTGGAACCACAGTTTCAAGCCTTTGAAACGAAATGAAAATAAGTGAAATGACCAGTTATGCAGTTAATCTCTATTTTGTCATAAAGAAAACATACAGTTAATAAATGCCATTAGGTAAAATATTTATATATTTACCGCATGATACAGAAACAAAGCTACGCGGTGCTTTGCATCGTGATGCTACTGATAGTTTGTGGAAGTTGCACACACCAAGAGCCACAACTTTTTTCTTCTTTATTACAAGCAGATAGCCTGATGAAGCATCGACAAGCCCAAACGGCACTCGATGTGCTATGCGCCATTCCGCAAGATAGCCTGCTCACAGCAGCAGACAGGGGATACTATGCCCTACTACGAACTCAGGCTGAAGATAAAAACTACATCCGTCATCAATCAGACTCATTAATGAAAATTGCCGTAGCCTACTTTAGTAAAAGTGGCAATGACAGCATGAGGGCTAAAGCTCACTACTATTTAGGGCGCGTTTATCAAGACATGGAGCACACCGAGGCATCGGTAGCAGAATACTTAACTGCGGCATCAGAACTTGGGCAAGAGGCTACCGAGCTATCGTGTTTACTGTATAGTAATTTAGGATTCTTATTTTACGAACATGGACTACTGCAAGAGGCAGACTCGCTCTACACTAGGGCTTGGCAGGCAGCCATTGAAACAAAAGATGTGCGCAGACAGGCTAGAGCGCTTTGCAACAAAGGCGATATTGCCCGAAAAAAAGGAGAAAAACATTATAAACAGGCTTTAACCTATCTCACTCAAGCCTTTGCCTTGATTGAAAATGAAGACTATATACAGCTAAAACGAAGCATTGCCACCTCGTTAGGAGATATCTATCAGCAAAACGGAGAACTATATGAAGCCATTGATTGGGGTAAATATGCCCTAAAAATGAAACCAAACCTAGCGCGAGAAAACGGATTATATCTACTGCTCGGAAAGGCTTATGCCGACCTCGACCAACACGACTCGGCTCGACACTACCTGAACAAAAGCATCACCTCTACCGATTATGGAACTCGAAGGGGGGCGTGTATATGGCTGGCAGATATAGCCGAAAAAGAGGGAAAGACAACAGAAGCGCTAAGAATGACACAACTATCTATTGTGTATGGCGACTCTGCCCGAACGTACGAACAGCCGGTAAAACTGGTTTCTACGGCTAAGGATGTAATACAACAGCAGATTATCAACCATTACGAATCTACTTTGTCGGCTCGACAAAAATACCTGATTGCAACACTTGTACTCATCATTGTACTTATCGCACTAATTGAGTATCGCCACATAGCAGAGAAACGCAAATTTAAACAGGTAAAAGAGAGGCTAGACACACTTACCACAAACGAAAAACAAATCAAGGAAAAACTATATGGCCTTGAAGAACTAGTCAATCAGTATAATATTAATAAACAACAAGTTACCCTATCAATCAGAGAGATGCTGACAGAAAAGGAGAGAAGCGAACAACAACTGACCGAGTTGCTCAACCAAAAAAACAAACTTATTGAAACATTGAGTAAACATCAATTTAACACATTGATTAGAGAAACTCCTATTCATCAGAAAATAGCAAAAATAAAAGCTAACAACCGGGTGAGCTCAAACAAGATATACATGACTGATGAAGATTGGGAGGAGTTTATCGACCAAATCAATCTGTTTATGCCTCATTTTATTGCAACACTCAAAAAAAACTATCCCGAAATAAAAAAAGAGGATATATACTTTTTATGCTTAGTGAAACTTGAAACTAAATTTTCTGAAATGCAATACATCTTTGGATGTACAGCAGATGCAGTTTACAAACGGGCTAAAACCATTAAAAAACGCATGAATCTGCCAGTTGATGAAAAGCTAAAAGAAATATTATTGGAAATATAATGGTACATAATAAGCTATTCATCAAGGAATAGAGCATTTTAACACAATGCTCTATTGTTTTTATAGCACAACCTTCTATAAATTTGTAGTGAAATCATAAATCATTTAATCTCATAGATAGCATGAAAGCATTATTATTTGTATTAATCTTCCCATTTACCTTATTAGAAGAAATTCCTCCTATCCCACTCTTCTCTACAACATCAACTTGCAACAATGCAAGAAAAGAAATTATACTAAACGAAACAAAACCAATCAAAGACAACGTAGGAAGTGACGATATCGAACGAAGCGACTCAATACTTCCTATACGCGCCTACACACTTGGTTATTATACTGTAGTAGAACTAAACGATGAGGTGGAGATCTTAGCCATCAACATCTACAACATGAATACCAAAAAGCTTAGTGCCAGCAATAGTTTTTTCAACACCACAGCCGGACAAATATATATAAACGAAGGTACTTCAGCTACCTATAAGGTTGAGATATTAGTATCGGGAGGAATATTTGAAGGAGAATATACTTTCTAAAAAAAGGAGTCATAGGCATACCTAGTAAAGGAGATCAGTCTGCTTTTTTAGATAAAAGATTTAAAGGTGTGCATCTCATAAAGATAATAATATTCATTATCTAAATGAATTTATATAATAAGACCGTTGTAGAATATTACAACGGTCTTTATTATTATTACTATATATATAAGGTATAAACTATCGAAGAAGTATTAAAATGACAAGGCTTGTTTAATGACTTGCTCTATAATTTTGGGGTAATACTCATATTCCAACGCATGAACTTTGGCAGCTACATCATCGGGAGTATCAGCAGAAAGCACGCTGCACTTCTTTTGCAAAATAATAGCTCCTTCATCATAATACTCATTTATATAATGTATGGTGATTCCACTCTCTTTGTCACCGGCGGCAACGACTGCCTCGTGCACCTTGCTACCATACATGCCCTTGCCACCATACTTAGGAAGCAAGGAGGGATGAATATTTATAATCTTATCGGGATAAGCTGCCAAAACAGAGTCAGGGATGCGAAGGAGAAATCCGGCTAAAACAACAAAGTCAATATGAGAAGAGCGAAGAGTATCGACTATAGAATAGCCTATGCTCCAATCGGCTTTGGGAAAATAGAGTATAGGAACTTGTAAACGCTTGGCTCGCTCCACAACACCCGCTGAAGCATTATTAGTAACTACGACAGCCACCCTAACTGAGTCATTATCGCTAAAATAGTCTATGATATTCTCGGCATTTGTACCCGAACCCGATGCAAAAACAGCAATATTCTTCTTCATTCTACCCCCATTTAGTGCACAAAATATGGTATTTTGTGCAAAAGATTGCATTTATTT
>DKPL01000013.1 GCA_002471185.1 Bacteroides sp. UBA7335
TTATAAATGAAACTGATTTATCTCATTATATCTATATTATTATTGTGTGGATGCAATCAACCTTCACAAACTATTTCTGATATTCAGGGAGAAAGTGTTCAGCTCTCTTATGCAACTGGTTTTACAATTGATAAAGCTGACAGCATTACAATAATCACTGTAAAAAACCCATGGAAAAAAGGAGAAATACATAGTCGTTATTACTTAGTAAAAAATGACTCAATTGTGGTTCCGCCAGATGGACAAAAGGTAATTATCCCCATAAAAAGTATGATGATAAATTCAGCAACTTACTTAGGTTTTCTTGATTTATTGGATCAATTGGATAAAGTCACCGGAGTTTGTAATGCCAACTACATCTATAACCCCTCCATATTAGAACGAGTTAAAAAGGGAGAAATTAAAGATTTAGGAGAATCGTTCAATATAGATATAGAGAACTTATTGCTACTCAAGCCCGATGTGGTTATGACTACTGCTTATAATGCTGATGATGCCAATAGCACATTAATGAAACAGAGTGGACTAAAAATTATCTATAACATAGAATGGCAAGAACCTTCTATTTTAGGAAGAACGGAATGGATTAAATTTATAGCGGCTTTTGTAGATCAATTACCATTGGCCGATAGTCTATTTAATGATATAAATAGTAAGTACCAATCGGCATGTAACATTGCTAATCAAGCACAACATCGCCCTACCATTTTTTCGGGACAAGACTATAGAGGAACCTGGTCGCTTGCCGGAGGAAAGAGTTATACTGCCCAATTATTTCGAGATGCACATGCCTCTTATCTCTATGAAAATGATACAATTTCTACTAGTATTTCATCTAACATAGAGCAAGCTCTAATTAATTTTAGCGAAACAGACATTTGGATTGGAACACAAGAGTGTTCACTAAACGATTTAGGACAAAGCAATGATAAGTATAGATTATTCAAAGCATTTCGGCAAGGCAATGTATATAATATGAATAAACGAGTCAATAAAAATGGGGGAAATGATTATTGGGAGAGTGCTGTAGTACGCCCCGATTTGTTGCTGCAAGACATGATAAAAATTTGTCACCCCGAGTTACTGCCCGAATATGAAACCGTCTATCTGGAAAAGTTAAGTGCCAATGAAAAATAAGATTCTATTTCTATCACTATTCATTTTGCTAGTTATTGCTTTCTTTCTTGATATCATGATTGGAAGTGCCAATTTACCAATTAATGAAGTTTTTAACGCATTTATCGGACAAAGCGACAATCAGATTTATAGTGAGATTATTCTAAATCACCGATTGCCTAAAGCCATCACAGCAATTCTCACAGGTGCGTCACTTTCGGTAGCGGGTGTGTTGATGCAGACCATGTTTCACAACCCCTTGGCTGGTCCTGATGTACTTGGAGTAACTTCTGGTTCAAGTTTGGGTGTAGCTTTACTCACGTTAGGAGGCTCATCTCTTCCCTTTTGGTTTATATCGGGGTGGGGACAAATTATAGCCGCAAGTCTTGGTGCAGCATTAATATTATTATTGATAGTAATTGTAGCTACACGCATCCCTCAAACCACCTCTTTGTTAATTATTGGAATGATGTTTGGCTATTTTGTAGGTGCTATTGTTAGTATTTTACAGAGTACTAGCAATCCAGATACTTTAAAACTATTTATCACGTGGACTTTTGGTAGTTTATCGGCCGTAGGTTGGTCACAAATGGTAATTATGGCTCCTATTGTAGGTTGCGGTATATTATTAGCTTTTTTATTACAAAAATCACTCAATATACTTTTGCTAGGTAAAAACTATGCCAATGGACTTGGAGTCTCGGTTTCTCAATTGAGACTATGGATTATCATTGCCACAGCTTTGCTGGCTGGAGTCTCCACAGCATTTACTGGTCCCATTGCTTTTATTGGCATCACTATGCCACATGTAGCTCGAGGCTTATTTGCTACTTCTAATCATCGCATTGTGTTGCCAGCTGCGCTATTGTGTGGTTCTATCACTTTACTAGTATGCGATTTTATCTCTCAAATGCCCGGATTTCAAGGTACACTCCCTATCAATGCCATCACTTCATTGTTTGGCACTCCAATCATTATATGGATTATTATGAAAAATAAAAGATAATCAAAAAAGCGATTTATCAGGTCAATACCCAATAAATCGCTTTTTGATTATAAATTAGAAGAATAAGCTATATTCTTAATCCTTCTAGTAAAATTGTGTTGATTAAAGTTTTTCAATAACCAATACCAATTGACCTTCACCGTTGTAGAAGCCAACACCTCCGGCAACTTTAGCAAATGATTGAACGTTGTTTACAGCATTCAAGATTTTGCCTTCAATTTCCATATCAGGACATGCCATCATAGTAGTTATCACACCAGGGAAAGTAATCACAGCAGGATCGTTTGCATCTGTTTTGAACTCACCATTCATCACATTGCAACCCGCATTACCATGAATTCTACCAGCTTTAATATCAAATTCGATAAAAGGTTGGTTTTCCATACCCGATGGGACAGCTTCACCACTAACTTGTGTAATTGCCCATTTGCCTTGAAGTGCATCTACTGCGAATGGAGGAACTTTTTCCAATACCAAAACAGTCTTATCCGATGCATCACATAAAGCAATACGTTCATCTTTGTCTTTTTTGAACTCTTTCACCTCGCCTAAAGCAGCCAAGATATTTTGCTCAAGTGTCAAATCAGGACAAGCCATACGTGTAGAGCCTACAGCTCCCAACTCCAACTTTCCCGGTTGAGTGTTGATATCAAAAGATGCCATCATTCTATTACATCCACTGTATCCAAACATTCTACCCGATTTTGTATCAAAACCAATAAAAGGAGCTTCTTGATCGGTGGTTACTTTTACAGGAGTACCTTTAATTTCAACAATGTTCCACTCTCCGTTTAGAGTTGATAACGGAGCCTCTTCTTTAGCAGAGTTACAAGAGCTCATAGCAAGCGCTGTACCTGCAACAAGCATACTAACAAATAATTTTTTCATTAATAAATAATGTTTAAGTTAAAAACAAGCCGCAAATATATTAAAAATAACAGAAACTATATATTTTTGTTTTAAGATAGATAGATAAAAAGGTTATACCAGATGATTAACTTCAAATAAATGACGTATATTTGCTCCCTAATCAATTTATTAAATACTTAATTTTTAATTCATAGAATAAAGAAATGGGTAGAGTTCTTATTATCGGTGCGGGCGGTGTAGGTACTGTCGTAGCACACAAAGTGGCACAAAATGCCGATATCTTTACTGACATTATGATTGCCAGTAGAACTAAATCGAAGTGTGATGCTATCGTAAACGCCATCGGTAACCCTAATATTAAAACGGCTCAAGTTGATGCCGACAATGTAGAAGAGTTAGTAGCGTTATTTAATGATTTTAAGCCAGAAATGGTTATTAATGTTGCCCTTCCTTATCAAGATCTTACCATCATGGAAGCTTGTTTGAAAGCGGGTGTTAACTATTTGGATACTGCTAACTATGAGCCAAAAGACGAAGCTCATTTTGAATATAGTTGGCAATGGGCTTACAAAAAACGCTTTGAAGAAGCTGGACTGACTGCGATTTTAGGATGTGGGTTTGACCCGGGTGTAAGTGGTGTATTTACAGCTTATGCAGCCAAACATTATTTTGATGAAATGGAATATCTTGATATTGTAGACTGTAATGCAGGAGATCATCATAAAGCATTTGCAACTAATTTTAATCCGGAAATCAACATCCGTGAAATTACTCAAAATGGTCGTTATTGGAAAAATGGTGAATGGATTACAACCAAACCATTAGAAATACATCAAGATATTACTTACCCTAATATTGGTCCTCGCGATTCATATTTGCTTTTCCACGAAGAACTTGAATCATTGGTAAAAAACTTCCCTACCATCAAACGTGCTCGTTTTTGGATGACTTTTGGTCAAGAATATTTAACTCATCTTCGTGTGATTCAAAATATTGGCATGGCAAGTATTGAACCAATCAATTACAATGGTCAAGAGATTGTTCCATTGCAATTCTTGAAAGCAGTTTTACCTAACCCACAAGACTTAGGTGAAAATTATGAAGGTGAAACATCAATCGGTTGTCGCATCCGCGGTTTGAAAGATGGTAAAGAACGTACATACTACGTTTACAACAACTGTAGCCACCGTGCTGCATACGAAGAAACAGGAATGCAAGGAGTAAGCTATACTACTGGTGTGCCTGCAATGATTGGTGCAATGATGTTCTTCAAAGGCGAATGGAAACGTCCAGGTGTATGGAATGTTGAGGAGTTTAATCCAGATCCATTTATGGAACAATTGAACAAACAAGGCTTACCTTGGCATGAAGAATTTGACAACAATTTAGAACTTTAATAAATTTAAGTACTGATTAAACAGGATTTAATCAGTACTTAAAAAAAATATAAATCGTGAAAAAGACATCATTAATCATTCTATTTGCAGTTATAGGTATAGTTATAATCTTGCAACTCATTAATGACAATGATTTAATTACCCGTATATTAGGTGCGATTCAAATTGTATTGATTTGCATTTTAGGATATTCACTTGGTAAGAATAAAAAAAAGAAAATATGATGAAAGTAGGTGATAAGGCTCCCGATTTATTAGGAAAAGACGAAAACGGAAAAGAGGTTCGTCTAAGTGACTATAAAGGTAAAAAGATTATTTTATATTTTTACCCCAAAGATAGTACTCCTGGATGTACAGCAGAAGCTTGCAGCATGCGCGATAACTATACCGAATTGCAAAAAGCCGGATATGTAGTTATCGGAGTTAGCGTTGATAGCGAACAAGCGCATCAAAAGTTTATTGCTAAAAACGAGCTCCCCTTCCCTCTTATTGCCGATACTGATAAGAAATTAGTAGAAGAATTTGGTGTATGGGGCGAGAAAACATTGGCTGGTCGTAAATATATGGGTACCTTCAGAACCACTTTTTTAATTGATGAAAATGGTGTGATAGAGAAAGTTTTCACTCCTAAAGAGATTAAAACTAAAGAACATGCCACGCAGATTTTGTCTTTGTAAAAACAGAACAAACTATTATAATAAACAGTATGGCAAAAAAAGATGAACTAAATTTTGAAACCGGAAATAATATGGCATCAAACGAGAAATTAAAAGCCTTACAGGCTGCTATGGATAAGATAGAAAAAACCTTTGGTAAAGGCTCTATCATGAAAATGGGCGATGAAGTTATCGAACAAATTGAAGTTATCCCTACCGGATCAATTGCACTTGATGCAGCTCTTGGCGTTGGTGGTTATCCTCGTGGTAGAATAATTGAAATCTATGGTCCAGAGTCTTCCGGTAAAACAACCTTGGCTATCCATGCCATTGCAGAAACACAAAAAGCAGGTGGCATTGCTGCATTTATTGATGCAGAACATGCTTTCGATCGCTTCTATGCTGAAAAATTAGGAGTTGATGTAGACAATTTATTTATCTCACAACCTGATAATGGTGAACAAGCATTAGAGATTGCCGAACAATTAATTCGTTCGTCAGCTATTGATATTATTGTCATCGACTCTGTTGCAGCATTAACGCCTAAAGCTGAAATTGAAGGTGATATGGGTGATAACAAAGTAGGATTGCAAGCTCGTTTAATGTCACAAGCGCTCCGTAAACTAACTGCTGCAGTTAGCAAAACTCGTACTACTTGTATCTTTATCAATCAATTGCGCGAGAAGATTGGCGTAATGTTTGGTAACCCCGAAACAACAACTGGCGGTAACGCATTGAAATTCTATGCATCTGTACGTTTAGATATTCGTGGTGGTCAAGCCATTAAGGATGGTGAAGATATGATTGGTAAGACTACCAAAGTGAAAGTGGTAAAAAATAAAGTAGCACCTCCATTCCGCAGAGCTGAATTTGATATTATGTTTGGCGAAGGTATTTCACGTACAGGCGAAATTATCGACTTAGGTGCCGATATGGGTATTATTAAGAAAAGCGGTTCGTGGTATAGCTACAATGACACCAAATTAGGACAAGGACGTGACGCTGCAAAACAATGTGTTATGGACAATCCAGAATTGGCTGAAGAGATCGAAGTACTAATCTTTGAGAGATTACAAGAAAAGAAATAAAAACTGTAGGTTATAGAAGTAACATAATAATACTATTGTGTTCATCAATTTCTACAGCATAAAAAAAAGAAAAGCATGAATAAATGAGTCATATACATTTATTCATGCTTTTCCTTTTTAGCAAACCAATACAATCACCATCTAACTTCTTGATCTGTAATTACTCCATCACCCATTGTATACTGTTCTAGACTACCTTCTTTGGCTTGAATACATATATATCGCAAAGGTTCGTCTGAAGTACAACGCAACGAACGATTTCCAGCAGTAGCAACTCGAATAACCGATCCATTAGCAATAGGAAAAACCGTATCATTTACTTGAAAATCTCCCGCACCAGACAAAACGATGTATTGTTCTTCGTTTTGTTTATGAGCATGGAAGAAAGGCACTGCTTCTCCACTATTCAAGACTCCAAAAGATAACTCACAAGACGTTGCTCCAGTAGCATCTTTCAAAAACATTTTTTCACTAAAAGCACAAACATCACCTATTGATACGTGTTTAAAGTCAGTACCAACATTCATTTCTTTAATTTCATTCTTTTTTGTTTCCATCCTAATAGTTATTTTTAGTAAGTTTGTAACCACATTGCAAACTAACAGCAAATATCTATGATTTACAAGAAGTTACATTCACGTATCTTAGTTACTTGCAGGTAACTAATGTTAGAAATCAACAAAATAGAAAAAGTTAAATAACATGAAATCATTTATACATGAGGGATTCTGCCCTATTCGCGATATTATAGTGCGCATCAATAGCAAATGGGCCATGTTGATTATGACTACACTGCATGCCAATGGCACCTTACGTTTCAATGAAATTCAAAAAACCATAGGAGACATTTCGCATCGGATGTTGACCGTTACACTACGCACATTAGAAGATGATGGAATGATTGAACGCAACATATATGCAGAAGTTCCTCCACGTGTAGAATATGCATTAACAGAAAAGGGAGAAAGTTTTATACCGATAGTTGAGCAATTAGTAGCATGGGCATTAGCTCATGCTGAAAAATAAAAAAGCAGATTAAAAAATCTGCTTTTTTATCTATTTAATATTATGAGAATAAATTTATAGTAAAACTACACCCACATAATGTAGGTTAAAGAAGCTACGCTAATAATTATCCACAATAAAATTCCCAACAACAGAGGTCTCAATCCTACAGCTTTCAGCACATTCATTGACAATGAAGCTCCAATAAAAAACATTGTAATTGTCAATGTTTTACGAGCTAATTCATTAATTGCCAATCCAATTTGAGGTACACCATTCAATAAATAGGTATTTACTACCATTGCGCCCAAGAAGAAGAATATAAACCAAGGTATTGATATTTTTTGCCCTTTAGATTTAAAAACAAAAGAGGTAAAGAGTGCCATTGGAATAATCCAAAGCGCACGAGTTAGCTTGATGGTGGTAGCAATACCTAATGCCTCTTCACCATAAGCAGCACCTGCACCTACTACCGAACTAGTATCGTGAATTGCAATAGCCGCCCAAGTTCCAAATTGCTGTTGCGTCATATCTAAAGCATGACCAATAGCCGGAAAAATAAATAGAGCAATTGCATTCAAAATAAAAATAGTAGCCAGTGAAACAGACATTTCAGAATCATTGGCTCTTAATACCGGCCCCACTGCTGCAATTGCACTACCACCGCAAATAGCAGTACCCGACCCAATTAAATAAGAGGTTTTTTTATCTAGTTTAAAAAACTTTCTACCCATAAAGTATCCGATAGCCAAAGTTCCAATAACCGATATAACCGTAAAAGCCATCCCCTCTTTTCCTGAAGCCACAGCTGAATGAAGATTCATACCAAACCCTAAACCGACTACCGAATATTGCAACAAATACTTTGAAGTCTTTTTATTAAAGTTGGGATGAGCCTGTCCACAAAGCAAGGCAAAAGCCAAACCCAAAAACAATGCCACAGGAGGAGTAACCCATCCAGAAGCGGCTTGCAAACCTGGGATATAGTCTAAAAGTAAAAATACAGTAAGCACAGAAAGTAATCCTACATAAATCTTTTTGTTGTGTGCATGCAACGTCTTAATCAGTTTAGATGCCATAAGTTTCTATATTGGTTTATTATTTATTTTCGATGCAAAGATACAACATGCTATTGGTGTATACTAATTGTTTCTTTTTATGCATTATAACTTTTTGTTATTATTAGAACACACTCTATTATCGAGCTATTGATGATATATATTCTTAGTATGTTGCCACAAAAAATATTAAATTTGAATGTCGTATGCAATGAAAGTACTCATTGGTTGTTTATAAGAAAAAGATTACCTCTCAAGGCTCATGAATAAACTACAAAAACAACTTCTAAATTTAGTAGAACAGTATCATCAACCTGAATTTATAGGTGATGATCCCGTTCAGTTTCCTTGCCGATATTCTAATTTACAAGATATTGAGGTGAGTGGTTTACTCACAGCCTATATTTCGTTTGGTCGCCGGAAAATGATTATCGATGCTGCCGAACGATTAAATGACATAATGAATCAACAGCCTCATCAATATGTACTTTCTGAAAAGTGGAAAATAGATTTTAAGGAAGGAGATAAAACCTTTTACCGTACACTGGCCAATAAGGACATTGCTTTTATGTTTCACTTTCTACATCAAATATACTGCCAACATGAAAGTTTAGAAGAGTGGCTGATTAAAAACCGTTGTGGTTTACCCATCGAAACGTTGCTTTACGGCTTAGGATTTTCGAAAACATCTGCACAGAAAAAACTAAATATGTTTATGCGATGGATGGTTCGTAAAGGTTCTCCTGTAGATATAGGGTGTTGGAAAAAGATAGATGCACGAGATTTAATCATTCCACTGGACACTCATGTGCATCAAATGGCTCTTGAGCTAGGAATCACCAAAAGCAAAACCAGTAGTTTTAAAACTGCATTAGAAATCACCAACTATTTCAAATTGATATTTCCGGAAGATCCCTGTTTAGGAGACTTTGCACTCTTCGGGTTAGGAGTAAATCGTAAAAAATAAAAGCATTACTATATTTTTTCGAGTGCCCTACCCTTATGAGCTGCGATGTGATTAGAGATATCACTTTTTATTTCATACTGTGGATCATCTAGTGTAGCATGATGAGTATAACCTTTATAATCAAAGTTTGAAGTATGAATTTTTATAATAACCCCCGTCACGTATCCGGCTTCTGAGTTCCACCGTACATGGTCACCGATCTGAAATTGAGTTTTCATAACCATTAAGTTTTAAAATATATTTATCAATATACAGTTGTTTTTCTTTCGATTTATACTGTTGAATAAACCGTGGATGTTCAAGCACGGTTAGTTTTTTAAAAAAGTTAGCTTTACGATTTAACCGCTCAATAAAGTCTGCATTTTTTTTGCCTAACACAAACACTTCAGAGGTATCCAATCCAAGTGCTATATGCTTACCTATAGATTCTATCATAAAATCTTCTACCATTGCATACAGCTGAGGATCGTCATAATAGTTGGCATTCACCCAATTGCCCGACTTGTTTAAACGAACAATAGCCAATGGAAAAGGAGAATTGATATAAAAATCTTTATAAAAACGTTCTGGGCCACCATAAGCCTCAATCATTTCGTACATAAACACCGAAGACACTTCGTGAGTATTAGCCGAAACCATCTTAATACCACATACATCATTTAGTCTTTTAGTATCAGTAAAGGGAACTCCCGTTACTCCGGCTCCATGTCTACTTGGGTTAATTCCAATAATAAACTTTCGTTGAAGATTATCATTATAGAATTTTTCATAGAAGAGCTTCATAACCTCTATCGTCTCTGGATTTTCGAGATAAGGGTTCATCACTCCGAAACCATCGGGCAAGTTTCCGATATAGTTTAACTCACGATTAAATTCTACAATCTTCTGAGATAGTGTATGCCCCATAACTAAACGAGTTATTACTTACGATAGAAAAAATGGCCCGTTGATAAAAAGCCGATAAAGGTGAATATGGCAAAAACATAAGAACTAATAGCAACTTGCATGCCTCCACTAATAATATGTCCACTGGTACACCCATCAGCCATACGAGCACCAAAAATCAATAAAACACCACCAATAAAGGCCCAAATCACTCGTTTAGCAATAGATGTTCCCTTATACTCTTTCCAAAACGAATGAATAAGAGCCAGCTTTATATTCTTTTTACCCATCAATGAAGCCACACCTGCCAAGAAAGCTCCCAACAAGAACCAAACTTGCCAACTTCCTGAATTTACCACACTTGAAAAATAAGATTCAGAAGTCAATCCTGTTAAGCAATCGGCCACATAAGGATAACTACTCGATGCTCCCATCGGCTTATTCATCCATCCTTGATAAAATAAAAACACATTCAACACAGCCAAACCAATTCCAGTTACAATCCACCGTTTACTAGCAATGCCCTTTTTCACATCTAGTTTATGCAATATAAAAGCACCTAGAATCATGACCATAGAGATTAAAAAAACCACAATAAAATATCCCGTACAAAAACGATTTCCCATTAGTGATAATAAAGAAATCTGTCCTAGGTTACCACCCATAATTTGTAATATTGCAGGATAAGATATGGTATAAAGTAACCCTCCAACCAAACCTCCAACTATACCGATTAAAGCATCAATAGAACCTTGTCCCAAAGAGATTGGAAGAGTACCCGGACAATATCCTAAAATAGCCATTCCAACTCCAAAAATTAATCCACCCAAAGGTGTACCAATGGTATAAAGTGGCTTCACATGAAACTGTGCTCCACCTGCCATCATTTCAATCATCAGCAATAATCCACCTACGCCAAGCACAAGCATAATCGTTTTGGCCACAGTAAAATTCTTTAATATGGACAAAGAAGCAATGGTATTATTTTTATTCAATCCGGCAAAGCTAATCAGAAGACCAAACACAAAGCCTACAATAGTAATTCCTATTACATTCATTTCAATAAAATCAGATTAGAGTAAGCGAATTTTCTCAACTAAATTAGTCATATTTCTTTCATTAAATAAAGGTTTAGGAGCTAACGGGTAGAGAGCATATTGATCACGGTTTACAAAAGCTGTTTTCATTCCTACTTTTGTGGCTCCCGCTACATCCCACCCATGAGAAGTAATAAGCAAACACTCTTGTGGAGTTACACTCAACATTCTAGCTGCAGTGAGATAAGTATGAGGATGTGGTTTAAAATACCCAATATCATCAGTCGAAATAGACTTATCAATATATTGTTCAAGATTATTAGTAGATAATAGTTGATGTATTCCTGCGCGAGAGGAGTTAGCCAAGATAACCAATTTATATCCCATTGATTTCAGATCAGAAAAAGAGCTAGCCACATCCGAATAAGCCGGAGAAGCATTAAAGCGCTTAAGCAAACCAAAAGCTTCTCCTTGATCAAACTCAATATGATTACTTTGAGCCACCATCTCAAAAGCTGCCGAAGCTATTTTCCATAGTTCATGATACTCATTAGTTAAAGTGTCAACTTGTGCATAAAGCAACATTGTGTTATACCATGCCTCGCCAAGTTCTTTTCTATTACCCAAGAGTTTTGATACTGAATCTTTTATACCATCAACACTTACTATGGTTTCTATAATATCAAGAATTATCACTTTAGGTTTTACAACTTGTTTTATCATAACATCAGTCTTTATTTGATTTTATGATAAAAACATTATTTATTCATTAAATGTTTTCTACAAGATGCACCGATGTAGAGTAATTAAATTCTGATGGTTATATCAACTCGATATAATTATCTTAAAAAAAATTATTAAGATTTTTCTGAAGTACTCGATTGGGTAGACGAAGTAGCCGTTGCACTAGAGGTAGTAGAAGAATTACTTGATTGTGAGGTAACATTATTTTGGAAATAATTAGTAATATATACTGTAAGAATAGGAAACATACTCATGCCCATTACAGCTAAAATCACCGCTAGTATTCTGCCGGCTCCCGTTACAGGTTCGATAGCACAACCTACTGTAGTAACATCCATACAAGCCCACCAAACAGCATCTTCAAAATGATGCAAACCTGGATTTTTACCCATTTCGATAGAGTAAAATACTAAACTACCAAAATAGGCCATTGCTACCAACATCACCAAATAAGTAATCATCATATTAGTCACTTTGCTTTTGGTAAACCAGTTAATCATAACTACGAGCCCATATCCTCCACGAATAAAAACTATAGCACGAAGCATAATTCCTTGAATTGGTGTTACCGAAATATCTAGCCAGTCAATAATATTATAATAAGGAATAGAGACCAGTAACAAAATAAAATTGGTAAAAAAGTATTTCCATTTATTTTTAGAGATATAAAATAAGAAACAGAAATCGGCTAAGAATATCAAACAAATGATTAACTGAATGTTTAGATAAAGTTTGTGAGTAATAATAAGTGATTCATTGAGAATTTCAGCCGAAAGAACTCCAAGAATTACAATGCTACCAATCAATACAAGGATATTCAAAATCTTAGCGATTAATAGCTGATTGGATGTTTTTTTTTGAATGGTTAATGTAGACATAGCGTTTAAATATTTTAATTTGACTATTCGATTGAGTGATCAATTTTGCCGCAATTTAAACAATATTTAAATGCTATTTAAGTATATCTTGAAAAATCATTACCGCAACACAGAATTAAGAATATGATAAATCTAATTTTACTAATTCAACAAACCAATACACGCAAAAACATAAACAAATGACAAAAACAAAACATCAATTGTTACATATTTTCAGCAGACAATATGTTCTAAAAATAACACAGTAAGTTTTGAGTGAAAAGTTACTATGTTTTGGGGCAAAAGTTACTATGTTTTGGTGCAAAACTTACTATGTTTTAGGGTAAAACTTACTATGGAATTTTTAGGACACAAAAACATTATAATAAACTAATAATCAACACCTTAAAACAACAACAAACACCTTAAAGCAATAATCAACAAAGCAAAAAAGTCTAAAAACAACAAAATAGAGGATAATTGGACTTATAGGCCCAATTAAGACGTTTACTATTTTTACCAATCATTAAACAAAACCTTTTGCCATAGTCTTATCTCGCAAAAGTAAAAGAGTAGTTAAAGCGCAAACCAATCAAGAGCTATTTCACCTAATTAGATCCCAACATCTAATAACTGCACATCAAAAATCAAAGTTGAGAAAGGCTTGATTGCACCGGCGGCACGCGCTCCATAGCCTTGATTAAACGGAATGACAATTTCCCATCGAGCTCCAGCAGGCATTTCTCTCAAAGCTGTTTTCCATCCCACAATCAGCTCAGACAGTTTAAAAGTTGCCGGACGCCCTTTCTGCGTAGCATCAAACACCTTTCCATTTATCAATTTGCCGGTGTAGTGCACTGTTATCATACTCTTAGGCAGTGGTTTTTCTCCTTTGCCTTTAGTTATTTCACGATACATCACTCCATTAGTAAGTGTTTTTACGCCCGAACGCTGCTCATACGCTTTCAAGAACTCCAAATTCTTTTCCTTATATGCATTATTTATTAAAGCCATCTCCAAAAAAAATTATCAAATTGCCATGTTTCTTTATTACGATGCACAAAGATAACCATTAAACACGAAATCATTGCATCTCCCTTTTTTATATCCTCAATCAGCATATTTATTCAATATTCACGTTCTACATTGCCATTTTCACAAAACGTAATCTTATTTTTGCATCTCAAATAAGATTTATAAAATCATCAGACAATGAAAGAACAAGAATATTTAGATCGATTCGAAAATAAGTTGCAACAAGACTTGCTCCGACTATGTTCAGCATACAAAATGTTGAATAGTGTATTGCTTGCTAATGACGATATCGATGATAAATGGACAGAGTTAGCTCCCGAATACATAGCCGATGCCATTGAGCAAATTCAAGAATACCCTACCGTGTCGTTGGCATGGGCTTCATATTTAGGTTTAGCTATTGCCTATGTATGGGATGTTGATTGGAAAAGTTACAAAAAGACTACCTATCAATCATATTATGGCGAACAGGGTTTTGATGATATGGATGAACACATCATCAAAGATATTCTTAGATTACCGTTGGATAGTGAAGAGGCTAAAGAAATAGAAGAGATGATACGTCGATGTGCTCAAGTTACCATTGCTCTAATCCGCAATGAACAAGTAGAACCTCAAAGCCCATTGGCTTTTCATATCTATGCCAGAGCTGTCAGAGTGATGTATCGTATAGGGGCTGCCTTAGAACTTAAAAGACTTGGTTACAATTTTCAAAAAGTAAATTTAGGCGATTGCTAAGACTTTAGAAACTATCTATTATCAAGGGTTAATCACAACATTACTTCCGATTCATTTGTTAATCTATAAAAGAACTATCAATTTTTATGATTTCAAACGACAATGAGTCAACCCGAAAGACATTTTACAAACCGTAGCAATTGGCTTCGTGCTGCGGTATTGGGAGCTAATGATGGCATATTATCTACTACCAGCCTTGTGATTGGTGTAGCAGCAGCCGATACCTCCAGACATGCCATTGTTTTAGCAGCACTAGCCGGACTGGTGGCCGGTGCTTGCTCTATGGCTGCTGGAGAGTTTGTTTCAGTGAGTTCACAAACCGACATTGAAAACTCCGATTTAAAAAGAGAGAAAAAAGAGTTGGAAACCATGCCCGAAGCTGAAACACAGGAATTGGCAGATATATACATGAAGCGTGGATTAGATCACGACTTAGCAGAATCTGTAGCTCGCGAATTAATGAAACATAATGCACTCGAAGCACATGCGCGTGACGAACTTGGCATTAATGATATGACTAAGCCTCATCCTTTACAAGCCGCTATGGCCTCAGCGGCATCTTTTATTTCAGGAGGTATACTGCCTTTTATGGTAGCAATTTTTGCACCACTCAAAGGCATGGTATTTTTTCAGTATGGATTTGCTATATTATTTCTAGCAATTTCGGGAGCAGTGGCAGCCCACATAGGGGGAAGTAATCTTAAAAAATCGGTATTCAGAATATGTTTTTGGGGCACCTTAGCTATGATTATTACAGCATTGGTAGGTCACATCTTTGGAGCACACGGATGGTAAATTACATCTCCATCCGTTTAGCTCTAGCAAAGATGTATTATAAAATGATATTAAAGAAATAGCCCAATAGCATAATAGCAACAGCTACTGTACCAAAGAATATCCCAATAAGTCTCCAAGTCATGGCTTTTTTAAGCATAGTAGCTTCGGGTATTGAAAGTCCTACCACCGCCATCATAAAAGCAATGGCAGTACCAAGGGGAACTCCTTTAGCCACAAAAACTTGTATAACAGGCACAATACCTGCTGCGTTAGCATACATTGGAACTGCCAATATCACAGCCAATGGTACGCTATACCATTTATCGGCCGACAAGTGATGTTCAAAAAAACCTTCAGGCACATAACCGTGCATAGCTGCGCCAATGGCAATACCAATAATAACATAAACCAACACACCTTTTACAATCCCCCATGCATCTTTTATGATAATTGGTAAACGATTCATAAAAGGTACCTTTTCTACTTCCCAAGCCTCACTCTCAGTTTCTGATTGCGCTTGAATTTGTTGCACCCAGCCACTCAAAAAACGTTCTAACTTAAACTTACCTAATAGCCATCCACCTACTACTCCAAGCAAAACACCACTTATCACATAGATCAATGTTGTCTTCACTCCGAAAGTACCCAGAAACATAGCGATAGCAACTTCGTTGACCAAAGGCGAAGTGATCAAGAAGGCAAAGGTCACTCCTAAAGGGATGCCTCCCTTTACAAAACCAATAAATAGTGGAATAGAAGAGCACGAGCAAAATGGAGTAAGTGCTCCAAATAGAGAAGCAAACAAATACTGAAACCCATAAAGCTTTCGGGTAGTTAAGAAATTGCGCAACCGTTCTACAGGTAAATATGCATTAACTATCCCCATAATGGCACTAATGAAAAATAGCAAAATCAAAATCTTTACCGTATCATAAACAAAGAAGTTGAGTGCTGCCCCTAAATGTGAAGTAGCATCTATTCCAAATACACCATATATTAACCAATCAGCAAACTTTTGTATCATCGTTACTCACATCTACAAAAGTTATTGGCACCGCACGAACAAGAAGGATCTTCCATCAGTTCATCCACATAGAAGCGATGAAACTTTCGTCTAATCTCATCTCTTACTCTCCTAAATTCACTCTCAATAAACTCCGGTGTACCTGTTGCATGCGAAGGATCGTCGAAACCAAAGTGTAAACGATGTTTTACTTTACCAGTGAAAGCTGGGCAAGTTTCATTTGCACCCCCACACACCGTAATCACATAGTCCCACTCTTCGTTCAAGTATTTTTCAACTGCATCCGAAGTATGGTTAGAGATATCAATTCCTGCCTCTTTCATGGCAGCAACTGCACCCTCATTTAACTTGCCTGCAGCTTTTGTACCAGCAGAACATACCACAAGATTCTTATCAAACGACTGCAAAAACCCATGCGCCATTTGAGACCGGCAACTATTGCCAGTACACAATATTAAAACTTTTATAGCCATAATTTTACACCATAATATACACCCACTACGATAAACAGTAGTGCAATAATTAAATTCATATATTTTTGAAAAGATTGCATCCGATGATAAAAACGCCCTAATCCAGCCACACTGTATGCTAAAATCCAAGCCACTACAATCACAGGCAATCCGGTAGCAATGGCATACACCATTGGCAAAAAGTAACCACCAGTTTCGGCAGCAGAAAGAGGGATTAGCATTCCAAAATAGAGCACTCCACTACTAGGGCAAAAGGTCAAGGCAAACAATATTCCCAACAGAAAAGCACCGGAGTCTCCACGCTTTCCAACCTTTTCACCATCCGATTTAAATCCAAACTGAGTTAAGTTCAACCGACTTCCCCAAAGCATAAAAACTCCAATCAGTATCAAGATAGGTGAAATAAACATCTCTCCATACTTCCCAATGGCCTTTTGGATAAAATAGATACTTGCTCCCTCTCGCAATATCGGAATTAAAATAAAGCCTAATCCAGTATAAACCACTACCCTTCCCATAGCATACAAAAGTCCACGCCAAAATATGCGATGTCTGCTTTCAATATCCTTGCCAATATAGCCTATGGCCGTAATATTTGTAGCAAGCGGACATGGACTAATAGCCGTTAGTATCCCCAACAAAAGTGCAGTCAGAAAAGGAGTAGTTCCACTATCCAGTAGCGATTGAATCCAATCCATTATCTTATCTTATTAATAGCATCAGTCAATTTAGCCTTAAATACCTCCGGCTTATTTTTAGCATAAGCAAACCCCATATCAGTTAAGTTGTCAGTTTTCCCGTTATGATCTAAAATCAAAGATGACCATGTTACCTGATATTTATCTGCGGTAGCCTCATCTTTCGAAATATCAACTACACGCATCACTATATTTTTAGCCCCCAAACTATCAACTACCTCTTTGGTCAATCGTTCGATTGCATTACAAGTCACGCAACGTTGTTTTCCGTGAAAATAAAGTACAGAGATTTCATTTGCATCTTTATCTAAAAAAGCAGAAGCCTCTTTCTTTCCCTTTACCCCACACGAAGCAAAAATGGCCATTAAGGTCAACCCCAACAATACTTTTCTCATCATAATTAGTCTTTCGTCAATAACTCTTTCACCTCACTCAAAGAAAGTTTTTTGCCCGATGAAACTACTTTACCATCAATCACCAAACCCGGAAGCTTCATTACATGATAAGCCATAATTTTTATCAAATCTTCCTCTTTCACTACATTAGCCTCTAGTCCCAATTCAGTCACAGCCTGTTTTGTAGTCTCATAAAGTGCCTTACAGCCAGCACAACCAGTTCCCAATACTTTAATTTCCATTGTTTATTTAAATTTACAAGTTTATCTATTCGTAAAAGCACGAACATTATATACAAAAAAATAGCTCTACACACTAACCACAACAACCTTCATTAGGATGAATCTGACCAATAAATGCCTCAAAAAGCGTTGTTGCCAGTTTCCAATTCTCTTGGTTTATACAATACTTTACTTTTGGAGGCAAAATTTCCCCTTGAATCAACCCCGCATCTTTCAATTCGCTAAGATGTTGAGATACCGTAGCCTTTGCAATAGGCAATACCTCGTGAATATCACCAAAAAAACAACTATCTTGCGACGCCAAAAATTTTAAGATTGCAATACGAGCAGGATGTCCCATCGCCTTTGCAAATCGTGCCAATTGCTCCTCCTCAACCGTATATTTTTTTATCATTGAAATATCTATTTGTTCGCAAACATACGAACAATGTTTTTAATAAAAAAATTCTCACTATACATTAACATAGTTCATCAACAATTACCATGACAAACAAAAGCAATTTTCAGAAGCACAAACACACAAAATAGTTATAAAAAGAAAGAGTAACTAAATGAATCCCATTATAAAATGGTATATTTGCGATTATGAGCAATGAAGTGGTCACCTTCGAAAACTATTTTCATTTTACCACTTTTCTCAATATCATCATTCCGATTTAAGAACATTATGTATCTATACAACGTTGAAATGTAATAACAATTCGACTATTAATTATCAATGAATAATGGAAAATAAACAAATTACTTTCGAACAAATCAAAAAATCGGCAGAAATACGAACTTACATAAAGCGTGCTGATGAGTCGCTTACCGCCTTAGGATTTACCGAACACAGTTTTGCACACGTCACCAAGTGCGCCATTGTATCGGGCAATATCTTATCCGACTTAGGTTATGATGAGCACACCGCAGACTTAGCCCGCATTGCAGGTTATATGCACGATATAGGCAATGTAATAAACCGGCACGACCATGCCCAAAGTGGCGCAATAATGGCTTTCAGAATACTCGATAAAATGGGCATGAGTCCTGACGATGTATCAGCCATCATTACTGCTATAGGCAATCATGACGAAGCAACAGCAGCCCCTGTTAATGCTATATCAGCGGCTTTAATACTAGCTGACAAAACCGATGTTAGACGTTCGCGAGTACGTAGCAATGCCAGCATCGATTTCGACATTCACGACCGAGTAAACTATGCCGTAGAGTCATCAGAACTATCGTTAGATAAACTAACCAAAACATTAACCTTAAAGATGAGTATCGACACACAAATTTGCCCGGTGATGGACTACTTCGAAATCTTCTTATCCCGCATGCTACTTTGTCGCAAAGCAGCCGACTATTTAGGACTCACCTTTCACATCAATGTAAACGGCCAGATACTATTATAGGTAAGCCCAATACCTATTAATATACAAAACACTCTCTGTATAAAACCATTTATTTTACACAGAGAGCGTTTTCTTTTTCTCTCCAACTAAACTTAGTTAACCAAACACTTTTAGAAAATATCGGAAAATAGTAGTAAGTTTGCAACATAAAAGTAAAAAAGATGAAGCGTTTATTACTGATAGTCGATCCACAAATAGATTTTATTACCGGTTCTTTGCCTGTGCCAAGTGCCCAAGATGCCATGAATGCCTTGTCGGAATATATCCAAAAATCAAACGGCGAATACGTATGCAAAGTCGTTACTTTAGACTGGCATCCCTATAATCATTGCTCTTTTATCAGCAATGGCGGAGAGTGGCCCATACACTGTGTGCAACACACCGTAGGAGCTGCCATATATCCGGCACTGATAGCACCACTATATACCACTCAAGGCGAAGTACACATACTAACCAAAGGCGATACCGCCAATCAAGAAGAATACTCTATCTTTAAAAATAGCATTGCATCCATCCAGATGCAAAACTTAATCAAGAAGTTAGACATTGAACAAATAGACGTTTGTGGCATTGCAGGAGATGTATGCGTACTCAACACCTTAAAAGATGGCATCAGCAATTACACTTCAACCCTATTTCATATTCTACCACAATATACTCCTTCTTTAGATGGTGGTCTAAAGCTCAATGAGTACATCCAAACCCTAGGCTAATGGAACAGATTATCAAACATTTCACCGACGATGACCTCTATAAGTTCACCATGTGCTGTGCAGTCATCGATAACTTTCCTCGAGCGCAAGTTAAGTATTCATTTACCGACCGCGACCATACAATCTATCCCAAAGGATTTGTAGAAGAGCTAAACCAACAAATTATTGCATTAGAGTCAGTAGTCATCACCGATGAGGAGATTGACTTTATGAAACAAAAGTGCAGTTATATCCCCGGTTGGTTTTACAATTACCTGAAAGGTTATCGCTTTAAGCGTGAATGGGTAAAGGCATGGCAAGACAATAAGGGGCACTTACAAATAGAGTTTGAAGGCAGTTGGGCAGACACCATTCTGCTCGAAGTCAAAGTGCTAGCCATCATCTCAGAACTGTACTACCGGATGAATGGACAAAGCATCGAGTTTAACTACGAAGAATACTACCAAAAATCATATCAAAAAGCCGAACAACTTCTTCAAGCCGGATGCATCTATTCTGATTTTGGCACACGCCGTCGCGCCTCTTTCAAAGCCCAAGATACTGTAGTAAGCGCAATGAAAGCATGTACATTAAGCAAACCTTGGGCAGGAAAATTTGTAGGAACTAGCAATATTTATCTAGCGATGAAGTATGATTTACTACCTGTTGGAACTATGGCACACGAGTTTGTTTGTGCCATAGGTGGTATGTACGGTCCTCAAATGGCCAATAACATTGCTATGAACTCTTGGCGCAACACCTTTCGTGGTGCATTAGGAACCTATCTTTATGATAGTTTTGGTTGGGAAATTTTCAACCTCAATTTCTCTGAAGACTTTGCAAATCTATTCAAAGGACTGCGTGTAGATAGTGGAGACAATCGTGAGCAACTCATGAAAATAGCCAATAAATACCAATCACTCGGCATTGACCCCAAAACCAAACAAGTGGTGTTTAGCAATGCACTCAACACCGATAGTGCAATTGAAATACAACAATACGCCAACGAATATTGCAAACCATCATTTGGCATTGGTACCCATTTCACTAACGATTTCGAAGCTGTAAAACCTATGAACATCGTAATCAAGTTAGTAGCCGTTAAGATTACCGAATCATGGACTTTCTACAACGATACTTGTAAAATCAGCGAAGACAAAGGAAAACACACCGGTAAGCCCGAAGTCATTCAACGATTTATGCAGGCTCTCAACCTACATGAGTAGTCATAAAAGCTCATCCCATAAAAAACCCCTCATCACTAAATCATCGCCGATTTAGAAATGAGAGGTTTAAATTTAGGTAGAGATGAACTATTTTACTTGATTCAAAATTTCAACGATTCGTTCAGGCGTAATAGTTTGTTTTTCGCCCAAAGCCACTTTTTTCTTAGCAAAACGGCTCGCTATCTCAGCAATCGTATCATCACCAATGTTATAATCAGACAAGTGAATTTTAACCCCTAGCGATTGAAAAAAATCTTCAGTACAGGCAATTGCTTGGTCAATTCTATCCTCTTCGGCACCACTGTTAATTCCCCATACCTGCTCGGCATAACGAAGCAGCATATCTCGTTTCTCCTCACGCATAATTTTTAATACTCCCGGATAAACAATAGCCAAAGTCACCCCATGATCAAGTCCATGAAAAGCAGTAATTTCTTGACCAATCATATGCGTAGCCCAATCTTGCGCCACCCCCATAGCAATAAATCCATTGAGAGCCATAGTAGCCGAGTACATAAAGTTGGCACAAGTATCATAATCTTTTTGATTAACCATCAACTTAGGTGCAACCTCAATCAAGGTTTTCAAAATACCCTCTGCCCAATACTCTTGTACCCGAGCATTATTAGGGTAAGTAAGATATTGCTCCATTACATGCACAAACGTATCAATTATCCCATTAGCCACTTGTTTTTGTGGCAACGAATAGATAGCAGTAGGATCAAGAATTGAGAATTGCGGGAAACACGCTTCATTAAAAAAGCATAACTTCTCTTTACGAGCTCGGCGGCTAATCACTGCACCACTATTCATTTCCGATCCTGTAGCCGGAATGGTCAACACCGTAGCCAAAGGAACAGCCTGTCCTGTTGGCAGTGGTCGCAACAAGAAGTCCCAAGGTTCACCGTCCCATTTTATAGCCGTAGCAATAAACTTAGTTCCATCAATCACCGAGCCACCACCTACAGCCAGTAAAAAGTCTATATTCTTCTCTTTACATTCAGCCACGCAGCGCATTAGCGTTTCATACTCCGGGTTAGGTTCAATACCCCCAAACTCCGAAACTTGATGGTTGCACAAAGCCTTTTTTACCTGATCATAAATTCCATTTTTATGGATAGATCCACCCCCATAAGTCATCATTACATGCTTATCTGCAGGAATCAACTTTGCCAATTGAGCAATCTGTCCCTCACCAAATACCAATTTCGTAGGGTTCTGAAAAATAAAATTATTCATGCTGTTTTTCTATTTATCGGTTGTACCAATCATTTTTTTAAAGATATAAATTATTTCATATCCATGTATATATCACAAAGACAAAGATAAGTTACTCTACTCATTTATCACTTATATATATCATCTCATTCTGTATACAAATTACCGATTAACAATTTTACTCAAAGATATACTGAATCATTTACCAAAAAGTAATCATCAAATTATCTATATTTGCCCTACAAAATAAATAATATGAGAAAACTTATATCCCTATCACTTCTTTCAGTGGCAACTCTAGCCAGCGCTCAAACCATTGAGCAAAATCAGTTGCAACAATACCGCCAAGCATTTAGTTCGGACCAGCAAGCCACCATGCGTCAAAACGCCATCATCAAAGAGGCACAAATTCGTAATTTGGCATTAAATCATAAGTTAGACAACGAGATAGACCATTTCTTTAAATACAAAGTAGATGTTAAAGGCATCACCAACCAGAAAAGTTCTGGTCGTTGTTGGATGTTTACCTCTTACAATGTGTTGCGTCCGACACTCATGAAGAAGTACAATATAGGTAGTTTCGACTTTTCGCATAACTATTTATACTTTTATGACATGCTCGAAAAGTCAAATCTCTTTTTAGAAAACATCATCAACACAGCTCCAAACGATATTAACGATCGCGAGGTAGTCACCTATTTCTCCTCACCGGTAGACGATGGTGGCGTGTGGAATCTATTCTACAATGTAGCTAGCAAATATGGCTTTGTGCCCAAAGCAGTCATGGCCGAAACTGCCCATTCTGAAAATACCGGTCAGCTACGTGCTATTCTAAACGAGCGATTGCGCAAAGGCGGATATGAACTTCGCGAGATGGCAGCTAATGGCAAAAACGCACAAGAGTTACAAGCTGCGAAAGTTGACATTATGGGCGATGTTTATAAAATTCTAGCTTATACATTAGGCGAACCTCCCACCACATTCACTTGGCGTTATAAAGATAATAACGGAGCCATTCAGTCGGTAACCACCACTCCAATGCAGTTTTACAAAGACAATGTACCGGCAGACTACTCCCCCGATCAGTATATCATGATAATGAATGATCCTACTCGTCCCTATTATCAAGTATACGACATAGCCAACTATCGCAACACCCTCGAAGGAGTTAATTGGCGCTACCTCAACTTACCCAATGACGAGATAAAAAAGAGTGCCATAGCTTCCATCAAAAACAACGAAGCCATGTATGCCTCATGTGATGTAGGCAAGCAACTCAATCGCGACAAAGGCATCTTAGATCCCGACATGTACGATTACGCTTCCCTTTTTGGCATAGACTTTTCGATGGATAAAAAGGCACGCATTCTGACTCGCCAAAGTGGGTCGGCACATGCCATGGCTTTGGTAGCAGTTGATACCGATGAGAACGAGAATCCGCTTAAATGGGAGTTTGAAAACAGTTGGGGAGCTACCAACGGCAACAACGGCTACCTCACCTTTACCGACAATTGGTTTGATGAATATATGTTTCGTGTAGTAATACGCAAAGAGTATTTAAGCAAAAAAGCCTTGAAAGCTTTAGATAGTAAACCCATCCAACTACCCGTTTGGGATTATATGTTCTAAGGATACCCTTGTTTATACAAAGCAGGTTCTATTGGACTGAGAATTCACTCCGTTCAATGGAACCTGTTTTGTATTTAAATAGCCATTAACCCCTATTCAAATGATATTTAAACAATAGCAACATGCCAACCTCATCTTCAAAAACTCATAAAGAAAACCTCTAAATTAGTACTCATAAACTATGACACCGCCATCTATACAACTCTTCAATCAGTAAATATACCATCATAAACGGTTAAAATAATATTAGTCTATCCCAAAAAGCTTCTATATTTTTGTACCATCAACCCAAGTAACCATTTAACAACAGAAAAACATGACTTTCAAGAAAATATCTTTCCTACTAAGTGCTTGTTTATGGTGTGGTGCAGCACTAGCACAAAACATCACCATCTCAACTCCAAAAACCTCAATGGTATTGTCTGCTCCCATTGGTGGCAATCTCAATTACGTATATTACGGTTCTAAGCTATCACCTACCGATTTAGAAAATATTGAAACAACTCACCCCAGCTTATACTCAGCCTATCCCGTGTATGGTATGAACTGCCCTACCGAAGCAGCTCTAGCCGTAAAACATGCCGATGGCAATATGAGTCTTGAGATGGAAGTAGTAAACGTAACCACGCGCATTGAGAAAGATGGCGAATTAACCGTGGTTGAACTGAAAGATAAGATCTATCCATTTTTTGTCAACGTATATTATAAAACCTTCAACGGCACAGATGTTATCGAAACCTGGACCGAAATAAAACACCAAGAAAAAAAGCCGGTAAGTCTCAATCGCTTCCATTCGGCCTACCTCCCCATTCGCAGAGGCAATGTTTGGCTAACCCACCTTTATGGTTCATGGGCCAACGAAGGGAAAGTAATACAAGAACCCCTCCAACCCGGTGTGAAGATGATAAAAAACAAAGACGGTTTGCGCAATAGCCACACTGCTCATCCCGAAGTTTTATTCTCGCTCGATGGTAGACCACAAGAGAACAGTGGAGCCGTGATTGGTGCTGCTCTTTGCTATAGCGGAAACTATAAACTTATGGTCGACACTCATGATGACGAATATCATCACTTTTTTGCCGGCATCAACGAAGAAAACTCAGCCTACACCCTACCCAAAGAAGAGGTCTTCACCACTCCGGCACTAGCCCTCACCTACACCAACGAAGGGTTAAGCGGTAGCAGCCGTAACTTCCATGGCTGGGCACGTCAATATAAGCTAGCCAATGGCAACCAGCCTCGTAAAATTTTATTAAACAGCTGGGAAGGAGTTTATTTCGACATCAATCAAGAAGGTATGGACCAAATGATGAATGACATTGCATCTATGGGAGGCGAACTTTTTGTCATGGACGATGGTTGGTTTGGCGATAAATACCAACGCAACACCGACAACTCCTCGTTGGGCGATTGGGTAGTAGATACTCGCAAACTCCCCGATGGCATCGAAGGACTGTTGCGTGATGCAAAAAAGAATGGAGTAAAGTTTGGCATCTGGTTAGAACCAGAAATGGCAAACACCACCAGCGAACTTTACGAGAAACACCCCGAATGGATTATTCAAGCTCCTCAACGCGACCCGGTATTAGGCCGTGGCGGTACGCAAGTAGTCCTCGATTTAACCAACCCGCAGGTACAAGACTTTATCTATCAACTGGTAGACAACCTGATGACCAACTATCCTGAGATAGATTACATTAAATGGGATGCCAATATGGCAATTATGAACCACGGTTCAACCTATCTTGCCAACGATAAGCAAAGTCACTTATACATCGATTATCACCGCGGATTGGAGAAAGTATGTCAACGCATACGTGCCAAATACCCCGACCTAACCATCCAGGCCTGTGCCAGTGGTGGTGGACGTGTAAACTACGGCCTATTGCCCTACTTCGACGAGTTTTGGGTAAGCGACAATACCGATGCACTACAACGCATATATATGCAGTGGGGAACATCTTACTTTTTCCCAGCCATTGCCATGGGCTCGCACATAAGCGCCTGTCCTAACCACCAAACCTTTCGCACCATTCCATTGAAGTACCGCATCGATGTAGCCATGAGTGGTAGACTAGGGATGGAAATCCAGCCCAAGAATATGTCTGAAGAAGAGAAAGCATTGTGCAAAAATGCCATAGCAGCATATAAAGAGATTCGTCCGATAGTACAGTTTGGCGATCTATATCGCCTACAATCGCCTTACGACAATCTTGGTGTAGCCTCATTGCTCTACGCTACCCCCGAAAAAGACAAAGCGGTATTCTATTGGTGGAAGACAGAGCAGTTTGCCAATCAACACCTTCCACGTGTAAAAATGGCTGGGTTAGACCCTGATCAAGTTTATACCATCAAAGAGTTGAACCGAGTAGACAATGAACCATTGAGTTTTGAAGGAAAGCGCTTTACCGGTGCCTACCTCATGGCCAATGGATTAGATATCCCTTACAGTCACAAGTTAGATTACCACAAACTCAACGACTATGCAAGTCGCGTGCTTTATTTAGAAGCAGCTCAATAGGTATTATTTGTTAATAAAGAGAATGCAGCATCCGCACTAAAGCAGTTGCTGCATTTTTATTACCGTTTCTTCACCATCAACAAAAGACTTTAAAGGCTAAAAAGGCTCAATTACTCCTGCCTCTATTCAATCAATCACTGTCAATAGTAATTTACCATGCGCCCCACTACAATGACACATTATCAAGTTATTATTTACAAGACAGTCATTGCTGATTTAAACAAGATTTGACCGAACGAAGCAGAGACCACTGATTGGTGTAGTCTACATCAGTACCTAAGCTCCAACTCATCACCCCATAAAAGTCTTGGTCCATAGCATAATTAACTTTCTGTTTAATCAAGTCTTGTCCGTTGAATAGATAGTTTTCGCCATTGTAACTCACCTCATTGATTGTAGGCGAATCAATAAGTCCATTATCAACTAACACCTTATAAGCCACTGTTTTTCGAGAATCATCGGCTGTTACCCCATAAAATGGAAGTCCGGGAACTATTTTGCTTGGCGGAATACCATAGCTAATAAGACTTTGTATGCTAGATACGTAGTTATCATAGCTAAACCGAACTGGAGACGGACCATAACATTGCAGAGAGATGTAGTTGACGGCATTTATGGCATTACTACTTATTTTATAAGAGATGGGATCTAGCGTGATAGAAAAAACAACGTCACTAGATAGTACATTAGACAGTGCAACAATGGCATTACTATAATTGTCATATTCTGTTTGATTTTCCGCCCATTCAAAATCTAAGTCCACTCCATCTAAATCGAGAGTCTCAATGGTACGATTTACATCTTGAACAAATTTATCGAGGGCCGTTGAGTTAGCAATCACCTCTTTCCAATACACTCCTCCCGAAACGCCTAGTCGGATTGACGTATTGCCGGTTAGCTTCGATTTGATTGATGCAATAAGAGCTGGATAGGTTGTCACCCCTTCTCCATTGTGAAGTTCATACGTATCGAATGTTAAACCACCATCAACATCAAGGGTGGCACCAATGCAAATAATATCAGTACATGCATTCAAACTAGCTGCTGAAATGCGACCGGCATTATAAAAATTGCCTCTTACGTAAGAACTAACTAGAAATTTGCTATTCACAGGGTTAGTATCTGTTTCATGGTCTAAAGTGTGGTTTGACTCATTGCTACAACTAAACAAGGCGAAGGTTATAAAAACGACTAAGAGAAGAAGCTGTTTCATATTTTACAGAATTTAGATTTTATAGAGAAAACAAGAAACCACAATCTAAAGTTTAGACTAGAAATGACTCTAACAAAACAACTCACCCAACGAGAGAGTAGTAAACGAGCTTTAATCTTTGCAGCTTTGGTTGTATAGACCCCATATAAAGCAAATAGGCTATCCTCTAAATGGTAGAGAATAGCCTATTGTCTTATGTCGTCAATATAATATTAAGCCTTCTTGATAAGTGGAGTTCCTAAGGGTAAAACCTCTTTTCCGGCAAGTGGATTAATTATTTCAGCAGCCATCATATACCATGCAGCAAAAGCACAGAATATAAGATCGATAGCAGCAATCGTTTTCATCCATGGGAAGAAGAAGTGCTCAAGAACAAGGAATAGAAAACCTAAAAATAAGGTTCCGAAAGTTACAATCATTGCAGTATGTATTCTAAGAGCTGCAATAAGCATAATGCCTGTATAAAGCATAAATGCAAATAGATAAAATCCAACTTCAATGCCGTTTGATGGATATACATTGAAGTGATTGCAAAGCCAGATGATGCAAAGTCCAATCCAAAATGCACCGTAAGTTACAAATGCGCTGTATCCAAAGTTGTTACCATTTGTTTTTTCTTGAAATCCGGCTATCAGCTGTGCCAATCCGCCAAACATAATACCCATGGCCAGCACAGGACCGAGTCCGATAAAACCTAAGTTGTGAATCTGTAATAAAAGAGTTGTCAATCCGAATCCAGCAAGACCTACCACTGCCGGGTTACCTTTTTTTTCCATTTAAATAGTTTTGATTAATTTGATGATTTGTGTATAATTTTAAATGATGCGTCACCACTCAATGCACCATTTCGGCCGCAAAGATAGGCTTTTTCTTTATTAAAAAAAACAAGGATATTGGCAGGCGAATATGATATGGACATTATTAGAGTAGATATAAAGGATGATAAAAAGCATTCAAGTTATTATCTTTTATTACAAACGCAGTCAATCCTTTTAAGCACATTTACTATTATAGCGCACAATTTAGCATAACCAACCGTTAACAAATATCATTATATCTCATTCATTCTGAAAATAGAGAGCAGATGGCAGGTAGTTAACAGAGCAATTTATACTTTCGCAAACTAGACTTAAAAAAAACATACACATTTAGCATGCATATTAGAATGAAGAAAGTTATTAAGTATTCTGTACTTACACTTGCCTCGGTAGTAGCACTCCTCGTAATTGGAGCTACAGTTGTGGTAAACTTTGTACTTACCCCTTCCAAATTGACCCCCATCGTTTTAAAACAGGCTAACCAGCATTTAAACGCTCAGGTGAGCTGCGATGAGGTCGACATCACTCTATTCAGCACATTTCCGCGAGTAGGTGTACGACTGAAAAACGGACAAGTAGTGTCGCACACGGCCAAAGATTCGCTATCCGAAGCCTATCAAGACTCACTGCTGCGGTTCAAAACCTGTTTGGTTACTGCCAATCCGTTGGCTTTTGTTTTCTCCAATCAAGTAAATATTCATAAAGTGTTGATAGATGAAGCCACGATTTATGCGTATAAGAACAAAGCCGGTGTAGCCAATTGGGATATTGTGACCATGAGCGATGCTCCTGCCGCCGACACACTAGCCACAGACAGTACCTCTTTTAATAGCGCTATCGAAGTGGGCAATATTGAGATTCGCCAAGCCAATGTAACGTTTGACGATCGCTCTACACAACTCTTTGCCGATCTACGCAATTTCAACTTCAAGCTTTCAGGTTCTCTTTCGGAAGTAAAGAATCAGGTAAAGCTGCATCTCGATGCCAAAAATATCTTGTTATGGCAAGAAGGCAAGCTATTGGTCAACAAGCTAGGATTCGGATTCGACACCCGCTTGTTTATCGACACGCAAGAGCGTTTATATCAGCTAGACGATACTCAACTAGATGTAAACGGCATTCATCTTTTGGCCAATGGAACACTACGTAAAGACTCCTTATTGCCCGATGTAGCTGTCGACTTCTCGTTTGGGCTTGAAGTGCCCGAACTAAAAACCGTACTCGATTTGATACCAACTTCTATTGTTAATGAGGCAGTAGACTTGAAAGCCAATGGTGCGGTAGCAATCAATGGTACACTAAAAGGCGTTTATGGTTCTAACCGTTTGCCGGTGTTCGATGCTGTTGCCAAAATTGAGAATGCTTCTGCTCACTATAAAGGGATGCCCTATGGCATTGATCGCCTCGATCTTGACTTGCACACTCGCATCAACTTTGAAGATCAAGCCGATGCATACATCAAGCTTAATAATTTCCGTTTTGCAGGAGCCTCCTCGGTGCTAACGTGTAGTGGTGAAGTGAAAAACCCAATAAGCAACCCACGAGTAGATTTGAAAATTGATGCCAATATCGACTTTGACAATTTAGCAAAAACCTTTCCGCTAGAAGAGGGAGTAGAACTAAAAGGAAAAGTAGAGACGAAGCTCAGAGGCGATGTACTAGTAGCTGATATTAAACAACAAAATTGGGGTAAACTAGGTTTGGATGGTTTACTTAAGTTATCAGATGTAGCCATTGTCAGCCCTAAAGATACTTTCGATTTGCGAGTAGCTACGGCAGGACTCGCATTTGGGGCAAATCATGCAGATACTACTTTAGTGCAAGGCACCTCTTTACTAAATGCCATTGTAGGGTTTGACGGATTGACCGTGCAAACTCGCGGAGGTTTAAATGCTTTGATGAACAATGCCACACTACAGGTTAAAACCTCACCGCTTAAAGATACCACTGCCATAGCTTCTGTTGAAGCAAAGTTGGGATTCTCAAAGATGAATCTTACACTAAACGATAGCATCAAACTGAATGTGGAGGCAGCACAAACAACCATTGGTATTGCACCGGCTAAGGAGAATAAAAGATTGCCGTTGATCACTTCGACCCTGAAATTTGACTCAGTCTATGCAGCATCGGGCAATGATGTAATTGCATTGCAAGTTGCTGGATTTAATGTACGTAGCCAACAATCGGGAACCAATGCCAAACATTGGATCACCGATGGGGTAATTGGGTTTGCTAACTTAAAGATGTTTACCCCAACCTTCCCACTACTAATTAATATGCCTGCATCGCAACTGGTGCTACGCGATGATGCGATTCGCCTAAACCAAGCTAGCGTTCGCATTGGAAGCTCTGACCTTTCAGTAACCGGCAGTTTGACCAATCTTAAAAATGTGTTCTTTGATAAAGCCACTCTATATGGTAAAATGAATATCACCTCGAACTTCATTAATTGCAATGAGATAATGAAGGCATTAGAGATTAATCATCAGTCGGAAGTCATTGATAGCGAGAAGGCACTCAGTGAACAACCCCAAGTAGCTACCGTTGACAACACACAACCTTCGCTTTTTGTGGTGCCTGATGGCATAGACTTCATTCTAGATGTAAACCTTAAAAAGGTTTTGTTTGGAAAAATGGAACTCGAAAAAATTAAGGGAGAGATGATTGTCCGTAATCAAAGTGTAGAGGTGTCCGACTTGAACCTTCACACCATGGCTGCCGACATGAGTACCACCCTGGTTTATACCTCCAAAGATTCGACTTCGGCCTATACCGGATTTGATATTCGCATGGAAGATATTCAGGTGGGCAAGCTTGTTGAGTTTATTCCTGCACTAGACTCGCTAGTGCCTATGTTGCGCTCGCTAGATGGTACGGTAAACTTCCAGATTGCTGCCGAAGCCAAACTCGACTCGGCCATGTCGGTAGACATCGCATCGATACAAGCAGCTGCACGACTTAAGGGCAATAGCCTGGTGTTGATGGATGGAGAGACTTTCTCGGAGATTTCGAAAATGCTTCGTTTCAAAAATAAAGACCGCAACGTGATAGATAGCGTCTCGGTAGATTTGATTGTTCGCAATGGCCAAATTGACATCTACCCTTTCCTCATTGGCATGGATAGGTATTTGGCAGCAGTAGGCGGTAAACACAACATTGACATGACTTATGACTATCACGTATCACTACTAAAATCGCCTATCCCATTCAACATAGGGGTTGATATTAAAGGAAACATGGAGGATTTCAAGTTTAAAATAACCAAAGCCAAATACAAAGACATGAAAAAGTCCGTTCGGCAAAGTCCGGTAGATAGTGCCGGAGTTTCGGTGCGTAACCGCATAAAAGAGGTGTTACACGAAGAAGCGAAGTCGGTAAAACTAGACCTCAAACGTCCTAAAGTAGATTTCTAACTAGATAGATGTAAATACAATAGCGCTCAAACCAAAGGTGGCTTGAGCGCTATTGCATTTATAGAAAGAACAACGAAACCCGACTTAACACAGGTGAAAGTAAAATAATACACCAACACCATTTGAGGCAAACAAGCAATTTATCATTTCAGAAGGTCAAAACCAGGTTTTTGCGGGCAGCAGCACTCACCCTAAAATACTGTAAATAAGCTTTTTAAACCCCTCAAAATGTCATAAAAATTCCACAGTAAGTTTTGACCCAAAACATAGGAACTTTTGCATCAAAACATAGTAACTTTTGGGGCAAAACATAGTAACTTTTCACTCAAAACTTACTATGTAATTTTTTAGAGCAAGTATCCAATAAAAATATCAAACAACAAAGAATTAAAATCACACAAATCCACTCCTTATTCTGTTCTTAAATTTAAAGCCATAACTAAAATGCGAACAAAAGCAAGCCTCCACTATTCTACTGTTTTAATGATGATGTTATTCAAATCTAATCACAGCTGCAAGTTACAAGAAATAGTCACTCAACCAAGTGTTTAGTCCGCTATGATTTTTAATAAAAGCGAGCATACTCCCAAGAAAACAAGCAATCTAGACATAAGGATAATTTACCTCAATAAAAGATAAACCCAATAGCCCCTAGAAGGCCTTCTGAAGGGGATAAATAAAAAGTTAAGTTTTGTCAGATAAAAAACCCGATTTTGTCTTGATAAAATCGTGCTTTTTACCCGACAAAATCAGGTTTTACACACACAACAGTAATTCACAAACAAAAAAAGTCACACTATGTAAACATACACTACCTTTTACCGGTATTTAAAGAGTACGTAAACAATTGCATCTTGCCAGCATCATCGGGCATATTATAAAGGAGGAATTGTATTTCGTTGCTCATATTACATCATTTTATATATGTAAGTTGGTGTATTAGTTTGATTATTGTAACCTATTACTACCCGTTAGCGGAAAAACCACATCAACTTTATGCGACACTATCCGTAAAAGAATAGCTGAGAAGATAAATGGCGATGAAGAATATCTCTGTATGGATTCAAAACCTATAGAGGTATGCCGGGTAGCTAGAGAAAAACGTTTTAAAATGGGCAGAAACGATTACAGTAAAGCCCCATCATTCGGATATTATGCATCCCAGAAGAAGAATTACTATGGATATAAATTACACGCTAATACTCGGGAAAATAAGCTCATTTACAATTCTTCAATATATAAACCACATTAACAAGCCTATTGGCAGAATTAAATATGCGCTTATAATAAGCGCCTTTATTGTTGTTAATAATATGTCAGAATCTATTCTAATCAATAATCCACTTCCCGATGCAGTAAATTCACATTCTTAGTTGTCAGCACGTTGATGATTTAATCGGTACGAATCGAAAAAAACAAGTGGGAGAGAAAGTAAACTTCAATTTACGTAAATTCACTTGATTGATTTTCAGTATATTAATATAATACGCTCGTACCAGAGCTTTTTAGGTTGCTTTTTTGCTGGAACTCAATGGGGCGAAGGTACGAAAAAACAAGTAGAAATGAGTAGAATCTGGAATAAGATTATAGCTCAAAATATTTACTTCCATCAAACTCTCGCTGATATTCACCCGTAAATATATATCCCATTTGGTTAGATATAATCTTGGTATTACCAATTTGAGCTTCTATGCTTTTGTGCGAATGCCCATATATCCAGTAATCTATACGGCTATCGGCAATATAGTTACCAAGCTCAGTTGCATAAGCCGAGGTAAGGGTATCAGTTTTGAATATGGGCTGAACGACCTCAAACGTAGGCAGATGATGTGTTACCACTACAATGTGGTCAGCAATACTCTCGGATACGCTCTTTTTGATGAATGCTAGGCATTTGTTATGTTCAGCATTGTAGTCATCCGTATTTATTCGGCGGCCATCGTACTTGATTTGGGTGAAATCATTCATTCCTCGTTGTATAAAAAATGCATCTTCAGCTTTTATGTACGACCATAGCGTAGTTAGGATAAAATCGGTATCATCAATACGCACCACTTTATTGTAATAGTAGCCTACATTCTCGTAAAACATATAACTCCAATTATCTCCACGAACCGTTACATCCCCATTATTATAGAACTCATGGTTTCCTGGCACGAGTAACACTTGTCGATAGTTTTTCGATGCCCATTTCCAGAACTTTGTTTTAGGCATAGTGGTATCATTCAAATAGAATGTGTCGCCAGCCAGCACAAGTACATCACCTGTTACTTCCAACGCTTCACTCTTTATGAATTGAAAATTCTCCCGAAATTCTAGATGAAGATCAGAAGCATACTGAATGCGTAATTGGGGTTTTATATTGGCCATGTGGATAATTGGGTTAAATCACTTTGAACCATTGATACTTGTTGCTACTTAACTGCATTGTCAAAATTAGAGGTTCCCATACACTAAAGATCATTTAGTAATTCCTCCGCAGTTCTAAGATTGATCTTACCCTCCCTTGCATCTGCTACCTCCTTTAAAGCATGATGTAATTGAATAGCCATCTCACTCTTTGAACTTAATGTGTTACCTTCCGTAATAGGAGTAATCTTAAAACTTCCACTTCTTGAACGTAGAATTACATCGATTCCATTTTTGGCCATCTCTAAATATTTAGTTTGGTTGGCTCTAAAATCTCTTGTGCTAACTACTATCATTTGTTCCTATTTTTACAATTCTTCAAAATTAATGAAAATATCACTAAGGCTGCTTGAATGCTTATCTAAATCCTCTTAAGCATTTTTGTTCTAACAATTCTATGTGTTTAGGCAAAGAATGGCCGAATACGTCGTATTTACATTACTCGTACATGTGTTCAGTGTAATTACACTGTTCATTATTAGTGAACATTACGAAATAATGAACGCAAACCTTTGTGGAATAAATAATGTTCACTATTTTTGTGCTGTTCATTATTAATGAACAGACATATTTAGTAAACAAGAAAACAACTATGGGCATACTCTTTGAACAAGAAATTCTGATACAAGCAGTCCAAAACTTGAACAATCAAGCTGGATTTGCAGACTTGGCTACTGTTAAGGCGACAGGTGCGAATCTTGATGATAGTAACCATTACAAAAAAGATGATGCGATTATAAGCATTAATGGGCTTGACTTTATCTGCGAAATCAAGCGGAATGTTACCAATGCGAATTTCAACAATGTATTGGCTGCTTGTCTTCAGGTAAAGCAGACAGCTTCAAAACCATTTCTATTGGTTACTCAATACTTATATCCTGCATTGAGCAAAGCTTTTGCAGAGCATAACATTAATGTATTAGACAGAAATGGAAATTGCTGTATCAAAGAGAACCCTATATTCCTGTGCATTCGTGGTGAGAAGAATGCACAGGCAAAAGAAAAGGTTGGACGTGCTTTTCAAGAAGCTGGATTGAAACTTATTTTTTACTTTCTTACAAACAAAGAGAGCGTAAATCTTCCATATCGCAGCATCAGCCAAGATACAAACTTATCTTTGGGAACGATAAAGGCTGTTATAGAAAGTCTGATTAATGAGAATTACATTCTTGTTACTCAAAAAGGTCGTTTTCTTAAAAATCAAAAGGAACTTTTGGAGAATTGGGTTATTGGATATAATCAGACTCTAAAACCAAAAAGATTATTGGGACGGCTGTCATTCATCACAAATGAGAAGCGTGAACAATGGATGAATATGCAATTACCTGAAGGTATGGTTTGGGGGGGAGAGTGTGCAGCCAACCTCAAAGATGGGTTTCTTATTCCCGGTAGTTATGAAATATACTCTAAAGTCCCAATCAATACTCTTTTACGTACAGGTTATGTTATACCAAAAGAGGATGGTGAAATTAGCGTATATGAATTATTCTGGGGCAATAGCCAGAATAAAACAATCCCTGAATTAATAATTTACGCAGACTTGATGGGTAGTGGCAATAGTCGCTGCCTGGAAGCTGCTCAAAGAGTCTACGATGATGAGAATACAAATATCAAGTGAGAAATTGGGCAATCCACAATTGGCAGAACTGCTGAAAGTGTTGTTCGATTCCTTCAAAGAGCTGGATTTACCGTTTTATGTCATTGGTGCAACAGCAAGAGATATAGTGATGCGTCAACTGATGGATGTCAGTTCCAGTCGTAGAACACAGGATTTGGATATTGCAGTAGCTATCAATAACTGGCAACGGTTTGAAGATATAGCAGAAGTTCTTAAAAAGGCTGGTATGAACAAGTCTCCACATTTGCACCAACGATTCTATTATAAGGATTATGAGTTGGATATAGTTCCATTCGGTGATGTCGCTAAAGCCGATGATACTATTTATTGGCCACCAGAAGAAGATATAGCTATGTCAGTTAAGGGTTTTGATAATGTGCTAGCTGATGCCATTACCGTGTCAATGGATAATGAGTATGACATAAAATTAGCTTCTCTTCATGGGTTGTGGCTATTAAAATTTAATGCATGGATGGATCGTCATTTGACTACAGACAAGGATGCTGTTGATATGTCGTTTATCATTGACAACTACTTTATATCAAACTCTGATAGATGTGTACACATGGAAGTTTATGACCATCCTAATTTTTCCAGTTATCTTGCCGGTGGAGTATGGTTGGCTTATGATGTTGCATCTTTGTTAAATAATGAGCAACTTATCTATTACCGTGATTGCATTCGTGTTGAAGCTGATAAAGAAGAAGAGAGCACCTTGATTAATCAGATTCTTGAAAATGACAAAGCTCTGACTTATGAGCAGGTATTCGACACTTGGAAAGAAATCGCATCTGTTTTTGATAACACAATAAAGGCTGCAAACGATGAAACTAACCATTAACACGAATAGCTGTAAGGGAGCAGGCTGCAAAACCAATGAGGACTATTGCTTCTACAGATTGTATAATGACGACAATGCCTTGATTGTATTGGCTGATGGCATGGGTGGATTGTCGTTTGGTCATATTGCTGCGCAAATAGTAGCCCATGCGATTGCTGATTATACTGATTTATATAGAGTGGCTATGCCATTGGACACTTTGCTCAAACAGGCTGTCGTTAAAGCGAACGAAGAAATTCGAGCAGAATGTTGTCAGCGCAAATGTAAAATGGGGGCGTCTGTTGCCATACTTTACATACAAGGTCAAGATGCATTCTACATAGGCTTGGGTAATGTTCGCTTATATGCAAATGACGGAAATAATTTTGTCCAGTTAACTACTGACCACGTTTATTCTCCTACTGCATATTTCAGTGATTCCCACCCAGCCATTTCGGTCATACCCACCCAGTGATTAATACTTTTATATGGCTTTGTTTTGCAAATTTATTATTTCTTTCTCAAACTCTCTCCTTTTAAGTCAAAACGATGCGAAGAATGTACAATTCTATCTAATACCGCATCAGCAATGACCTCATTCCCGATTACATCATACCAGCTACTCACCGGCAGTTGGCTAGCGATAATCGTCGATTTTCTTCCATGTCTATCCTCTATGATCTCCATAAAATCATTCTGCTGTTGCCCTTCGAGTGCTTTCATTCCAAAATCATCAATAATAAGCAAATCCAACCTGGATATTTTAATAATCAATTTGACGATAGTTCCCTCTACCCTTGCTAGCCTGAGCTTTCCTAAAAGCTTTTGCATGTTGAAGTAACCTACTTTATAACCTTGATGACAGGCTTTGTTGCCTAATGCTGTAGCGAGATAGCTTTTGCCTACTCCTGCAGCACCAGTAATTAAGATTGACTGCCCCTGCTGCAAATAGCCTCCTGTTCCCAATACAGCCAACTGATTAGGATCCATCCCTCTATGACTAGTGGCTTGAAGTTGTTCCATTGTAGCATTATATCGGAAGTCTGCCTCCTTGATTAGACGCGCATTCCGATTGGTTGTACGCGTATCTCGCTCTGCTTGTAAAAGTAACATTAGTCCATCTACAAGCGTTAGCTTATCTAAACGCTTGGTTTCATTGAGTGAAGCCCATAAGCGAGCCATTCCTGATAACTTCAACGCATGAAGTTCCTTGATGATTTCATCCATAATACATCTCTAATTAAGTTATTGATAATATACCGCTCCCCTGATGTTTTCACGATTATCAGGTTTGGGATTCTTTTGAGTAACGTTCTCATCCTCGGTAAAAGCCCGCAAGTTACGCAACACCCGTTCTACGAACTTGTAGCTATATTGTCCATGATCCATCGCGATCTGACAAGCTTTTTCCATCTCTCTCAGAGGAGTAATCCTCTGCAGGCGAAGTAGCCCATCACAGCGGTTATAAAAGAACTCAGGCGGCACGTTTTGGGAGGCGAACATCAAGCGGAAGAACTCCTCTAGTATGGTCGATTTCTCTCCAGCTTTGTGCATGTAATAAGCTACTGACCGCTTATTGTAATCAGTAGAGTGCGGTGCAGTGTGCTCATCCAGCATGCTGTAACCAAAGCCTTCCATCCGCGGATGTGTAGCAATGCGCTCACCCTTAAGGTAAATCTTAACAAGTGTACGCGTATAGATTACTTTCACCTTTTGCCCAATGTGCTGGTAGGGAACTGAGTAGTAGTGTTTGTCTCGCCCTAAATAAACACAGCAGCTGGCACTTACGGTGAGTTCTGTGTCATACTGCACTTCAAAAACGCTCTTGGGAAGAGGTTTAAGCTTTTCTTTTTCCGCACTGATAAAATGCTCTTCACGACTATAAGGACGCTGTTGCATGCGTTTGCGATTATGCAGCTGTACCTGCTCAATAACAGCTTTATTAAGCTCTTCTAAAGAGAGGAATAGGCGATTACGCAAGGGGGCATATACACGCTGATAAACCAACTTTACTTGATTTTCAACCAAGCATTTGTCTTTAGGTTTCCCAGGTCTTGTTGGTAGAACCACAAATCCATAATGATTGCCTAAATGCTCCATTAAACGATTGATTTGAGGCTCATAGCGGTCACTTTTAATGACGGCTGATTTTAAATTATCGGGAACGACAATTGGGGTCACGCCACCAAAAAAGGCGAACATTTGGGTCATGGCATAAATAAAATCCTCACTCTTTTGTGAGGGCACACAAATAGCAAAAGCATAATCTGTATAAGGTAAGCAGCCTACGAAAGTCTGTACGCGAATGGTTTTTCCTGTATCCACATCGGTATACGCAAGCGTATCTCCAGCAAAGTCGACGTAACACTTCTCTGCGGGCACATAGTTGTTTACTAGAACAGTAGAGGGGTTTTGTGCCTTAGTGTGTTGTTTGAGGTGGAAACAGAACTGCGTAAATCCGTAGCCACAGGCATACTCATCTATGTACTCTTCCCAAAGACGCAATCGCGTTACATGTTTGCGGGCAAGTTCTTTTTCTAAATAGGGTAATCGCTTACTAAAATCGGCAAAGCGTTTATCTACATAGGCAGGAGAACCGCCTGAAAAGATCTGTTCGAGCTCAGGAGAGTCTTTCTGCAGTAGCTCTTGAAGGTCAATGGATAATGTTTTGTATTGGCGAATGTATTTATTTACAGTCTCTTTGTAAAGCCCGACTTTTGAGGCTATGGAGCGATTAGAGGCTCCAGTGACATGCAATTGCAGCACTTGTTTAAGTTTACTCATTTGTAATAGTTTACCTGCCATATAGTTGTGCATTAATTTGTAATCAAGTAAAAAGGGTACACAAAAATAGAATAAGTTCAGCGAGTTATGGGTGCCAATGCTCCGAAATACATGGAAGCAGATAATGTGGGTGTACATACTCCGAAACAGAATGAAAGACAGCACTATAGATTTTGATTTTGGGTGCCAATGCTCCGAAAATGAATGCGATTTTGTGCGCTTATAGCTGAGTGGGTGGTAATACTCCGAAACAAGGTTCAAGTACTCCCAGAAGTAGGTGGATATACACCGAAACGGTGATTCTAAGTGGCGATTTTCTATCATTTTATCCCAGTTTACTCTTAAACTAGGCAGATATGGATTAAAATGGCTTTGCTACCAGAGGGCAGTTATAATTTAATCGTGCCCTATTGGAAGAGAAGTACTGGGTGGTAATGCTCCGAATTATGCA
>DKPL01000028.1:0-3477 GCA_002471185.1 Bacteroides sp. UBA7335
AATCAAATAATTAATAGTCACAGAATGAACGTTTCATTTGAAAACATTGACAAGGTAAGTGCTTCGCTTACTGTTAAGATTGAAAAATCTGATTACCAAGAAAAGGTAGATAAGGCTTTGAAGAATTTGCGCCAAAAAGCTCAAATGCCAGGTTTCCGTAAAGGAATGGTTCCTATGAGCTTAGTAAAGAAGATGTATTATAAATCTGTTATTGCTGAAGAGGTTAATAAGATTCTTTCAGAAGCTGTTTATGATTATATCAAAACCAATAACGTGAATATTCTTGGTGAACCATTGCCAAACGATGCTAAACAAGTTGAAATCGATTTTGATACAATGGAAGAATTTGAATTCTTCTTTGATATTGCATTGGCTCCTGAATTTAAAGCAGAAGTAAGCACAAGTGATAAGGTTGATTATTATACTATTGAAGTTTCTGACGAAATGGTTGATAATCAAGTTAAAGCTTATACTCAACGCAATGGTAAACATGAAAAAGTAGACTCGTATCAAAATGATGATATGATTAAAGGCTTGATGGCTGAACTTGACGAAAATGGTAGCGTGAAAGATGGTGGTGTTCAAGTAGAAGGTGCTGTTTTAATGCCTTCTTATATGAAAAATGATGATCAAAAAGCTATCTTTAACAATGCTAAGGTTAATGATGTTCTTGTGTTTAACCCAAGTGTTGCTTATGATAATAATGAAGCTGAAATCGCTTCTTTGTTGAAAATTGAAAAGGAAGCTGCTGCTGAAATGAAATCTAACTTTAGCTACCAAATTGAAGAAATTACTCGTTATGTTGCTGGGGACTTAGATCAAACTATTTTTGATCAAGTATTTGGTGAAGGCGTTGTGAAGACAGAAGAAGAGTTTCGTGCTAAGGTTAAAGAAAGTATGGCAGCTCAATTTGTAGCTGATAGCGATTATAAATTCATGATCGATGTTCGTACTATGTTGCTGAACAAAATAGGCAAATTGGAATTCCCAGATGCTTTGTTGAAACGTATCATGTTGCTAAATAACCAAGAAAAAGGTGAAGAGTTTGTTGCTGAAAACTATAATAACAGCATTGAGGAGCTTACATGGCATTTAGCTAAAGAACAACTGGTGAAAGCTAACGAAATAAAGGTAGAGCAAGAAGATGTTGTTGAGATGGCTAAAAATGCTGCTAAAGCTCAATTTGCTCAATACGGCATGATGTCTGTACCTGAAGATATCTTGGCCAACTATGCGCAAGAAATGTTGAAAAAGAAAGAAACGGTAGAGGGACTTGTGGGACGTGTCGTAGAAGCTAAATTAGCTACTGCATTGAAAACACAAGTTACTTTGGACGGAAAATCTGTTTCTATTGAAGAATTCAACAAAATGTTTGAATAAAACATTTCAAAATAAAAGTGTTTTTTAATACAGAAACACAGAGTTTTATGTAATTATAACTCTGTGTTTTTTTGTGTCTCTGTGTTCTTTTTTGTTTCTTTGTAGACTAAATTTTATTAAGAAAGGAGTTTTTTAAATGAATGATTTTAGAAAATATGCAACTAAGCATTTAGGGATGAATGGATTAGTTTTAGATGATGTTATTAAATCTCAAAACGGTTATTTAAATCCTTATATTTTGGAAGAGAGACAGTTGAATGTAACTCAACTTGATGTATTCTCACGTCTTATGATGGATAGAATTATATTCTTGGGAACCCAAGTGGATGACTATACAGCTAACACACTACAAGCTCAAATGCTTTATTTAGATTCGATTGATCCAGGTAAGGATATTTCTATATATATAAACTCGCCGGGGGGATCTGTATATGCTGGATTGGGTATTTATGATACTATGCAATTTATTTCAAGTGATGTTGCTACTATTTGTACCGGTATTGCTGCGTCTATGGGAGCGGTTTTACTTGTTGCTGGTGCTGAGGGGAAACGTTCTGCTTTGAAACACTCGCGTGTAATGATTCATCAGCCTTTGGGAGGTGTTAATGGACAAGCGTCTGATATTGAGATTACAGCTCGTGAAATTCGAAAAATGAAAGAGGAACTTTATAAAATTATTGCAGATCATTCGCATACTGATTACGATAAAGTATGGGCTGACTCGGATCGCGATTACTGGATGACTGCTGAGGAAGCAAAGGCATATGGTATGGTCGATGAAGTATTGATTAAAAAATAACAATGGCAGATTCTAAAAATAAAAAAAATAGATGTAGTTTTTGCGGGCGTTCAGAAGATGAAGTTGGCTTTTTAATCACAGGAATGAATGGCTATATTTGTGATAGTTGTTCAGCACAAGCTTATGAGATCACTCAAGAAGCTTTGGGTAGTGCTAAAAATGCTGATGGTACCGCTAAACTAAATCTCAAAGAATTACCTAAACCCAAAGAGATTAAATCATTTCTTGACCAATATGTAATTGGTCAAGATGATGCAAAACGCTTTTTGGCCGTATCGGTTTATAATCATTATAAACGCTTATTGCAGAAAGATAATGGTGATGATGTTGAAATTGAAAAATCAAACATTATCATGGTAGGAAGTACGGGTACTGGCAAAACATTGCTGGCCCGTACAATTGCTAAACTTCTGCATGTACCTTTTACTATTGTTGATGCTACTGTGCTTACGGAAGCTGGCTATGTTGGTGAAGATATTGAGAGCATTCTTACTCGCTTGCTTCAAGTTGCCGATTATAATGTATCAGAAGCCGAACAGGGTATTGTATTTATTGATGAAATAGATAAAATAGCTCGTAAGGGTGATAATCCATCAATTACACGCGATGTAAGTGGTGAAGGCGTTCAGCAAGGATTGCTTAAACTACTTGAAGGATCTGTGGTTAACGTTCCTCCTCAAGGTGGACGTAAACATCCTGATCAAAAGATGATTCCTGTAAATACTAAAAATATTTTATTTGTTTGCGGTGGAGCATTTGATGGGATTGAAAAGAAAATAGCTCAACGCTTAAATACTCATGTTGTCGGATATAATGCATCTCATAAAGTTGCTCAACTTGATAAAAATAATATGATGCAATATATTTCTCCACAAGATTTAAAGTCGTTTGGCTTGATTCCTGAAATTATTGGGCGTCTTCCTGTGTTGACTTATTTGAATCCGTTGGATCGTATTGCACTACGTGCAATATTAACCGAGCCTAAAAATTCAATCATTAAGCAATATGTGAAGCTTTTTGAAATGGATAAGATTAAACTAGAATTTGACGAAGAAGTTTTTGATTATATTGTAGATAAAGCTATTGAATATAAACTAGGAGCTCGTGGATTGCGTTCTATTGTAGAGACAATAATGATGGATGCTATGTTTGAAATTCCTTCAGAAGCACAGAAGCAATTTAAAGTTTCTTTAGATTATGCTAAACTACAGTTGGAAAAAGCAAATTTATCGAGACTGTAAACAACTTAAAAGTATTCTATAGATTATAAGATATCTTTATTTTACGTACGTTGCATG
>DKPL01000028.1:3777-4049 GCA_002471185.1 Bacteroides sp. UBA7335
ATCAAAGAGAATAAGATGGTAGATAAGATTAATTTGACAGACCAACTGAAGAAGTATTTCGGATTTGACAAATTCAAAGGGAATCAGGAAGTAATTATTCAAAACCTTCTTAATGGAAATGATACTTTTGTGTTAATGCCTACCGGAGGAGGAAAGTCTTTGTGTTATCAGTTGCCGTCTTTGTTAATGGAGGGTACTGCAATTGTAATTTCTCCACTAATCGCTTTGATGAAAAATCAAGTTGATGCTATGCGTAACTTTAGTGAAGAAGA
>DKPL01000028.1:4216-7195 GCA_002471185.1 Bacteroides sp. UBA7335
ATGCGTAACTTTAGTGAAGAAGACGGAATTGCTCACTTTATTAATTCATCTTTAAACAAAAGTGCTATTGATCAGGTAAAGTCAGATATTGTTGCAGGAAAAACAAAGCTCCTTTATGTAGCTCCTGAGTCTTTAACAAAGGATGAATATGTGGAGTTTTTGAAAACTGTAAAAATTTCGTTTTATGCTGTTGATGAAGCGCATTGCATTTCTGAGTGGGGGCATGATTTTAGACCTGAATATCGACGTATTCGTCCTATCATTAATGAGATTGGAAAGGCTCCGTTGATAGCTCTAACAGCTACTGCTACACCAAAAGTGCAACACGATATTCAGAAGAATCTTGGTATGAGTGATGCGCAAGTGTTTAAATCTTCATTTAATCGTGCAAATTTATATTATGAAGTACGTTCTAAAACGAACAATATTGATAAGGATATTATTAAATATATAAAGAATAATTCAGAGAAATCAGGTATTATTTATTGCTTAAGTCGTAAGAAGGTCGAGGAGTTAGCCGAAATATTGCAAGCCAATGGCATTAATGCAAAAGCTTATCATGCTGGTATGGACTCTGCTACTCGTACACAAAATCAAGATGATTTCTTAATGGAAAAAATTGATGTGATTGTAGCGACTATAGCATTTGGTATGGGGATTGATAAACCCGATGTTCGTTATGTGATACACTATGATATTCCTAAAAGTCTTGAAGGGTACTATCAAGAAACGGGTAGAGCTGGTAGAGATGGTGGAGAAGGTCAATGTATTACTTTCTATACTAATAAAGACTTGCAGAAGTTGGAGAAATTTATGCAAGGTAAGCCTGTGGCAGAACAGGAAATTGGCAAGCAGCTTCTGTTAGAAACAGCTGCTTATGCAGAATCTTCTGTATGTAGACGCAAAACGTTGTTGCACTATTTTGGTGAAGAATATACAGAAGATAATTGTGGAAATTGTGACAATTGTTTAAATCCTAAAAAACAAGTGGAGGCTAAAGAGTTATTGTGTGCTGTTATTGAAACAGTGATAGCAGTTAAAGAAAATTTTAAAGCTGATTATATAATAGATATTTTACAGGGAAAAGAGACTTCTGAAGTTCAGGCTCATTTACATGAAGATTTAGAAGTGTTTGGATCTGGAATGGGTGAAGAAGATAAAACCTGGAATGCTGTCATACGTCAAGCGTTGATTGGTGGTTATTTAAGTAAGGATGTGGAGAATTATGGACTATTGAAGGTTACTAAAGATGGACATAAATTCTTGAAGAATCCGAAGTCTTTTAAAATAACCGAAGATAATGAATTTGAAGAGGTAGAAGAAGAAACTCCAGCACGTGGTGGTGGATCGTGTGCTGTGGATCCTGGGTTGTATACCATGTTGAAAGATTTAAGAAAGAAACTTTCTAAGAAATTGGAAGTTCCTCCTTATGTGATTTTTCAAGATCCTTCATTGGAGGCTATGGCTACTATTTATCCAGTTACTCTTGATGAATTGCAAAATATTCCAGGAGTAGGTGCTGGTAAGGCTAAACGTTATGGTGAAGAGTTTTGTAAACTGATTAAGCGTCATTGCGAAGAGAATGAAATAGAAAGACCTGAAGATTTACGCGTGCGCACTGTAGCCAACAAGTCTAAGATGAAGGTTGCTATTATTCAGGCTATTGATCGCAAAGTTGCTTTAGATGATATTGCGTTATCTAAAGGAATTGAATTTGAAGAGTTGCTTGATGAAGTTGAAGCCATTGTTTATTCTGGTACTAAACTTAATATCGACTATTTTTTGGATGAGATCATGGATGAAGATCATTTGGACGAAATCTATGATTATTTCAAAGAATCTACAACAGATGATATAACTGATGCACTTGCCGAGTTAGGAGAAGATTTTTCAGAAGAAGAGGTACGATTGGTTCGTATTAAGTTTATCTCAGAAATGGCAAACTAATTTATTAAAGCTGCATTAAAAAAGTTGCGTGCAAATATTACGGTATTAAATAAAAACCGTATATTTGCACGCAATAATTTTTAAACGCATACTCTTATGTCATTTATTGCAGATAAAATTGTAATGGATGGATTAACTTATGATGACGTTCTGTTAATCCCCGCTTACTCTGAAGTTTTACCCCGCACTGTCGATCTAACGACAAAATTCTCTAAAAACATTGAGTTGAAAATTCCTTTTGTGACAGCCGCAATGGATACTGTTACTGAGGCTAAAATGGCTATTGCTATTGCCCGTGAAGGAGGTATTGGCGTTATTCATAAAAATATGTCTATCAAAGATCAGGCAAAGCAAGTTGCTACAGTAAAGCGTGCTGAAAATGGTATGATTTATGATCCAGTTTGTATAAAACAAGGATCTACAGTTCGTGATGCTTTGGCTCTGATGGCTGAATATAAAATTGGTGGTATTCCTGTAGTTGATGACGATAAATATTTGGTTGGTATTGTTACTAATCGTGATTTGCGTTTTGAAAGAGATCTTACTAAACGTATCGACGAAGTGATGACTAAGAATAATCTGGTAACTACAAATCAGTCTACTGATTTAGAAGCTGCGTCTCAAATTCTTCAGAAATATAAAATCGAAAAACTTCCTGTTGTAGATAAAGACAATAAATTGATTGGCTTGGTGACTTATAAAGACATCACTAAAGCTAAAGATAAACCTATGGCATGCAAAGACTCTAAAGGCCGTTTGCGTGTTGCTGCAGGTGTTGGTGTTACTGCTGATACATTTGATCGTATGAAAGCTCTTGTAGAAGCTGGTGCTGATGCTATCGTAATTGATACGGCTCATGGTCATTCAAAAGGGGTTATTGATACATTAAAAGAAGCTAAAAAGCTTTATCCTCATATTGACATTGTTGTTGGTAATATTGCTACAGGCGAAGCTGCTAAAGCTTTGGTTGAAGCAGGTGCTGATGGCGTTAAAGTTGGTATCGGACCAGGTTCTATTTGTACTACTCGTGTG
>DKPL01000028.1:7468-7880 GCA_002471185.1 Bacteroides sp. UBA7335
GGTGGTTTGCGTTATTCGGGTGATGTTGTTAAAGCATTAGCTGCAGGTGGATACTGTGTTATGATTGGTTCATTGGTTGCCGGTACAGAAGAAAGTCCTGGCGAAACAATAATCTTCAACGGTCGTAAGTTTAAGTCTTACCGTGGTATGGGTTCATTAGAAGCTATGGAGAATGGATCTAAAGACCGTTATTTCCAAAGTGGAGAGATGGATGTCAAGAAACTTGTTCCAGAAGGTATTGCTGCACGTGTTCCTTATAAAGGTACTTTGTTTGAAGTAATCTATCAGTTAACTGGTGGTTTGCGTGCAGGTATGGGATATTGTGGTGCACAAAATATCATCAGTCTTCATGATGCCAAATTTACTCGCATTACCAATGCCGGCGTAATGGAAAGTCATCCACATGATGTAA
>DKPL01000028.1:8053-8278 GCA_002471185.1 Bacteroides sp. UBA7335
CATCCACATGATGTAACGATTACTAGCGAATCGCCTAATTATAGTCGTCCTGAGTAATAGTATATTTGATTTGTAGTTTATACTAAACTTATAATATGAAAGAGAGTTGATTTATATCCGAATCAACTCTCTTTTTTTTATTTTGTGAATACAATTTTCTTTCCAATCACTCGTTTATAAATAGTATATTAATGCATAAATGAGATGAAAAGATATTTATTCCTT
>DKPL01000028.1:8466-19248 GCA_002471185.1 Bacteroides sp. UBA7335
TGGGCGATATCCCAGATGGGGGTAGTTCTGTTTCGGCTCAAAACGATCCAGTGCTGATGAATATTGATGGTCAAGATGTTACTCGTTCTGAATTTGAATATATTTATAACAAAAACAACTCTTTAGCTACCGATTCAAAGGCGCTTAAAGAGTATGTTGCTCTTTTTGTGAACTTTAAGTTGAAGGTAAATGCTGCACTGTCTATAGGAATTGATACCACGAGTGCTTTTAAAGAAGAGCTCAGTGGATATAGACGTCAATTGGCTAAATCTTATTTAAGCGATGATAAAGCCAAAGAGGCTGAAGCTTTGAATTTTTATAATAACATGAAGGTTAGGACTTTGCCTGTAAATGTGCAAGTTATGCATATTTTTAAATACATTCCACAAAATACGTCTGCCCTTCGCTTGCAAAAAGTACAACTTCAAATGGACTCTCTTTATGAAGCTCTCTCAAAAGATGGAACAATTGATTTTGTAAAAATGGTTGAAGCATATTCGGATGATAAAAACTCTTTTTGGGCAGGCTTCTTGCAAACTCCTACCGAGTTTGAGGATGTTGTTTTTTCGATGAATGTTGGCGAAATATCTAAGCCTTTTTTTACTCCTCAGGGCATCCATATAGTCAAGGTTTTAAATCGCAAAGAATTACCTCCGTTTGAATCGGTTAAACACGATATAATGTCTCGCTTAACTCGACGGAATGGCATTGATAAAGGTACGGAAAGTGTTGTTGAGAGATTGAAGCAGTCTTATAACTTTTCATTCAATAAGTCGGCTTTAGATCAACTTTTATCTAAAGGTGAGACCGATGATGTCTTGTTTTATATTGACAATATAGCTTACAGTGGGGCTCAATTTAAGCAGTTTGCGCAGTCTTATCCACGTGCCATTCGTCAACAATTAGATGGGTTTGTTGCAAAATCTATTTTAGCCTACGAGGACTCTCGTTTAGAGGAAAAATATCCCGAATTTCGATTGCTAATGCAAGAGTATAAAGATGGTATGTTGTTGTTTGAAGTAAGCAATGCCGAAGTTTGGGAAAAAGCCGCTAGTGACGAAGTCGGATTAAAAAACTATTTTGCTCAAAATACTTCAAAGTATCATTGGGATACTCCACGCTTTAGAGGGATTGTAGTGCATGCACAAGATAAAAAAACAGCAAAACAAGTCCGCAGAATGTTAAAACAAATGGCTGGAGAATCGTATGGTGATACCTTAACCACAATTTTTAATAGAGGCGGAAATGAGAAAATACAAATTGAACAAGGCATATTTGAGAAAGGACAAAATGCTTTTGTCGATCATCATACTTTCAAAGGTAAAATACCACATTTGGTAGATGGATATCCATATACTGTTGTTTTTGGCGAAAAACTTTTTGGTCCATCTTCGTATAATGAAATCAGAGGAATGGTGGCAGCAGACTACCAAAACTACCTAGATACGCTTTGGATAAAACAATTGCGCAGTAATGCTAAGGTTGAAATTAACCAAGAGGTTTTAAAAACAGTTAATAATCATTGATATAAATGATTATTGCGTATCTTCGTGACATAATTATTTAAGTACGCTTCAATTGAAAAACTATTTGGCAAGTCTTTTATTAACAGTTTGTTTGCTTAGTGTGTCATGTACTAAGCAATATAATCATGGAGGTAAAATTCCTTTGGTTGAAGTTAATGGTAACTTCCTTTATCGAGAAGATTTACAAGGAGTTTTGCCTATGCCTATTTCTGCTGATGATAGCGTTCTTTTTGCCGAACACTACATACGCAGTTGGGTTGAAAATATATTGCTTAATGAAAAAGCAAAAAACAACATTCCTGATAGTAAAGAAATCGATCGCCTGGTCGATAACTACCGGAAATCTCTCGTTACCCATTCTTATCAACAACAACTTATTGATCAAAAGCTCTCTAAAAATATTCCAGAGGATGAGTTAATTGAGTATTACAATGCTAATAAAGAACTCTTTAAACTTGATCGTCCACTCGTTAAAGGACTTTTTATAAAAGTTCCAGTAACGGCTCCTCAGCTTAATGATGTTCGTAAGTGGTATAAATCACAATCGCAAGACGCTGTTGATAAACTCGAGAAATATAGGATACAAAACGCTGTCAAATACGAATATTTCTACGATAGATGGGTACCCATCACTGCCATTCTTGATATGATACCCCTAAAAGTTGATTCTGCCGAGGCTTATATCAACAAAAACCGTCAAGTAGAACTTAAAGATTCTGCTTATTATTACTTTTTGAATGTAAGCGAATATCGCGGCAAAGGAGAAGAGAAGCCGTATGAATATGCGCATAAAGATATAACGGATATGCTCGTCAACTTGAAGCAAGTTGATTTTATCAAACAAGTAAAGGACGATCTTTATCGACAAGCTATTAAAAAAAATAAGATTAAATACAATTATTAGGATGAAGAGATTTATAAATTTCAGATCTGTAGTTTTATCTGCTCTTGTGCTTATGACAGGTTTTGCTAGTGCACAAGATAATGTGATTGATGAAGTAGTATGGGTAGTTGGTGACGAAGCTATTCTGAAATCAGAGGTAGAGGAAGCTCGACTGAGTGCATTATATGAGGGGCGAAAGATCGATGGTGATCCTTATTGTGTGATTCCAGAAGAAATAGCTGTGCAAAAGCTCTATTTGCATCAAGCAAAATTGGATAGTATTGAAGTGCCCGATGCAGAGGTGATTCAGCAGGTTGATTATATGACCAATAGATGGATTCAGATGCTTGGCTCACGTGAAAAAATGGAAGAGTACTTCTTTGAACACCAAAACAAAACTCCTACACAGATTCGCGAAACACTACGCGAAAACGCTCGTGAGGGATTGACTGTGCAAAAGATGCAACAAAAACTGGTTGGCGACATCAAAGTCACTCCATCAGAAGTTAGACGATATTTCAAGGATCTTCCAGAAGATAGTATTCCATATGTGCCTACTCAAGTTGAAGTACAGATTATTACGTTGCAGCCTAAAATTCCAGTATCTGAAGTTGAAGAGGTAAAAGAGCGCTTACGTGGATATAGCGAACGTGTTCAAAATGGAGAAATTGACTTCTCAACTTTGGCTCGTTTGTACTCTGAAGATAGAGGTACTGCTGTTCGTGGTGGTGAAACCGACTTTATGGGTAAAGGGGTAATGGACCCCTCTTATGCTGCGGTAGCATTTAGTTTGCAAGACCCAACCAAAGTTTCGAAAATTGTTGAATCTGAATATGGTTATCACATTATCCAGTTGATTGAAAAACGTGGTGATCGTGTTAATACTCGTCATATTCTTCTTCGTCCTAAAGTGTCGGATAATGAGTTGATTGCTGCTTGCGCTCGTTTAGACTCAATTGCCGATGACATTCGTTCTTCTAAATTTACTTTTGATGAAGCTGCTTCTGTTTTATCGCATGATAAAGACACTCGCAACAACCACGGTTTGATGGTAAATACCAATTCGAGTGATGCTATGGCTACTTCAAAATTCCAAATGCAAGAGTTGCCACAAGATATTGCTAAAGTGGTTGATAAAATGAATGTGGGCGAAGTGTCAAAAGCATTTACTTTGGTTAATGAGAAAGATGGCAAAGAGGTTTGTGCTGTTGTGAAGTTGAAGAGTCGTATCAACGGACACAAAGCTACCATTTCTGAAGATTATCAGAACTTAAAGGAGATTGTAGTGGCTAAACGTCGCAATGAGCTTCTTCATAAATGGGTTTTAGAGAAACAAAAACATACCTATGTACGTATTAATGAAAACTGGAAGAACTGTGAGTTCAAGTATCCAGGTTGGATTAAAGATTAATGAAAGGTAAGAACATATTATTTAAAAGCATCCTCACGGGGATGCTCTGTTTGTTTGGTGCATATCTTATTTGGGCGCAAGATTCTAAAGCTAATGAGCAGCATAAGAAAACTAAGGTTATCTTGCTGCATGCTGATCAGGGGAAGGCGGACAAAATAGCTATGCCCGATGTGCAGATACTTATTGGCTCGGTAAAGTTGCGTCAAGATAGCATGTATATGTATTGTGATAGCGCACTTATCTTCGAGAAAACCAACTCGGTTGAGGCATTTGGCAATGTGCGCATGGAGCAAGGCGATACGCTATTTATCTATGGTGACTATCTATATTATGATGGTATGGCGCAGCTTGCTCAATTGCGTGAGAATGTGAAAATGATAAATCGTAACACAACTCTGCTTACTGATAGCTTAAACTACGATCGCATATACGATTTGGGGTACTACTTTGAGGGAGGAACACTTTTTGATGAAGATAATGTGTTGACTTCTGATTGGGGAGAGTACAGTCCTGCTACTAAACAATCTGTTTTTAACCATGAGGTGAAGTTGGTTAATCCAAAGTTTATTTTGACTTCGGATACCTTAAAGTATAACACTGCCAATAAGATTGCTACTATTCTTGGTCCTTCGGATATTGTGAGCGATGATAATCATATCTACTCTGAAAGAGGAATATACAATACATTAACCGAACAAGCTGAATTGCTCGATCGGTCGGTGCTGACCAATGATGGGAAGAAGTTAACAGGCGATAGCTTGTTTTACGATCGTCTTAGGTCGATAGGAGAAGCCTTTGACAATGTGGTAATGACTGATAGCATCAATAAAAACATGCTACGTGGCAATTATTGTTTTTATAATGAACTAACCGATAGTGCTTTTGCTACCAAGCGTGCAGTTGCCATCGATTACTCTCAAGGCGATAGCTTATTTGTGCATGGCGATACGTTGATGATGGTGACATTCAATAACCATACCGATTCTCTTATCAGAGAGATGCGTGCTTATCACAAAGTGCGTATGTACCGCACCGATGTTCAAGGGGTGTGCGACTCTTTGGTGTACAACTCAAAAGACTCTTGCCTAACCATGTATACCGACCCTATCATTTGGAATCAAGACCAGCAGTTGTTGGGCGAAGAGATTAAAGTCTATATGAACGACTCTACCATCGATTGGGCACATATCATTAATCAAGCCCTAGCTGTTGAGATGAAAGACTCTTTGCACTACAATCAGATTTCGGGAAAAGAGATGAAAGCTTTTTTTGAAGATGGTGAAATGAGGCGAGTAGAAGTTATAGCCAATCTGCTGATTGCCTTCTATCCCGAAGAACAAGATAGTACCATGATTGGTTTAAACTATAGCGAGGGCAGTTTGCTTCATATGTTTCTGCGCGATGGCAAGATGAAGAAAGCGGTGATGATTGGCAAATCCAACGGCACACTTTATCCAATGGACCAAATCCCACCTGATAAAACCAGATTGCCAAACTTTGCTTGGTTCGACTATATTCGTCCAAGAGATAAAGAAGATATTTTTGAGTGGCGAGGCAAAGGAGCGGAAGATATTTTGCAAAAATCAACCCGTCGATCGAGCAACGCTACAAATAAACGAAACTTAATAAAATAATAGCTGTATGGGACTATTTAAAAGTGGGATGAACAAGCCTCGTGGGTTTAATCATCAATATATCTATTATGATGAGCGAAAAGAAAAGCTTGAAAAGCGTATAGAAGATAATAAACGCGAATTGGGAATGGCACCCGAAAAAGAATTTACTCCCGAAGACATTCGTGGCAAATTTGTTGAAGGTACCAAGCACCTGAAGCGTCGCAAAGAGAGTGGCAGAAAACCACTTCATTATGGAATAATTGTTATTGTAATTATTCTACTTGGTTACATCTGGTATTGTTTGAAAAACGATACTTGGATTTTCTAAACTTCTTATTGAAAAGCAAATTTATTAAGCCATATGAGTGATATCATTCATTTGTTACCCGATTCGGTAGCCAATCAGATTGCTGCCGGAGAGGTGATACAACGTCCAGCATCAGTCATCAAAGAGTTGGTAGAGAATGCCATTGATGCTGATGCTAAGCATATTCAAGTTTTGGTAACCGATGCCGGCAAAACAACCATTCAGGTGATTGATGATGGTAAGGGAATGTCTGAGACTGATGCTCGCTTGGCATTTGAGCGCCATGCTACTTCTAAAATCAGTCAGGCTTCAGATCTTTTTGCTTTGCGTACTATGGGCTTTCGCGGTGAGGCTTTGGCCTCGATTGCAGCGGTGGCACAAGTGGAGCTGAAAACCCGACAGGCTTCGGAAGAGCTAGGTACCAAAATAACAATTGCCGGTTCTAAAATAGAGTCGCACGAGACTGTTTCATGCTCCGTAGGTAGCAATTTCCTGATTAGTAATCTGTTTTTTAACATTCCGGCTCGTCGCAAGTTCTTAAAAGCCAACTCAACTGAGCTGAGCAATATATTGGCCGAGTTTGAGCGTATAGCATTGGTTCATCCCGATGTGGCTTTTTCTCTTTATAGCAATGACTCCGAGCTATTCAATCTTCCTGCCACTACGCTTCGGCAACGAATAATTGCAGTGTTTGGCAAAAAACTCAATCAGCAGCTTCTTAATGTAGAGGTAGATACCTCGCTGATAAAGTTGAGTGGTTATGTGGCAAAACCCGAGACAGCTCGTAAGAAAGGAGCTAATCAATACTTCTTTGTCAACGGACGATATATGCGCCATCCTTATTTTCATAAGGCAGTGATGGAGGCTTATGAGAAGCTGATTCCTGTGGGTGAGCAGATCTCTTATTTTATCTATATTGATATCGATCCAGCCAATATCGATGTGAATATTCACCCTACGAAGACTGAAATTAAGTTTGAAAACGAGCAGGCGATATGGCAAATCATCTCGGCAGCTGTCAAAGAGTCGCTGGGCAAGTTTAATGCTATCCCGACCATTGATTTTGACACAGCCGATATGCCTGATATTCCTGTGTTTGATAATAGTAATGCTTTTGTGCAACCTCAAGTTCATTATAATTCCGATTTCAACCCGTTTAAGAGTGCTTCTGAGTCTTCGGGTGGTGGAAGTGGTAGCTACAGTCGACCATCGGCCTCTTCTGCCGATTGGGAAGCTTTGTATGGTGGCATGGGGCGGGCTAGTAAGATGAATGTCGATATAGCTCCCGACGAAAGCGAGGAGGTGGTTGAAACTTCAGCATACTCTTCTTTTGAAGTTACACCTGCTGTTGAGCCTTCTTTGTATGCCGAACAAGCTGTTGCTGAAAAAAGCAATCAGTACTTGCAGTTGAAAGGTCGATTTATTTTGACTTCGGTAAAGTCTGGTTTGATGCTTATCGATCAGCATCGCGCTCATATTCGTGTGTTGTTCGATCGGTACATCGCACAAATTATCAAGAAACAGGGCATTTCGCAAGGGGTATTGTTTCCTGAGGTTTTGCAACTTCCCCCTTCTGAAGTCATTATTCTAGAAAGTATAATGGACGAATTGGTTTCGTTGGGATTTGATGTTAGCAACCTAGGTGGGGGTAGTTTTGCCATCAATGCCATTCCCGAGGGAGTTGAAGGACTGAACCCGGTAGAGTTGATACGCAACATGATACACACTGCACAAGAAAAAGGAGGCGATGTGCGCGAAGAGGTACAGACCATACTGGCTTTAACGCTAGCGCAGGCTTCGGCCATTGTGTATGGACAGGTGCTTACCAATAAAGAGATGTCTAACCTGGTTGACAACCTTTTTGCTTGTGCTGCTCCCAACTACACTCCCGATGGCAACATCGTGTTGTATACTTTAAAAGAGGATGAAATAGATAAACTATTCAAATAATATAAATACTCAATACAACAAGAGAGCCGGTTTCTACATCGTTAGAAACCGGCTCTCTTGTTGTTGTAACTCTTGTATTATTCGCCTAAGTTGAAGCGCTTAGCTTGTTCTGCTATCAGTTCAGCATCTTCAAAATAGTTAATCTTCATGGCTCTACGCACATCGGCCAAGGTGTCTGCTGCTGCTGCTCTTGCAGTATCGCAGCCCTTTTTCAACATCTCATAGATGGCAGGAATATCTTTTTCAAACTCTTTGCGGCGTTCGCGAATTGGTCCGAGTTCTTCTTCCATAATTGCTCCTAAGAACTTCTTAACCTTCATATCGCCCAATCCTCCACGTTGATAGTGAGCTTTAAGCTCATCGAGGTTTGGATACTCGTTGAGGTATCTTTCAAAGTGTTCGTTGCGGCAGAAAGCATCTAAATAGGTAAATACCGTGTTTCCTTCAATCTTACCGGGATCTTGCACACGAAGGTGGTCGGGGTCGGTGTACATGCTTTTAATCTTTTTCTGAAGCTCATCAGCTGTTTCAGAAAGATAGATGCAGTTGCCCAATGACTTACTCATTTTAGCCTTACCATCGGTTCCCGGCAGACGCAAGCACGCTGCATTATCAGGCAATAATATTTGTGGCTCTACCAATGTTTCACCATAAATATGGTTGAATCGACGCACAATTTCGTTAGTTTGTTCCAGCATTGGTTTTTGGTCTTCGCCCACCGGAACGGTTGTTGCCTTGAAGGCAGTGATATCGGCCGCTTGGCTGATGGGGTAAGTAAAGAAACCAACAGGAATGCTACTCTCAAAGTTGCGCATTTGAATTTCAGTTTTTACCGTAGGGTTGCGTTGCAAACGTGCCACAGTCACTAAGTTCATATAGTAGAATGATAACTCGCACAACTCGGCAATCTGCGATTGAATAAAGATGGTCGATTTGGTAGGATCAATGCCACATGCTAAATAATCGAGTGCAACTTCAATGATGTTTTGACGCACTTTCTCGGGATTGTCTACATTGTCTGTTAACGCTTGCGCATCGGCAATCATAATGAATACTTTATCGAACTCACCTGAGTTTTGTAGCTCTACTCTGCGTTTAAGTGAACCAACGAAATGTCCGATATGTAACTTACCGGTAGGACGGTCGCCTGTCAATATGATTTTTTTCATTTTCATGAGTGTTTTTGTCTTTTCTAATCAACTGACAAAGATAAAGATAAAAACCGAAAGAGGAAATAATAGGTTTCATCTTTCACGTTTGTTGCACGGGCTTTTGACTAATAGCGACAATCATTCACACTTTTTGATTAGACTGTGACTATATGCAGTTTTTGATGATTGTTTGCTGAGTACCTCTTTTGCAGCTCTAGCGTGTTGTGTTCGGTCGAGTCTCGAAATCTGTGAGCTGCTCGTTATAGGTAGCTATAGCAGCTTTTGCACTTTAGTGCATCTCTATCCGCACCGCAGTACATCTCTATACGCACCGCAGTGCGGATAGAGATGCACTGATTGCAACATAGCACATGGCTGTGTGGATTGGCAAGTCAAAGCGGTATGCCGAACCGTTTGGCTGCTGTTCGTGTTACTGGTTTGAGTAGGATAAGCTAGAGTTTTCAAAGATTTATTCTATATTAGCATCATAATAAATAACCCAATAAGGAAGAGTCAAGATTGTATCTCAACTCTTTTTAAAATTAAATATTGATAGTATGCTCATATTACTCTCTTGTGCCAAAACCATGAGTGCCAACTCAAAAGCCAAAGTACCTTTTGCTTCGGTGCCACGCTTTCAAAAAGAGGCTGATGATATTGCATTTCAGATGTCTCAATTCTCAGTAGATGAGTTAGAGAAGTTGCTTCGTGTAAATGCTAAAATAGCTGTCGATAACTATAAACGTTATCAACAGTTTCACTCTCTTGATGCAAAAAAGCTGCCAGCTATGCTATCATATACCGGCATTGTGTTCAAGAAACTCAATCCTATTGACTTTACAACGGATGATTACGACTATGCACAACATCACCTCCGTCTGACCTCTTTTTGCTACGGGTTGCTACGTCCTGCCGATGCAATTGTGCCTTATCGGTTAGAGGGCGATGCCAAATTGCCTGAGCTTGGCGGAATTACGTTATTTGAATATTGGCGTAAAATATTAACTGATACCTTTATAGCCGACATAAACGAAGCGGGTGGGGTGCTTTGCAATTTGGCGAGCGATGAAATGCGTGGTCTGTTTGACTGGAAGCGTGTGTTGCAAGCAGTCAAAGTCGTGACTCCTGAGTTTTCGGTCATGAAAAACGGAAAACGTACCACCATTGTGGTTTACACCAAGATGATGCGCGGACTGATGACTCGCTATATAATAAAGAATCGCATAGCCAATTTAGAAGAACTAAAGCAGTTTCAAGCCGAAGGTTTTCAATACCACCCCGATCTGTCAACTTGGGATAAACCGGTGTTTGTGCTTCAAGCTTGATTGTTTTTCTAGTTCCAGATTCTATTTTTCGCTAAATATCTACTTGTTTTTATCAAAAAAGTAAGCGTTGCCACTGTTTTTGCAAAATCAAAAATAACTGCTTTTTAGTCCTTATTGACTAACCTCCTTAAAATCGCTACTTTTTATCGATTTTTTTTTTGATGGTTTATTGATTGGAAATAAGATGATTAGCTGTTTTGTGAGAAAAAAGGTGGAAAAATAATTGGCGAAAGTTTTGGAAGTCTCAAAAAATACCGTACCTTTGCATTGCTTTTGAAACGGAAGTGTACGGGCGCTTAGCTCAGCTGGTTCAGAGCATCTGGTTTACACCCAGAGGGTCAGCGGTTCGAATCCGTTAGCGCCCACTACAAATTAAACCGAACACTTCCTAAATAATCAAAAGGGCGCTTAGCTCAGCTGGTTCAGAGCATCTGGTTTACACCCAGAGGGTCAGCGGTTCGAATCCGTTAGCGCCCACTACAAATTAAACTATCCCTTTAAGCATTATAGCTTAGGGGGATTTTTTTGTTTAAACAAATATTTCTTGGGTTATATTGATTCATATAGGATCATCTAATATATAGTAAAACGGCTCAAGCAAAATAATAGGTTG
>DKPL01000024.1:0-17103 GCA_002471185.1 Bacteroides sp. UBA7335
GGTTGGATAGCCGATGAGGATGGTAAAGTTTACATCTACTATGCCTCTTCTGACACCCGTATGCATGTTGCCACTTCTACCATTGATAAATTGGTAGACTACTGTTTGCACACTCCACAAGACGGATTGAGTAGCTCGGCTTCGGTACAAACTTTAAAGAAAATGATAGAGCACAACCTAGCGGTATTGGCAAACGATAAAGTCGTATTGAGTATGCTAGGAAAAGAAATTATCAAATAAGCTTGTTATCAAATATCGCTTTAAAATTAATAATCAGAAACACTTAACCTCAATATCACCAGGTTGAGTGTTTTGATGTATAAAATAATCTTACAACAATTTGTCTAAATGCATCTCTATCGCAAGACATAATTGTTATATTTGTTCAATAAATCCAATTATTAATACTGAAAAACAATGAAACAAAAAGTCGCATCTTTAAGACACGAAATGCAAGAGGTATTGACGGACAATATTCTTTCCTATTGGATAGAAAAAATGATCGATTCTACGCATGGAGGCTTCTATGGTCGTATAACCGGCGATGAAGTATTGATGCCACAATCTGATAAAGGGGCAATACTTAATGCACGCATTCTTTGGACTTTCTCTTCAGCTTACCGTCTCTTGAAGCGTGATGCCTATCTTGAAACTGCAAAACGTGCCAAAGACTATGTATTAGCTCACTTCTATGATCCGGAGTTTGGCGGAATTTATTGGAGTCTTAACTATCAAGGGCACCCTGTTGATACCAAAAAGCAAATTTATGCACTTGGCTTTGCCATTTATGGTTTGAGCGAGTTTCATCGGGCCACTGGCGATGCTGAAGCTTTAGAGTATGCTATTCGTTTGTTTGAATGTATTGAGAAACATAGTTTTGATACTCAGAAAAATGGCTATTATGAAGCATTGACTCGCCAGTGGGGTGAGATAGCCGATATGCGTTTGAGCGAGAAAGATGCCAACGAGTGCAAAACAATGAATACTCATTTACATATCTTAGAACCCTACACCAACCTGTATCGTGTATGGAAAGATGAGCGATTGAAAAAACAGTTGCATAACTTAATCGAACTGTTTATCAACAAAATTCTAAATCAAGAATCTGCTCATTTGCAATTATTCTTCGATGACGATTGGAACAGCAAATACAATATCGTATCTTATGGTCACGACATAGAGGCTTCATGGCTTATTCACGAAGCTGCTCTGGAATTGGGTGATGCCGATTTGTTAAAGCGTGTTGAACCCTTGGTAGTGCGCATAGCAGAAGCAGCCAAAGAGGGGTTTACTCCCCGGCGAGGCATGATTTATGAGCGCAATTTAGATAACGGCCATATTGATGCCGATAGGCATTGGTGGGTACAAGCCGAAGCAGTAGTTGGCTACTTGAATATTTATCAACATTTTGGAGATGAATCGGCTTTGGAAACTGCCCTGGATTGTTGGGCATTTATCAAAGAGCATTTAATCGATTACACTAATGGCGAATGGTATTGGAGTTTATATGCCAACGACACTGTAAACCATATTGACGATAAAGCTGGCTTTTGGAAATGTCCTTATCACAACGGTCGCATGTGTATGGAGATGATTGAACGATTCTCAAACAATTAAAATTGATACCAAGGACAAAAATAATCTTCTTAGTAGGGTATCAATATCGTAAATAATGGGTTATATATTGTTTCTAAGCGAATAATAGATAACCGGTTATTCTTTTCATGTAGAAAGAATGGTTTATTTTTGACCAAGCACGATGAGGTAAATCGATGCTTAACTCTTTGTGATAAACCATGAAATTTAAAATAAGTATTATGAGAAACATTTTATTAATGATGACAATCGGAATTAGTATTTGTTCGTGTTCGAGCGATAAGGGTGAAATTTATAAAGACCCTAATGCCCCAATCGAAGCTCGTATAGATGACCTGTTGGGCAGAATGACTGTGGAAGAAAAAGTGGGGCAAATGAATCAGTTTGTAGGTATTGAACATATTAAGCACAACAGTGCTACAATGACTGAGGAAGAACTGAAAAACAATACGGCAAATGCTTTTTATCCCGGTTTTACCGAAAAAGATATAGAACGTTTTACCGAAGAGGGGCTGGTGGGCTCTTTTCTTCATGTGCTTACCTTGAAAGAGGCCAACTACTTGCAAGGACTGGCTATGAAAAGTCGCTTACAGATACCTATTATCTTTGGTATCGACGCTATTCATGGCAATGCTTTGGCTCCCGATAATACAGTATACCCTACAAGTATCAACTTGGCTTGCTCGTTTGATACGGCTATGGCTTATACCATTGCTCGACAAACAGCTCGCGAAATGCGGGCCATGAATATGCAATGGACCTTTAACCCTAATGTTGAGGTGGCACGAGACCCACGATGGGGTAGAGTGGGTGAGACTTTTGGTGAAGATCCTTATCTCGTTTCATTAATGGGGGGACAGTCGGTTAAAGGATATCAAGGGCAATTGAATGGCAATGAGGATGTACTTGCTTGTATTAAACATTTTGTAGGAGGTAGTCAGCCCATCAATGGTACTAACGGATCGCCTACCGATATTTCAGAACGTACATTGTATGAGGTGTTTTTCCCTCCTTTCAAAGCGGGTGTAGATGCCGGAGCTATGTCGTTGATGACTGCTCACAATGAACTAAACGGCATTCCGTGTCACGAAAACGAATGGTTGATGACCGATGTTCTTCGCGATCAATGGAAGTTTAAAGGCTTTGTAGTTAGCGACTGGATGGATATTGAGCATATTCACGATCTTCATGCTACTGCTGAGAACTTGAAAGAGGCATTTTATCAATCGATAATGGCTGGAATGGATATGCACATGCATGGTATCTACTGGAATGAACTGGTTACCGAACTGGTTAAGGAGGGACGTATCCCGGAATCACGTATCGACGAGTCAGTACGAAGAATTCTTTATGTTAAGTTCCGGTTAGGGTTGTTTGAACATCCTTATGCCGATGAGGCCCAAAGCATGACGGTAAGATTGTGTGATGAGCACCGCCAGACATCTCTTGAAGCTGCTCGCAATGGAGTGGTATTGCTTAAAAATGAAGGAATTCTTCCGCTTGATGCTTCAAAATACAAAAAGATAATGGTGACAGGCATTAATGCCGACGACCACAATATTCTAGGAGATTGGAGTGCACCGGGGGCTCCCGAAAATGTAACAACCATTCTCGAAGGTTTGCGACAGGTTTCGCCAACGACTCAGTTTAACTTTGTCGATCAAGGTTGGGACCCACGCAACATGGATCCTAAAAAGGTGGCTGAAGCTGCTGCACTTGCTCAACAAGCCGACTTAAACATTGTGGTGGCAGGTGAATATATGATGCGTTTTCGCTGGACCGAGCGTACTGATGGTGAAGATACCGACCGCTCGGACATTGATTTGGTAGGATTGCAAAACGAATTGATTCAGAAAGTGGCTGCGTCGGGCAAACCAACCATTCTGATTTTAATCAATGGTCGCCCATTGGGCGTGGAGTGGGCTGCTCAACATTTGCCAGCTATTGTAGAAGGTTGGGCACCGGGTATGTATGGCGGTCAAGCCATTGCCGAGATTATATATGGTCAAGTAAACCCTTCGGCTAAGTTGGCTTTGACTATACCTTATAGTGTGGGACAAACTCAGATGATATACAATCATAAGCCTTCGCAATATTTTCATCCTTATGTTGATAATAAACCAAGTACTCCGCTTTATCCATTTGGCTATGGATTATCTTATACTACTTATGATTATACCGACTTAAAGCTCTCTGCTAATGAAATTGCTACGAATGGAACCCTTGAAGCATCGGTTAAGTTAACCAATACGGGCCAACGTGAGGGTACCGAAATTGTTCAGCTTTACATACGCGATCGTTTTAGTAGTGCTACTCGTCCGGTAAAGGAGTTGAAAGATTTTGCTCGCGTTACACTAAAGCCGGGTGAATCAAAAGAGGTGGTATTTACCATTACTCCCGATAAGTTGGCTTATTATGATAAGAAGATGAAGTACGGGGTAGAGCCTGGAGAGTTTATTGTGATGGTTGGTCCATCATCTGCCGATGAAACATTATTAAAACAAACATTTGTTGTGAAATAGCCAGTTGGGCAAATTAAAAAGAATGCGGATAAGAGAAACTCCTTATCCGCATTTATTTTATTTGTTTTGTTTATATGTAATTGTTGCCTATTGTTTTGCAACGCTATATTCTTAATAACACCTATTAATAAACTGTGTTTTGTGGGTCGAAGTTTGTCCAACCCTCCAACCAATTGTCAGATGTACCACCGAATGCACCGATATAACTTACTGATTGAATGAATGAGCTATTCAATCCGTTGAAGTTAGCACTTCCCAACAATGGGCTTCCTGCGGCAGGACAGTATACTTGACCAATGTTGTTAGGGTCTGTCAAATTCAAATCAGTTTCTGTTAAATCGAAACGGCAACCGCTTTGAGTTTTTAAGAATGAAGTAGAGAACGATTCTTTGCTAGCATCATAGCTAATTGTGTTTTTGCCATCAACCAAGTTCCAAGTTCCCAACTGATCTTCATACTTCTTATTGAAATCGCTACCAGTTGCGGTCATACCAGCGAAGTAAACGTTTTGCAATTTAATGTTTCCATTGTTAGCCCACTCTCGGCAGTTACCCTTTTCGCCATCAATGATTAACCCGATTGGCCATCCCAATGCTACCGAGTTGTAACAATTCAACTTGCTGCTACGGCGAATGTGCATTGCTGCTTGAAATTTACCCAAAGCTGCTTCATTTTCAGGTTTCATGTTCCCGGCATTGATATAGTCTGATGAGTTTTGGAAACCGGCATCGAGGTTTTTTTGAGTCATTGGGCCGATGAATGTAACGTTGCTGAATACACATGATGTATAAGGCTCGATTGCGCTACCATCTGCATTATTGTCCGACTCGAAACCGTTTGATTGTGAAGTATCAGCAATGCGTGGATCGCGAATAGAAAGACAATATTGAACGTGTCCGCTGAAACCGTTGTCGGTATCGAACTCATCGTCCCATCCGTTGTAGGCAATTAAATATTTACAGTTTACCGAACCACCAAACCACTCGTAAGAGTCGTCGTTACAATAAGATACTTGTAAGTGATCTACTGTAGTTCCGCTACCCACTGATCCAAATGTAATACCGTTAATTTCTTTATCCTTCTGAAAAGGGAAACCGGCAAACTCTACACGAAGATAGCGTATCACTCCTGAGTTATCGTCAGCTACGTTGCCACCATGTTTTGTTTTTGGGCCACCCTCAATTTGCTGTCCGCTAGCATTGTTGTTGATGCCTTTACCACAAACAATCAATCCTCCCCAGTCGCCCGGGCGTCTATTGCCAACCGATTGTTCTGAAGTCATTACAATTGGAGCATTGGCAGTACCCTCTGCATAGATTTTAGCTCCCGGTTCCACGATAAGTGCAGCCATTGTCTCTTTGTCGCCTTTGATAATGGTGCCCGGTTCGATGGTCAACTCTGCTCCCGGACGAACATACACCCAACCCTTCATAAGGTAGGTACCAGCAGGTATGGTTTGTTTGCCGGTGAAGCAAAACTCCTGATCGCCATTACCAATTTGTGTGCCGTTGTTGAAAAGAATGCCTTCGCTGGTTGCAAGTCCAGAATACTCTCCCGTATTTGTAGGACGAGTCACTGTAGGATCTCCATTTGTGTCGTCAATCGTCACTTTAGTGTCGTCGTTGCAACTAGCTAACATGGCAGACATTGCTACAGTCATCATAAACAGACTGCTCCATTTCATTACTTTCATTTTCATTTGTTTCATTTTAATTCTAATTTTAGGTGAAGACATTAGTCCTCGATTAGTTTCTCTATTTTTATCTAAAATGTGTACGATAGTGAGACTTGATAATTTCTTCCCGGTTTATAGCTTCTGGTTACCTCTTCATAGTCAACTTTCTCGCCGGCTTTGATGGTGCTTCCAAACTGTTTGAAATTGACGCGCTGTGCCAAGATATCGCGTATGCCCGCTTTCACTTCGAGTGAGCCGAACTTCTTACTGATAGAAAAATCGATGGCATCACGTGGCATCTCGTACGAGTTTGGAATTTTAGTAGTTTGTTCGCCATTGCTCCCCACGGTACGTCCTACACCAATGATACGCTTGCCAATGCGGTTGTAGAGCACTGCAATGTTCAAATCCCAATTAGGCTGGTTGTAAAAGATACCGGTATTGATTAAGTAGGGTGATTGTCCTTGCATAGGGCGATCTTCATCACTGCTACCTTTGTCAAACAGCACTTTGCTCTTGATTAAAGCTCCGTTGAACGACCAGCTAAAGTTGCGTAAACCGATGAAATCCAGGTTTTTGCGGAAGTCTATTTCGATACCAAAATTATTGGCTGCTTTCGCATTCTTGTTAGAGTAAGTCAAGTCTGTTCCACCATTTACTGTGTAAGTCCACTCAATGGGCGAATCAAATCTTTTATAAAAAAGAGCTACCGAGAATGACTCTCCATTCGATGGATACCATTCGTAACGTAAGTCGATGTTGTGAATATAAGCAGGCTTTAGCGAGGGGTTTCCTTCTACATTGGCAGCTAAGTCGAAATCATAATAAACCGAGGTAGACACTTCGCGGAACTCCGGACGGTTAACCGACTTGCCATACGATAAGCGTAACTGCTGATTGTCGGTTAGTTTATACATGGCATTAGCCGATGGAAAAATATCGTTGTATTTGTAGAACATGCTACTGTGACTCTCTTCGTGGTTGCGTGTATTGCGAATCAGCTCCATGTTAGAGTATTCATATCGCACACCGGCATAAAGGTTAAATTTAGTTGTGATGGGCAAATTGGCTGCCACATAAGCCGAACCAATCCAGTTGTTTCCTTTATAGTCATTCGTTTTGCGTACTTGTTCATACAAGAATAGTTTCTCTAACCCATAGTTCTCTTCTTGCAAAAGTTGTGTGGTGATGTCCATTTGTTTAAATCCGCTAGGCATATCATTTCCCCAAGCGTAACAAAACTGACGGGTATTGTAAGTACGAGTACGGTATTCGGCATAGGCACCGGCACGAAGTTCGGGTTTGAAATTGCCAAAAGCTAAGTTTTGCAGGTAGTTGATATTGACCGAACCAATATTCTCTTCTAGTTTGGTGAATTCGCGTGTGATGTCATTTCCTGTAGCAAGTGCTATCACTCCCGACTCTTCCGAATCGTTTAATAAGATACGGCGTCTATCGGGCAAGTGGCGATTGGCGTAAGAGTAGCTAGCACTCCAGTCCAGTTTGCCCGCTTTCAACGTATACTTTCCGGTGAACTGCCCATTGTAAGTACTACGGCTTGAGTAGTAATACTCCATGCTTTGCTCATCGTTGCTTTGTGCATCAAATCCATGACGCTCTGTATAACGATTTTTACCAATTTGATTGAATATATTTTTGAACTCATAGTGATGATTACGGCTTTTAGGTTGAAACATTAAGTTTACCATAACTCCCATACGTACATCATTGTTGTACTGATTGTCGGTGCTTTTGCGAAGATATACCGAGTGATTATTATTGGTATCATACGAGCCAAACAATGAATTTTCCATATCGGTATAGCGCTTGAAAGTATTGCTATAGTTGGCAGCTGCCAGCATTCCAAACTGACGTCCGCTCTCAAACTCCCAGCGCTGTGCATAGGCTAAGTTAAGTTTTAAATCGGCTACCGGCTTACTGCTTTTTATTAACCAGTTGTTGTTGAACCCATTACTCATCAAGTCGATGCGATTGTTATTGGTTGAAAAAGTATTCATAGCCCCTTTCATTCCCGCTGTTGGCATACGCATGCCGTTGTCGAATCCTAAAAAGTCGGTAGCACTCCCCGGGTTAGAAAGAAAGTTTTTAAAGTGGGTCTGATCGCTGATACTGGTTCCTACCGACACAAGAAATGAATTTTCTGTAGGCATCTCTTTGGTGTTGAGCATAATAAATCCACCGGTAAAATCGGCAGGATATTCTGGTGCCGGACTCTTCACAATCACCATATTATCAAGCTGAGAGCTGGGGATGATATCGAATGAAAAAGCACGAGCATCAGCTTCTGAACTTGGAACGGCGCCACCGTTGATCCATACATTATTATAGCGTTGTGACAATCCGCGTACCATGACAAATTTCTCGTCTATGATTGACACACCCGGCACACGTTTTATAACCTCAGAAGCATCTTTATCTTGAGTTTTAGCAATCTGTTGTGCCGACACACCACTTTGCACCAATAAACTTTGGCGTTGTGCAGTCATCATCGATACATCAGTGTTTCGTTTCATGCGTGCCACTACACTCACTTCGCCCAAGGCTTGTGCATCGCTTTCGAGTTCGAAGTTCATTACTAGCCCTTGCTGACCAATTTTGACATCTGATAAACGGATGTCGTTATAGCCTACATACTTCACTTCGATTGTGTAAGCTCCCGGTTGAATGTTCGAGATAGAGTAGTTGCCATCTAAATCGGCCACTGCACCTACGGTTGTTCCAACCAATTGAACTGTGGCACCCGTCATTGGTTCACTCGTTTGCTTATCTAGAATAGTACCCGAAAGACTGCTTGCCATTGCGGCCATGGCTGATAAAATGAGAAATAGAGTAAGGAATAGCTTTTTCCCTAAATCAAAAGTGGTAATCTTAATCAATTTTGTAGTCATTGTATTTCGTTCGTTTCTTAAATCACTGCAAATTACGCTGGATAGAATTACGTGCGTAATACATAAGTCATACGTTTGATTTACGAAATAGTTACAAAAAAGTTACACTAAATGTTAATATGCCAAGAAGCCTCTCAATACAACATTGAGAGGCTTCTTGGGGTATGTAGTAAATAAGATGTTACTTTATAAATCGCTCTTTTTCTTGAAGATATATAGAGCATAATCTCCACTGTTATCATCGTAGCCGTTGTAGTAGATTATGGTTTTGCACTTCAATACCTCATTGGTCAAATCGTAAATTTGCAAAACAAACCTTGAATAAGCATTGGCTATCACAATCTCGTTTCGCTTGCATACATAATTATATAGATTCTCTTGCCACTTCTTTTCGTTATTCTCTGCCTCTACCCAACGACCAATTGTTAATCGCCCATCTGAACCGAAAGTATAGGTTTTCACCTCATCGGGCTCAATGCTTGTGCCATCCTTCTCTATCGACTCCCAAGTACCTATCAGGTCTGTTGCATTGAAAACAAAACTTTCATCGTCTTTGCAACCGATACACAGACAAATGATGCAAAGTATTAGAATAGAAGTTATCGGTTTAAATTGATGCGACATATATAGTACTTTAGTTGTGATTGATAATTATGTTTTGGATTGGTGCAGATTAAGCCGCACTGTGGTGCAGATACTTATTCACGCTAGTGCGTAACCTTATGCACTACAAAAAGCATTGCTATATCATCTGTTGAATAAGGGTAGCCATTTGTGTGTTCAAATATAGAGAATAAAAAAACTCTTCGCAACCCAAAAGGTAACGAAGAGTCTTTAATCATGATGTTATCTATTACTTATGTTGGTCATTTGTAAGGATACCAATTGTTTGTTTCGGCAAATATCTCATCAGGAGTATATTTTGATGCCTCCTTTGTGGTGAGCTGTTTGCTCCATTTCACCCGTTTATCGGTATTAGCTCCAGGTCCGGTATTGCCAAACTCGCCATAACGAGCCGTTTGCTCATTTTCTTGTTTGCCCCAGTTGTGCCAACCTTCTGGACGAATGTGACTACCAAACTCGCAATTAAGGAACACAGTAGCCGCATTAGGTCGCCATGGTCTGCCCAAGTAAACCTTGTCTACTCCGGCGGCAGCCGTTAGTTTGCATGCCTTAAATACATAACCGAAGGGTGCGTTGGCAGGAGTCGAAGCTGCGGTGATGTATGAATTGCGTTTGCTATGTATCGTGCAGTGTTCGAACAAAGCAGTCGAAGGGCCAAAGATGAAATCGGTTGTTCCCTCGATGTAGCAGTTTGTAAATAGCAAACGAGTATTTTCGGTACCGGTATAGATTGTGTCTTGATTGCCAAGAAAACGACAATTAATAAACATCAATCTATCTCCCTCGGTATGTAGTGCAACCGCTTGCCCAAGTTGAGCTGCATTGTTTTCAATGGTCAAATCTTTAAAGGTAATGTCGTTGCCTTCCACCTTTACTGTATAGGTGCGGAAAGTACCCATTTTGTTGATGTTGGCATGATCATCCCATGTGATAATGGTTTTGTTGACATCTTCGCCCACCAACTGAACATTCTTCACCCAAGATGGAATTACAATCTTCTCTTTGTACAACCCGTTCTTGATGTAAATAGTAACCGTATAGTCCATAAATGCACGAACTGCCTCGATGGCAGGCTGGATTTCACGGTATTGTCCCGTTCCGTCTCTTGCTACCACAATGGTGTCTTGACGAGTTTGAGCTTGCGCCATTGAGGCGCAAGCAATCAGCAGTAAGAGCGTTATCCTGATAACCTTCTTCATACCTGATTTATTATTTTACACATTCGGGCAAACGCTCATACTCAAGGCTACCCATGATAAATGGTCCTACAGCCTTAGGATCGTTCGAACGAATCTCTTCGTTAATGTAATAGTCATAATCGCCCATACGGTAGTTCTTACCACCTAGTCCGGCTACAGCACAAGCTTGGTTCAAGCTAACTACACCGTTATCATCAACAGTAATAAACTCATTGATAATGCCTTTGTAGCCCTTCAATGCTGTTTCCATGTAAGATGGATCGATATATCCCAAACGAATACCTTTCAACAATGAATATACAAACATAGTCGATACAGACGATTCAAGATAATTGCCAGGTTCGCCACTCTTGTCAAGAACTTGATACCAAACGCCAGTTTTAGGATCTTGTAAACGGCGAATTTGGAATGCTACATTGTCTAAGATATTAAGCATTTTATCTCTATTAGGCTCGTTGGTAGGAATAAACTCTAGTGCATCAACCAAAGCCATGGCATACCAACCCATAGCACGTCCCCATGAGTGTTGTGACTGGCCAGTTACAGGATCTGCCCAACGCTCTTTGCGGCTAACATCCGCTGCGTGGCGATAAAGTCCGTTTGCTGGATCGTATGTATGGTTGGCTACTGTAATAAATTGGTTAATAATATCTGCATAGTCATTAACGCGGTTGTTACGCTTTGCATATTCAGCATAGAATGGTGCACCCATATATAAACCATCTAACCACATTTGATTAGGATAGATCTTTTTGTGCCAAAAACCACCATCTTCGTTACGAGGATGAGTATCTAACTGCTTGCGAAGTGTATCAACAGCCATACGTACCTTCTCGTCTTTTGTTTGCTCGTACACACGCATCAAGTATTTACCGGGGTTTAAGCGGTCGATATTGTATTCGTGTAACTTATAAGTTTTAATACTTCCGTTATCATTGATCATGGTGTCGGCATAAGCTACCGCATAATCAAGGATTTTTTGATCTCCGTATGTGTCATATACATCCATCATCGCTTGTAGTTCTAAGCCGTGGCAATAGTCCCATTTTAAACGTGGTTGGAAATCGAGTTGCCACGATTCGGGGCAACGAACCATCTCCGACTCTGTCATGCGTACAGACCAAGGTAGGTTTTTACTCACCTTTTGAGCAAATACACTTGTTGTGCTCAGAAGAGTCAAAAATACAAATACTTTACAAATAAGATTCTTTCTCATTCTTTATTGTTATTATGGTTATTAGATTTTTAATAATCGTGTGCAATTAATAGTATGTGGCAAATATAACGACTCTTCATTAAAGAGTTGTGTACTTTTAGTTTTTATTAGTGCATTATTTAGACTTTGCGTGCACGCAAACACGTGTTATCGTGTGCGTAAACACTCTTTTTGTGTGTTTTTGAACGAAATTGATGGTATTTGCACAAAAATTACAGTAAAAGAGACAATTAATCTATTGCTAGGTCTTAAAGATTGTGTACTTTTGAGGCCAGAAATAGAACTATAATATTTAAATCAATTATCATGAGTACAAATCAAAATGCTTTTGGGAAAATGACAAACTACAGATGGTCTATCTGCGCTTTGTTATTTTTCGCGACAACTGTAAACTACTTAGACCGACAAGTACTATCATTGACATGGAAGGACTTTATTGCTCCTGAATTCCACTGGACTGATAGCGATTATGGAACAATCACTGCACTTTTCTCTATCTTTTATGCAATTAGTATGTTATTTGCAGGTCGTTTTATCGACTGGATGGGAACTAAAAAAGGTTTCTTGTGGGCTATTGGTGTTTGGTCGTTAGGTGCAGTTGCACACGCTGCTTGTGGTTGGTTAACCGAAGTATATCTTGGCTATAATAGTGTGGCAGAAATGGTTGGTGCAACAGGGCAAGCAGCTCTTGCTATCTCAACTATCAGTGTAAACTTATTCATCGTTGCTCGTTTCATCCTTGCTGTGGGTGAGGCTGGTAACTTCCCTGCTGCAATTAAAGTTACAGCAGAATACTTCCCAAAGAAAGACCGTGCTTTCTCTACTAGTATCTGGAATCTAGGTGCTACAATTGGTGCGTTAGCAGCTCCTGTAACTATTCCTTTGATTGCACGTTACTTTAAAGGTATCGGCGTAGGTAATGGTTGGGAAATGGCATTTATCATCATCGGTGCACTAGGCTTTGTGTGGATGGGATTATGGGTGTTTATGTATGACAAACCTGAGAAATGTGCTAAAGTAAACAAATCTGAGCTTGAATATATCAATCAAGATGAGGCTGCTGAACCAGTAGCAGTAGCTGAAAGTGTAGAAAAGAAAATGTCTTTTGCACAATGTTTCACTTATCGTCAAACTTGGGCTTTTGCTTTTGGTAAATTTATGACTGACGGTGTATGGTGGTTCTTCTTGTTCTGGACTCCTGCTTATATTAGTGACGTGTACGGATTCTCTTCTGACAGCCCAACAGGTATGTTGTTGATCTTCGTTCTTTACTTAATCACTGTATTGTCAATCTTCGGAGGTAAATTGCCAACTATCATCATGGCTCGTACTGGTATGGACCCATATGCATCTCGTATGCGTGCGATGTTGATCTTCGCTTTCTTCCCATTGTTGGCTTTGTTTGCTCAACCATTGGGTAATATCTCTTACTGGTTCCCTATCATCATTATCGGTATCGCTGGTGCTGCTCACCAATCATGGTCTGCAAATATCTTCTCTACTATTGGTGATATGTTCCCTAAAACTGCTATTGCTACTGTAACAGGTATTGGTGGTATGGCCGGTGGTGTTGGTTCATTCATCATCAATAAGGGCTCTGGTATGTTGTTTACTTATGCTGGTGAAACTAACATGACCTTTATGGGTTTTGAAGGTAAACCTGCCGGTTACTTCATCATCTTCTGTGTATGTGCTGTGGCCTACCTTATTGGTTGGACAGTAATGAAGATTTTGGTTCCAAAATACAAACCTATCGTGTTGTAATTATCAATCGTATAATTATAAATTTAAGAACTGCATATCCTTCTGGGATGTGCAGTTTTTTTATGTTATAATCTCTTCGCAGGGCTAGATAAATCGTATCTTTGCCTACTATGGACAAAGTGGAAATAAAAGAGGCATTCGATATTTTGCAGGCTGCTTGTTGCATGCCCGATGACGAGTTGAAAATTGCATATAAAGAGCTTCGTGGACTGTTAGAAAGGCTGTGTCGCGGATTGATGAGCAGCGAACATTTGCAAATGACTGATCTTTCGGCTCGAATTAGCTGGGTTTCGTCTAAACTAGAATTATCTACCAAAGAGCAAAATAGATTGCATACCTTTCGGTTGACTTCGAACGCAATACTGAACAACCGGGAGAGTGCTCAGCGCGATAAACTACTTCGAGATGCCAAAACAATTGCCTTTTTCATTAGGAAAATGTCGGGAGCTGATATTCCTGATTCACTTTATCAACTATTACCTAAGGTTGATGCCACGTATCACGTCGCCCCTAAACCTCATCATAAGATAAAACGCATGCGTGTATGCTATCTTCACAAAGATGCCGAATATCTATATGTGACTCCTCTTGATGAAGTTATTGAAGGGGCTTTACGCGTGCGTTATAATATTGCTGATGTTAATATAGAGTTTGCTGATACCATTGAGAAACTTTGGTCGCATGCACAACTCAATCTGTTAGATGTGGCTATATACGAAGAGGCCGATATACTTACTCCAAGCTTTATCGTTTTAGAACCTGATTATCTTATAGATATCAGCTCGCTTGCCGAATGTTTTAAAGAGTATGGCAACCACCCGGCAAACTATATATTAGCTCGTTTGCAGCCCGTTAATAATGCTTTACCTATCTTACTGGGAAACATTGCAAACCTTTTTCTTGATGAGTGGATTTATGCTGAAGAAACTCCCGATTATGTGAGTTGCATGCGTAAGGCATTTAGTCGTTACCCCATCGAACTTGCTGCTTGTGCTGATTTGCAAGATCGTAGCAAGGAAGTGGACTTCTTTGAAGCTTGCAAAACGCACTTTAATCATTTGCGTGAAATTGTAGTCGAACGGTTTTCTGAGTCGGGCTATGAGCTAAATAAGAAAGATGCTGTTCTTGAGCCATCTTATATATGCGAAGCACTCGGACTACAAGGACGACTCGACTATATGCAACGCGATATGAGCTCTTTTATTGAGATGAAATCAGGTAAAGGAGATGAGTATGCAATACCAGGTAAGGTTATTCCTAAAGAAAACCATAAAGTGCAGATGTTGTTGTATCAAGCTGTTCTACAATATTCTATGGGGATGAACCATAATCAAGTTAAGCCCTATTTACTTTATACTCGCTATCCAATGCTCTACCCATCACGTACTTCATGGGCTATGGTGCGTCGCGCAATAAATCTTCGTAACCTTATCGTTGCTGAAGAATATACTATTCAGTTACACAATAACATTGGGTATACAGCCCAGCAGTTGGGTGTGATTACTGCTGATAACTTAAGAGAGAAAACAGTTAGTGACTTCTTTTGGAATAAATACCTTCGTCCTTCTCTCGATCAATTCTCTGAATATTTATCTCATCTTTCTCCTTTAGAACAGAGCTATTTTTATGGCTTATATAATTTTATCACCAAAGAACTCTATACTTCAAAGTCGGGTGATGTAGATTATGACGGACGGCGTGGAGCAGCTTCGTTATGGCTTTCATCTTTATCTGAGAAGCTTGATGCTGGTGAAATAATGCCAAACCTTACTATTGTTGAGAACCATGCAAGCAATGAACATAAGCCATATATTCGTTTTGCCACTCAATCATCGGGTATAGAAAGCTCTTTGCCTAATTTTAGGTTGGGCGATGCTATTGTGCTGTATGAACGCAACTCCGATGAAGACAATGTGACTAATAAAATGGTTTTTAAAGGTAATATTGAAGAACTAAAAACTGATATAGTAAAAGTACGCCTTCGCGCTACACAACAGAATATCGCTGTACTTCCCTCTAATAGTCTTTATGCTATAGAGCACGATTCTATGGATACTTCATTTCGAACAATGTATCAATCGTTGTGGACATTTATTGCTGCCAACAAAGAACGTCGCGATTTATTATTGGGACAGAGGTTGCCGGAAAGTAAATTAATAAACGAAACGTTACTGTCTAAGTGTGAGAATGACTTTGAACGCATTGCTCTGAAGGCGCAGGCTGCACAAGATTTTTTCTTATTGGTAGGTCCTCCCGGTACAGGAAAGACTTCGAGAGCGCTAAAATTGATGGTGGAGAAATTCTATTTTGAAGAGGATGCTCAAATACTTCTTCTGTCATATACCAATAGGGCTGTTGATGAAATGTGCAAAGCATTATCTACAATAGTACCTTTGGTTGATTATATAAGGGTAGGAAGTGAGTTGTCTTGTGATGTAGCCTATCGTGATCATCTGCTTGAAAACGAAATGAAGAAGTGTGCTAAACGATTGGATGTTGTGAATCGTATAAAAAACTGTCGTATTGTGGTTGGTACAGTTGCTGCGATATCTGGTAAACCAGAACTCTTTAAACTGAAAAATTTTGATGTTGCTATTATTGACGAGGCTACTCAAATACTTGAACCACAACTGTTGGGCATTCTTTGTGCTCAATCTCCGGATGGTAAAGATGCAGTGAAGAAGTTTATCATGATAGGCGATCATAAACAGTTACCTGCCGTAGTATTGCAAAGTTCTGAACAGTCTATGGTTTACGATGAGGAATTGCAAAAAGTAGGATTTTCTAATTTGAAAAACTCACTTTTTGAGCGATTGTATGAAACATTGAAGAAGGAGTATAGTGATATTTTTTCCTCTTGTTGTGATATGCTTTGTAGGCAAGGTCGTATGCATCCTAAAGTAGCTGACTTCCCCAATAAAGCTTTCTATGGTGGACAACTTGAGGCTGTAGGTTTGTCGCATCAACTTGAAGAATCCTCGGGTATCGTTCGTGTTGGCTTTTATCCTTCGGTGCCTGAACCCATTGGTGGTTCAGTAAAAGTAAATCATAGTGAGGCTGAAATTATCTCTAAATTAGTATATGATATCTATATGCGCGAATGTATCAACGAAAGTTTTGATCCGATAACAACCTTGGGTATTATTACCCCTTATCGCAGTCAAATAGCGCTAATCAGACGTGAAATCGAAAAACTCAACATACCATTACTTAACGATATTGCAGTTGATACGGTTGAACGCTTTCAAGGAAGTGAACGCGATATAATTATCTATTCATTTTGTGTTAGTATGCCTTATCAAATTCGTTTCTTAGCTAATATTGTGAATACGGATGGAGTGGAGGTTGATCGAAAACTAAATGTTGCTTTGACTAGAGCACGTAAGCAAATGATTATCACAGGAGTTGCTGATTTGCTAAATTTAAATCCTATTTATAAACGTTTGATAAAATCGTTAACTGAATAAGAATTGTTTTTTTTATTTTACATATGTTACAACAGATTATTCTTTTTATGTGTTTTGTTAACAACTAGGTATTGCCAAAAATGGTATATTTGCATACGTTTTTTTCATAGAGATTTAGATTTAAGGTTAGA
>DKPL01000024.1:17323-17527 GCA_002471185.1 Bacteroides sp. UBA7335
GTCGTGAGACTTCCCTTTTTTTTTGAAACCTTATTCTCTTGTTTTTATTTATTTGAATAAAAATGAGAGTATTATAAATAAGCCCCATCGAGAGATGGGGCTTATTTTTTGCGCCCTCATTCTAGACTTAGATTTTATAAGAAGAGGCCATATCCCACTATAGATTTTATTTTCATCATACATGATACGGTGTTCTGCGAAAGG
>DKPL01000024.1:17685-54444 GCA_002471185.1 Bacteroides sp. UBA7335
GTTCTGCGAAAGGCTATTAAGAGTCAGTTGTTTCATGCTCGAAGTGTATTGCTATTGTTAGATTTGTATAAGGTTTATAAAGAACTCAACCTAGGCTGAATGGTATGTGTGGTAGTGTAAGTAATAGTACAAACAGAATTGAAGTAATGTGTATAAAAAATAATGTGCAGAAATAATTAAGATTTATTTCTGCACATTATTAAGTAGAAAGTATTTATTATTTCATTTGAGATAATGATTCAATCTCTTCCTGCTTTGTTTTTATCATCAATATACTCATTTCATAAAGCAAATATAGTGGAATTGCTACTACTGCTAAAGTAAATGGGTCGCCTGTTGGAGTGATTATTGCTGCTACAATAACAATAATGACAGCTGCATGTCTACGGTATTTACGCAGAAATGATTTGTTTACAATACCCATTAATGATAATAACCAGGTAACAAGTGGAAGCTCAAATGCTAACCCCATACAGAGTATCAACATCATAAAGTTGTCAATGTATGAATTGAGTGAGATGATATTTTCAACCTGATCACTCAATTGATAGCTAGATAGAAATCGTAGTGTAAGTGGGTATACCATAAAATAACCCAAGAGTACACCTATGAAAAACATAACTGTACCTATCATTAAAGCTTTTCGTACTCCTTTTTTTTCTTGGGGATATAATGCTGGGCTTATGAAACGCCAAACTTCATAAAGCAAATAAGGCATAGCAGTAACTACCGACATCCAAAATGCAGTTGACATATGAATGAAAAAAGGTGCAGCTAGATTTATATTAATTAGTTTTACCTCAAATTCTTGCGTGAAGAAATCATCGGTAAGTTCAAGCTTTTGTCCTATTAATCGTAGTAAGTCGTAAAAAATAAAATCATTATGACAAGGAGCCAATATCACGTTATTAAACAGATAGGGCATAGCGATAAAATAGCCAATAGCCAATACAAACCAAACTCCAATGACGCGGAATAGTACTTTACGAAGCTCGTCTAAGTGATCCCAAAAGGTCATTTCAGCCATAGTCGTTATTTATCCTTGTCTTTATTTGCGGGTTCGTCAATTTCGTCTTTTGCCTTGTTGATCTCATCTTTTGCTTCGTTGACTCCATCTTTGAAGCTTTTCACACCTTTACCCAATCCACGCATCAATTCGGGGATTTTTTTACCACCAAAAAGTAACAAGATAACAAGAGCAATGATGATCCATTCTGAGCCGCTGGGCAGAAAGCCTAGTAAAAGTAAGGTATTCATATAATAAGTTTTGAATTAGAATTATTAATAGTGTTTCTTTGCAAAGAAAGTTATTTTTTTCGATTTGACAATTTTATCTTTTACTTCTTTAACAGCCCATTAGTCTTGAAAATAAATGCGTTTTACTCTATTGGAGATTCCAGTGAGTATCTCATAAGGAATGGTGTCGAGGGTATCAGATAGCACAGTTAGAGGTAGCTGATTACCAAATATAATGACATGATCTCCTTCTCGACAATCAATGCCTGTGACATCTATCATACAAACGTCCATGCAAATATTTCCCACGTAAGGAGCCTTTTGTCCGTTTACTAGGCAGTAGCAATTTCCACAACCTAAATGTCTGTTCAGTCCATCGGCATATCCAATAGGGATGGCTGCAATTCGTGAAGGACGTTGCAGTACTCCTTTTCTACTATAACCTACTGAATCATCCTGAGGTACTTCCCTAATCTGGAGAATTGTTGTTTTTAAAGTACTTACATTATTGATAACTTCATTGTTTATAGGATTAATACCATATAGTCCTAATCCTAGGCGGACCATATCGAATTGTGCTTCGGGGAAGCGTTCGATTCCTGCTGTATTGCACATATGGCGCAATATCTTATAAGGATATGCTTGTTGTAGCTCAGTTGAAGCGCGTTCGAAAATCGTGACTTGATTGCGCGAGAACGCATCAAAGTCTGCTGAATCACTTCCCACAAAATGAGAAAAAACAGAGCGAGGAAGTACTGCATTTTGTCCTTTTAGTCGGTTTATTAGACGTGATATTTCATGCTCTTCAAAACCAAGACGGTGCATCCCAGTATCAATTTTAATGTGGATTGGGAAGTTTGTTATTCCCTCTTTTTCGGCAGCCTTAATCAGCGCATCCAATAGGTGGAAGTTATAAACTTCTGGTTCAAGCTTATAATCGAACATGGTTTTGAATGCTGTAAGTTCAGGGTTCATGATTATGATGGAAGCTGTAATTCCCGCTTTACGTAGCTCTTCTCCCTCGTCGGCTACTGCAACTGCCAGATAATCTACCCGATGCTCTTGTAGCGTTTTAGCTATTTCGTATGATCCCGAACCGTATGCAAAAGCCTTAACCATACATGATATTTTAGTCTCGGGTTTTAGCATTGCGCGATAGTGATTAAGATTTTCAACAATTGCACCTAAGTTTACTTCAAGAGTTGTTTCATGAACTTTCAAAGCTAGTGCTTCGGTGACTTTGTCAAAGTTAAAAGGACGTGCCCCCTTAATCAGGATAACCTCATTGTTCAAGTTGGCAAAAGCCTCTGAAGCTAGAAGCTCTTCGGTTGTTCTAAAGAAGTACTTCTCCATAGTGAAACGAGAAGCCATAGAGCTGATTGAGCTTCCTACACCGATAATCTTGCTGATGTGTCGATTTGCGGCTAGTTGAGCAACTTTGCGATAAAGAGTGGCAGTACTTTCACCAGTCTCTAATATATCAGATAATATAAGAGTGCGCTTTAACCCTTTCTTATCAGTACGTCTCACTAAAAAATCTAATGCAATATCGAGAGAGGCTAAATCGCTATTGTAGCTATCATTTATTAATATACATCCATTTTTCCCATCCTTTACCTCCATGCGCATTGCTATAGGTTCAAGCCTAACCATGCGTTCTGAAATTTGGTCGGATGGCATCATTAAGTAAAGACAAGCAGCTAGGCAGTGCAGTGCGTTTTCGATGGATGCATCGTCAATAAATGGAATACAGAATACATTGTCCATCTCAAGATAGCGATAGGAGATGATTGTGTGGTCATCCTTCTTTTGTATTTTGCTGATAAATAATGGTCGATCGGCATCCTTCTTGCTCCATGCTATTTCGCGTGCAGTTAGCATAGATTTTCCAACGCAATTGCTTATCATTTCGTTATCTGCATTGTATATCAACACATCACAATTTTTAAACAATATCAATTTCTCCATGCATTTCTCTTGCAATGAACTGAAATTCTCTTGATGTGCTCCACCAATATTGGTTAGAATACCTACTGTGGGTTTGATTATAGTTTGCAGCTTATCCATTTCGCCAGGTTCAGAGATGCCAGCCTCAAAAATAGCCAATTCAGTTTTATCGGTCATTTGCCATACAGACAGTGGAACACCGATTTGAGAGTTGTATGAGCGTGGTGAACGAGCTATGTTATAATCGGGGCATAGCAATTGATGCAACCACTCCTTAACAATGGTCTTGCCATTGCTACCGGTCACTCCAATCACTGGGGTATGAAACAGGTTGCGATGCTGTTCTGCTAATCGTTGCAATGCTTTCAGCGTATTTGGAACGATAAGCCAGTTGCATTCATTTAATATAATAGAAGGTTGTTGTATCGTACTATTCTGTTGCGATTCGTTTGTTTCAGACGGAAGATCGGTTTTCCATTCACCCGATTCAATCCATACATAATCTTCGATAGAAACAACAAAGTTTCTAACTCCTCTATCGTATAAATCAAAAACATATCTAATCCCCTTACTACGTTTGGTAGTAAGTGCAAAGAAAAGAGTTTCTTCGGGGAAACTCAAAGATCGGCTATCTGTTAGCAACCAGTTAATGGTGGTTTTGCGTGTGCCTATACGTTTTGCGCTAATTCGCTTGGCGATATCTTCAATAGAATATGACATAATCAATTTATAAATTTCATCAATACAACTCTAGAACTTCCACTTTTGCATTCTTCTTTTAGGTAGTCGAAGTCTCAAATTGAAACTCTAAGTACGGATATTTTCGATTAAGTTGTTCGATTTTTAACTCAATTTTAGCTAAAAAAGACTTATGCTTCTCTGAGTCTGGAAATAGGGGGCGATGTGATAGTGCTTTGGTTATTTTTTCACATTCATCTATAATCTTTTTTGTTTCTGTAGAGAAGAAAACCGTAGTAAATTGTCTCCAAATATACTCTATGGATAGCTCCGAGGGGTGTGTGAAATCGTTGGCATAGAAGCGGTAATCACGTAGCTCGTCAATCAAAATTTCATACGAAGGAAAGTAGAATATTGCATTTGGAAATAGTCGCTGTAACTCTTCGATGGCTAATAATAGGGTAGATTTGCTGAGCTGATTGGCATGTAGCCCATCGCGAATGTGCCGGATAGGGCTTACGGTGAAGAGCACTTTTAGCTTAGGGTTAGTGGTAAAGAGGTCGCTGAGTAGCTGCTGATAAGTATCAACAATCTCACCAACCGTAAGCAAGCGACGGGTAAATAATTTTTCGGGTTGCTTATGGCAGTTAGATACTATCGACAAAGAAGATTTGTCGGTATAGGCATAAGCGGTTCCAAAAGTAATTACTAACCAGTCAGCCTCGTTTTTAAGCAGCTGTTCTGCTTGTTTTAGCCGCTGGTTTATGGCCTCTAATGTAGTCGATGCATCGGCTGATGAAAATGATCCATGATGCATTGGGCTGTGCCAGCACTCATTATAATAAAAGAGGTTTTGCTCGGTATATCTTGTTCCCGATATGATTTGCTGTAAAGCATAAGCTACAGACATTGGATTGTATACTATTCCAAATGGATTAATGTCTATCTTGAAACCTCTGCTATATAACTGCTTTCCTATATTTTCGGCAAAGCACGAACCCATTAATAATAACTTTTGGCGGTGGTTAATATCGGGTAAGTTCTTGGGTAATTCAACGGGCGTTGTTAGCTGCATACAATTTTGTAAATAAGTTGCGACTAAAATACAAAAAGCAAATCAATATACTATATGATGATCTCGAAAAATGTTATTCCTCATCCAATTCTCCCGAAGCATCTTTCGATGGCTTTAATAAAGCCTTGTAAGTCTTGTCGATGGCAAATGCACCAAGAGGCGCCGTAACCAGTATGGCCAACACAGCAACGGTGAGCACGCTTTTCCCACAAGCCAGTCCCATGGCTAATGGCAATGAACCAATAGCAGCTTGCACAGTAGCTTTTGGGGTATAGGCAATCATACAAAATAGTTTCTCTTTCAGGTTTAGCTTTGTTTTGATAAGACTAATAAATACACCGTTCATGCGAAACAGTAGTGAGATAAGAATAACCCCAATGGCTGCTAATCCAGCTGCAAGCGCATACTGAATGTCTACTGTAGCACCTACCAATACAAAAAGTATGATTTCGGCAGCAATCCAAAGCTTTGAGAACTTTGTTGAAATGCGTTTTGCCAAAACGGGATAGGTGTACAATAGGGTAGCCCCCATAGCCATTACCGCCAATAAGCCTGATAGTGGCACTACCTCTTTTAGTTGTTGCTCTACTCCTAAGAATAGAAAAGCAACACTCATCATGATAATCACTTTGATTGAGTCGCGCAAATGAAAACGTTTGAAGTATGCCGATAGCGCTAACCCCACTATTATGCCCAGTGCCAAACCAGTTATAATTGAGATTGGTATTTGCAGAAACTCTTGTGCGGTAACCTCTTTACCACTTCCCAATGCTGTAAATGCAGTAAACAAGACAATCACAAACACATCGTCTACAGAACCTGCTGCCATGATGAGTTGGGGGATACTTTTTTTTGTACCTATTTTATTCTCCATCAAGTTTAACATTCGTGGCACAATTACTGCTGGTGAAACTGCTGCAATAACTGTTCCCATGATGGCTGCCTCGATTAAGGTTAACCCAAGAAGTGGTGGAGCTATTAGCATCACACCAATAATTTCGCAGCAGGCCGGTACAAAGCACATCAAGATAGCCGGTCGGCCCACCCGTTTTAAATCGTTCAGATTTAGAGCCAACCCAGCACGCATTAAAATAATGACTAAAGCAATTTGCCGAAGTTCTATCGAAATAGAAAGAAGTGAAGGAGATAGTAAATCTAAAACATAAGGACCTAGGATAATACCGGTTAATAACATACCAATAAGTGCCGGTAGTTGTAGTTTATTAAAGATATACCCTAGTGTTAACCCTAAAAGAAATAAAAAAGCCAAGCTGGTTAGCATATTATTATTTTTTTATTGTTGTGAAAACCTCTGTTGTATCAGTTGATATACATTGTTAGGTAAGAAATAACGTATATCACGCTTTTCTGATAAAGCTTTGCGAATAAAAGTAGAACTAATTTCAAAAGTAGGGGCATTAGACAGACGAACCCCCTTTGGCAGTGAAGTCATCTCTACTTCATACCCCGGACGAGGATAGATAATTATTGGAAACTTAGCCAAGATATCCTCATATCTCACCCATCGGTTAAACAGTTTCCAATTGTCAGAACCAATAATCAGTTCAAATTGCCTATCAGGATATTGTAGCTCGAGTTGTTCGAGCGTATTTATAGTATATGACGGACGTGGCAGGTTAAATTCAAAATCTGAGGCTTTGAATTTGTCATATCCGTCAATCGCTGTTTCTACCAACTGCAATCTAAAGTCGTCCGGCCATAACTCGGATGACTGTTTCAGCGGGTTGTGAGGAGTGATTATAAACCAAACCTCATCAAGATCTTCAAACTCGCACAAGTAGTTGGCTAGTGCCAAGTGTCCTATGTGAATAGGGTTGAACGACCCGCAGTAGATTCCTGTTTTGAGACGAGTTATCATTTTGTCAAAAACTCCTTTATCACATTCAAAGCCTCTTCTTCGGCCTTTTCTAAATTGTCATTGATGATTACCTTGTCAAAGCGTGGCGCAAATGTCAATTCATAAGCTGCTTTGTTGATGCGGTCTTCTATAACTTCGGGGGCATCGGTGCCACGTCCCACAAGTCTTTCGCGTAAAGCCTCGATCGAAGGCGGTTGGATAAAGATAGAAAGAGCCTGAACCCCATAGAAACGCTTGATGTTACACCCTCCAACAACGTCTACATCAAAAACCACATTTTTGCCCTCTTGCAGTCTCTCTTCAACAGAAGCTTTCAGTGTACCATAATAGCGGTCTACATATACCTCTTCATATTCTAGAAACTCATTGTTAGCAATTTTTTCTCTAAACTCATCAGGCGAAAGAAAGAAATAGTCTACTCCATTTTTTTCTTCTCCGCGAGGTTTTCGGCTAGTTGCCGAGATTGAAAAGGAGAGATTTAAGTTTTGCTTGAGCAAGTATTGTATAATTGTTGATTTGCCCGAGCCCGAAGGAGCCGAGAAAATGATTAATTTTCCAGTCATATAGTCTAAATCGATTAAGTTTAGTAGCCGTGATATTACATCACGTTAAGTACTTGTTCTTTAATTTGTTCCAATTCGTCTTTCATTTGCACTACGATTTTCTGCATTTCGGCATGATTCGATTTGCTACCTAGTGTATTGATTTCTCTCCCCATTTCTTGTGCTATAAATCCAAGTTTTTTGCCTTGTCCTTTGCCCTCTTCCATCGTTTTAATAAAATATTTCAGGTGGTTTGTTAGGCGTTGTTTCTCTTCGTTGATATCTAGCTTCTCGATATAGTAAATAATTTCTTGCTCAAGACGGTTTTTGTCGTAATCTACACTCAGTGTTTTTTCTAAAGCCTCAGTGATGCGATCTTTAACCTTATTTACACGCTCTTGTTCGAATGGAGCAACAGACTCTAATAAACGAGCGATGTTGTTGATGTTTTCGTTGAATTTTTTAGCAAGGGCTATTCCCTCTTGTTGACGGAAATCGACAAGGTGTGCAATGGCCTCTTTTATGGTGTTGTGTACCTTAATCCATTCTTCTTCAGATAGTTCTGTAGCTTCGGGTTTGCACATCACATCGGGCATGCGAAGTAGAGTTTGAAACCAATCGGCAGGAACCGGAATGTTTAAGTTGTCTGCAATGTTTTTGATTTGATTATAATAACCTTCAACTAATGTTTGATTGATGGGTGTAGCGCTTTCTGCTGTCTCTTTTTTCTCTACCCACAGGCTAAAGTCTACTTTACCTCTTTCTAGTGTTTTAGATATTTCATTGCGTATTTCCATCTCTTTCTCGCGATAGATTGGTGCAATTCTAGCAGAAAGATCAAGTGACTTACTGTTTAACGATTTAATTTCAATATTTATTTTTTTATCGGTAAGTTCAGCAGTTGCTTTGCCATAACCAGTCATTGATTGTATCATAATGGTATATCTTTTTTGCAAAAATACACGATTATTTTCAGAATATCTACTATTTTCTTTAAGAATACTCAATAGATTTATTACAAAATGCTTTGCAGAATATTAGCAACCCTTTTTCAGTGTAGTTCCAAGGGTTTGAAACTATGCTTCCGAGTACTTGAAACTTTAGTTCCAAGCCTTTGAAACTAATTGAAACAATTATAGGTTTAATCCGTGTATATAGCGAATAAACAGACTTTACAAAATAATCTTCGATGATAAAGATAAGGCAATAGCTGTTTATTTAAAAATAAACAACTATTTTTGCATCAACTTATAATAGCTTAGGATAATTATGTCGTGCATTTTAAATATTGAAACTTCAACTTCGGCTTGTTCAGTCGCTGTGAGTCAAGACGGAGCAACCATTTTTATAAAAGAAGATCTGCAAGGACCTACTCATGCAGTATCCCTTGGAGTATTTGTAGATGAGGCTTTGGCTTTTGTTGATAGTCATGCTATACCGCTCGATGCAGTGGCAGTGAGTTGTGGTCCAGGTTCGTACACAGGATTGCGCATAGGAGTATCTATGGCCAAAGGTATCTGTTATGGGCGTAGTCTTCCACTTATTGGTTTGCCTACACTCGAGGTTTTGTGTGTGCCTATTTTGCTTTATCACGATTTGCCCGAAGATGCTTTGCTTTGCCCCATGATAGATGCTCGTCGTATGGAGGTTTATGCTGCCATATACAATCGTGCCCTTGGAGTAGTTAAAGAGACCTCAGCCGATATTATCGATGAAAACTCTTATCTGGAATATTTAGAGAAACAACCGGTTTATTTCTTTGGAAATGGAGCCGCCAAGTGTCGCGAAAAGATAACTCATCCCAATGCTCATTTTATTGATGATATTCATCCTTTGGCCAAAATGATGTTCCCGTTAGCTGAAAAAGCTGTTGCACTGGAAGATTATAAAGATGTAGCCTACTTTGAACCTTTTTATTTGAAAGAGTTTGTAGCCTCGATGCCTAAAAAACTTTTATAACTTTGAAATATTCATTTCTTATGCAATATAATACCCAACAAAAAAGAATGCCGTTGCCCGAATACGGACGCAGCATACAAAATATGGTAGACCACGCACTAACTGTCGAAGATCGTGCCGAACGTCAACGTTGTGCTAATACCATAATTAATATAATGGGAAATATGTTTCCACACCTGCGCGATGTGCCCGACTTTAAACATAAACTATGGGACCATTTAGCTATTATGTCCGATTTTAAACTGGATATAGACTATCCATATGAAGTGATACGCAAAGATAATCTGATAACAAAGCCAGATTCTATTAACTATCCGGCTACTCGTATTCATTATCGCCACTACGGTCGCACGCTCGAGGTTCTGATTAGAAAAGCATGCGAGTTTCCCGAAGGCGACGAAAAAAGAAACCTGGTAGCATTAATTTGCAATCACATGAAGAAGGATTTCATGGCTTGGAATAAAGACACGGTAGACGATCGTAAAATAGCCGATGACCTATATGAGCTATCGGAAGGCAAGCTACAAATGACTGACGATATTATTCGACTAATGGCAACTCGTTTAAATCAAAACTATCGCCCAAAGAATAATTATCAAAATAATCGCAGTAATAATCAGCGTAAAAAATATTGATTATCGTTTTAAATACAGATTTAATCACCACTAAAACACAATCACCATGGCTTCATTTGTAATCGAAGGAGGGCATCGACTTTGTGGAGAAATTCGTCCGCAGGGTGCCAAGAATGAGGTGTTGCAAATCATTTGTGCTACACTACTTACTGCCGAAGAGGTAGTCGTGAATAATATACCCGATATTCTCGATGTCAACAACTTGATTCAGTTGATGCGCGACATGGGAGTGACTGTTAAAAAACTAGGTATTGACAGTTATAGCTTCCAAGCATCCTCGGTAGATATGGCTTATCTCGAAAGCGATGAGTTCTTAAAGAAGTGTTCTAGTCTGCGTGGTTCGGTAATGCTTATCGGTCCAATGTTGGCACGCTTTGGAAAAGCGGTGATATCAAAACCCGGTGGAGACAAGATTGGTCGCCGTCGTCTTGATACACATTTTCTTGGTATGCAAACACTAGGAGCTCAATTTAGCTACAATGAGAAACGTGGAGTTTACATTATTTCTGCTGATGAACTACATGGTAACTATATGCTGCTCGATGAAGCCTCGGTGACGGGTACTGCTAACATCGTGATGGCAGCTGTTTTTGCGAAAGGCATCACTACCATATACAATGCAGCTTGCGAACCCTACTTGCAACAACTTTGCAAAATGCTTAACAGCATGGGAGCTCGTATCAGTGGTATTGCCTCAAACCTCCTCACTATCGAAGGAGTAGAAGAATTGCATGGCACTGTGCACACGGTGTTGCCCGATATGATTGAAGTTGGTAGCTTCATTGGCATGGCAGCCATGACTAAAAGCGAGATAACAATAAAGGATGTTTCGTATGACAACTTAGGCATCATCCCCGAAAGTTTTCGTCGATTAGGCATAAAGCTTGAACAACGTGGTGATGATATCTTTGTTCCGGCACAAGACCATTATGAAATCGAATCGTTTATTGATGGTTCTATTATGACCATAGCCGATGCACCTTGGCCCGGACTTACCCCCGACTTGTTGAGCGTGCTGCTTGTGGTAGCTACTCAAGCCAATGGTAGTGTACTTATCCATCAGAAGATGTTCGAAAGTAGACTCTTCTTTGTTGATAAACTGATTGATATGGGCGCTCAAATTATTCTTTGCGACCCGCATCGTGCAGTTGTAATTGGTCACGACCATCGTTTTACACTAAGAGGCGGCAATATGACCTCACCCGATATTCGTGCCGGAATAGCACTGCTTATCGCTGCCATGAGTGCCGATGGCATCAGCCGCATACATAATATTGAGCAAATAGATCGTGGCTATCAAGACATTGAACGCCGATTAAATGCTATTGGAGCAAGAATTACACGTATATGATAAAAAAAGAAGAAGTATATAAAATAGGTATGTTCAATAAGCCTCACGGCATACATGGCGAAATCTCATTTACATTTACCGATGATGTTTTCGACCGTGCCGATTGCGACTACCTCATCTGTCAGCTCGACGGAATCTTTGTTCCTTTCTTTGTAGAGGAGTATCGTTTTCGCTCAGACTCTACTGCCCTCATCAAATTAGAAGGCATAGAAACTGCCGAAAAGGCTCGTATGTTTACCAATGTTGATGTTTACTTTCCGCTAAAATATGCAGCCGAAGCAACTGAGGATGATGAACTGACATGGAACTTCTTTGTGGGGTGTCGCATAGAAGATGTAAACCATGGCTTACTGGGTACAATAATCGAAGTCGATATGACAACTATCAATACGCTATTTGTGATAGAACGTCCCGATGGCGAAGAATTACTGATACCGGCTCAAGATGAGTTTATGGTAGATATCGATCAAGAGCAACGTTTAGTTACTGTCGAACTCCCTGAAGGACTTATTGATATAGACGGTTTAGAATCAATTGATTGATTGTTAAATTGATTGAAGAAAGGAGTTACTACTGTAGCTAATTGATTACTTTTGCCTTATATAATAAAAAAAACAATGGCAAAAAAGAAGAAGAATAAGGCTTTTTGGAGCAACATAAAATTTAAATATAAAATCAGCATTATCAATGAGAATACTCTTGAGGAGGTTGCTGGTTTGCATGTGTCCAAACTTAATGGAGTTTCGGTGCTATTGGTTGTTCTTACTATCTTGTTTATGATTGCTGCGGCTATTATAGCATTCACTCCTTTGCGAAACTATTTACCAGGCTATATGAACTCCGACATTCGTCGGCAAATTGTAGATAATGCTTTGAAGCTCGACTCTATTCAAGGACTTGCTGATAGGCAAAATCTCTATATCATGAGTATTCAGGATATCTTTAGTGGCAATGTGAAGGCCGACTCTGTGGCAAGCATCGACTCGCTCACAGCAGTGCGCGAAGATTCACTGATTGAGCGTACCATGCGCGAAGAGGAGTTTAGACGTCAATACGAAGAAGCTGAAAAATATAACTTAACCTCAATTGTATCACAACCCAAAGCCGAGGGGCTCATCTTTTATCGTCCTACTCGTGGCATGATATCTAGTCAGTTTGATGCCGACAAGCGTCACTATGGTACCGATATTGCTGCAACACCCAATGAAAGTGTTCTTTCGGTTCTCGACGGAACGGTCGTGTTTAGCAGTTATACCGCCGAAACTGGGTATGTGATTGGTGTGCAACACAATCAAGGTTACATGTCTATTTACAAACATCTTGGTTCGCTCTTAAAACGCGAAGGAGATAAAGTAAAAGGTGGAGAAGCCATTGCATTGGTCGGAAATACCGGGTCATTAAGTACCGGCCCGCACTTGCACTTTGAACTTTGGGATAAAGGCCGTGCTGTCAATCCCGAAAACTATATCGTATTCTAACTATCATGACACAAAAAATAAAGAAAAAACAAATTGCTATATTAGGCTCAACAGGGTCTATTGGAACTCAGGCCCTGCAGGTTATAGAAGAACATCCCGACTTATACGAAGTCTATGCTATCACTGCCAACAATCAGGTAGATATGCTTATTGCACAGGCTCGCAAGTTTCAACCCGAAGCTGTGGTAATAGCTAACGAAGATAAATATGCCGAGTTGAAAGAGGCACTTTCTGACTTACCTATCAAGGTTTATGCAGGTAGCGAAGCCATTTGCCAAATTGTAGAATCGGCTCCTATTGATATTGTACTAACTGCTATGGTAGGATATGCTGGCTTAAAACCTACCATTAGTGCCATCAAAGCTCGCAAAATGATCGCTTTAGCCAATAAAGAAACATTGGTGGTGGCAGGTGAGTTGATAAACAATCTTGCTCAGCAATATCGCACTCCAATTCTTCCTGTCGATTCAGAGCACTCTGCTATTTTTCAATGTTTGTCCGGCGAAGTTGGCAACCCCATTGAAAAGATTATATTGACAGCATCGGGAGGTCCTTTTCGTGAGTTTACTTATGAGCAATTGCAAACTGCTACTTTGCAGCAAGCATTGAAGCATCCAAACTGGGAAATGGGAGCAAAGATAACCATTGACTCGGCCAGCATGATAAACAAAGGTTTCGAAGCAATCGAGGCTAAATGGTTGTTTGGGGTTCATCCCGATCAGATTGAAGTGGTGATACATCCTCAATCCATCATACACTCGATGGTACAGTTTGAAGATAGCTCTATCAAAGCTCAAATGGGTATGCCCGATATGCGTTTGCCTATTCAGTATGCTTTTTCATATCCCGACCGTGTTCGTTCGTCATTCGAGCGTTTAGATTTTGCAAAATACAGCACACTGACTTTTGAGCAACCCGACGTGACACGTTTCAGAAACTTAGCATTAGCTTACGAAGCCATGTACCGTGGTGGAAATATGCCTTGTATCATTAATGCTGCCAATGAAATAGCTGTTGAAGCCTTTTTGGGAGAACGCATTGGCTTTCTAGCAATGAGTAACATCATCGAGAAAACTATGCAGCATACTTCATTTATTGCTCAACCCACTTACGATGATTATGTTGCTACTGATGCCGAAGCTCGTCGTATTGCAGCCGAAATGATTTTATAGTCTGGTGCTGTCTTCTTAAGATAAGAATAATAATAAATAAATATAGAAAGTTTAATGGAAACATTTTTTATTCGTGCCCTACAGTTAATAATGAGTCTCTCACTGTTGGTATTAATCCACGAAGGAGGTCACTTCCTGTTTGCGCGACTCTTCAAAGTGCGTGTCGAGAAATTTTGTTTGTTTTTCGACCCTTGGTTCACACTGTTTAAGTTTAAACCCAAAAATAGTGATACTGAGTATGCACTTGGCTGGTTGCCTCTTGGCGGATATGTGAAAATAGCCGGTATGATAGACGAATCGATGGATACAGAGCAAATGAAGCAACCCATGAAGCCTTGGGAGTTTCGTGCAAAACCGGCATGGCAACGACTTTTGGTCATGGTAGGTGGTGTGTTGTTTAACTTTATCACTGCTTTGTTTATCTACTCAATGATTCTTTATGCTTGGGGCGATGAATACATTCGTGTAAGTGATGCTCCAATTGGAATGACTTTCAATCAAACCGCTAAGAATATCGGGTTTCAAGATGGCGATGTTTTGATTGCAGCCGATGGGGTGGCTTTTGATCGTTACAATGAGAAGATGTTGACTCAGGTAGCTGATGCTCGCATTGTTACAGTGCAGCGTGATGGCAACGAAGCTGCTGTTTACATTCCAGAAGATTTTATGCAACGTTTGCTGACCGACAGCATTAAGTTTGCAGCATTTCGTATCCCTTATGTGATTGATAGCGTATTTGTTAACTCTCCTGCTGCTCAAGCCGGATTGGCTAAAGGCGATAGTATAATTGCACTGGATGGAATTTCGGTATCATTTATAGAGTTTCTAGAAGCAATGGGCAAACGTCGTGATCAAAAATTGGGATACAATAATGATAGCATTGACTTGCACCAGATTGCATTAACTTATATTCGTGCCGGACAAGAACATACTGCTGTGTTGAAGGCCGATTCTGCTTTTCGAATTGGAGTAGCCGCATGTTCGCCTGCACAAGTGATGCCACTTATCACTAAAGAATATGGATTTCTTGAGTCATTTCCTGCTGGGACACAGTTAGGAGTAGAGAAGTTGAAAGGCTATGTAAACAATATGAAATATGTGTTCTCTAAAGAAGGGGCAAAACAAATCGGTGGGTTTGGAACTATTGCTAGCATCTTTCCAACTACTTGGGATTGGCATCAGTTTTGGTATATGACTGCCTTTCTTTCTATCATTTTGGCCTTTATGAATATTTTGCCTATTCCGGCACTCGATGGCGGGCATGTGCTTTTCTTGATTTATGAAATTATAGCGCGTCGCAAACCAAGCGATAAATTTATGGAATATGCTCAAATGGCAGGTATGCTATTGCTGTTTGGTCTACTAATCTGGGCAAACTTTAATGATGTGTTACGCTTCTTTTTCTAAAGAAGCAGTATAAGCACTTATATACAAAAGCCCCGCATCTAATGAGTGATATTGAAACTCATCAGATGCGGGGCTTCTTTTGGATAGAGGTCTATCGTAATTTTAATATTCGCTGATTATTACTTCCTCTAAATTCAAGATAAGGCGAATAGAGTTCTTTTATAAATCGCCCATCGACCAAAACATCAATATAGGGTAGGATAGCAGCCAATTGTGGCGCTGCTTCAATCTCTTCGAGTGTATATCCGGTGTAGCACCATATGTTTAATCCGGTAGCCTCTTTTACTCGTTTTATTAAAAGTAGAAAAGCTTCGGGGTGATAAAAAGGATCACCACCCGAAAATGTTACTCCGTCTAGCAAGGGGTTAGCATTGATTTCATCAATAATACTTATGATGCGCTCTTCGGTCAATGTTTCGCCTGCACTAGGGTTCCAACTAGTAGGATTGTGGCAGCCTCGACAACGGTGCTCACATCCGGCTAAATAGATTGAATACCGGATGCCTTCACCATCAACTATCGTCTCCGGATAGGTATATAATAAATTCATGGAATTTATAGATGCTTCACACGGTCGTTTTCTTCTGCACGTTTAGCAGAGTTCCACGAACCTAAATCGCCAGTTAGGTAACCTGTGATTCTGCGCATACGCAAAATGTTTTCACTTTGACAAACCGGACATTTATCGTAGATTACTCCTTTGTATCCACAGTTGTGACAAGTGTCAACCGGGTGGTTGATAGACCCATATCCAATATTTTCATCGTGCATTACTTTGACAATTTTAGCAATGGCACGAATATTCTTTTGTGCCTCTCCGTCTAGCTCTACATAAGTAATGTGTCCACCGCGAGTAATGGCATGGAAAGGAGCTTCACGCTTAATTTTTTCTACAATAGAAATAGGTTCTCTTACGTCAACATGGAATGAGTTGATATAGTAATCTCTATCGGTTACACCTTCAATCTCTCCATACTTGCGACGATCCATGCGAGTGAAGCGTCCTGACAGTCCTTCGGCAGGTGTGGCTAATACCGAGTAGTTCAATTCATATTTAGACTTAAACTCATCAGCAACTTTATTCATTTCAAGGATTGCCTCGTGTAGTGTATTCCACGACTTGTCGCTATGTCCGTGACCTTTGCCATAAAGTGCTACCATCGCATTGTGTCCACCGATAAAACCGATACCCAATGTTCCGCTGCGAAGCACATCGCCCACTTCATCATTGGGTTGTAAATTGCAACCACCTTTCCAAACGTCATTACCCATCATAAATGGGAACTGGCGCGCTAGTGCTGTGCGTTGATATTGATAACGAGTATAAAGTTGTTCTCCTACTAGAATCGCCTTTTCGCGTATTGACTCCAAGAAAATCTCTTTGGCCTTACGTTCTACCGCATCAATATTTCGGTTATCATCTACCATGTTTTCAGCTTTAATGCGTGCTTCGATAGCCAAACGAGGCATGTTGATAGTCGTAAACGAAAGGTTTCCACGTCCCAATGAGCTCTTCTCGCCAGCTATATTTTCGTATACACGAGTACGGCATCCCATTGTTGCCAATTCGTATCGGTAACGTTTTGGGTCGTTAGCATCCCACAACTCATTTTGGTTGAATGGCGTATCCAAGAACATAAAGTTAGGAAACAGTGCCTTAGCTGTAGTTCTACATGCCTGAAGAAATAGATCGAAATTAGGACTTTCAAACTCCATTTCACCCTTCTCAGCCGCTTCAAAGTTGGTCATAGCCTTTTGCAAGTCGGCCTCAGAGTATGAAACCCCATTCTTTATTTTAAAAATCTGAATCGGGAATACCGGCACTTCACCTCTTGTTCCTAATCCTTCGATGGTAGTTTTGAGTAACTCTTCAATTACCATGCGACCTTCGGCCGAAGTGTCTGTTCCATAATTGATAGAGCTAAACACTACCTGATTTCCACCACGTGAGTGCATTGTGTTGAGATTATGAATAAATCCCTCCATTGCTTGGTGGGTATCTTTGCGAGTTTGCTTATAAGCCTTTTCGATGATACCATTCAACTGTCGTTCGCTGATAGTGATTTGAACTTGCTCTAAAGCTAGGCGTAGGCTATTAATCTCATCGTTCGAAGGAGAGATTGAATTGAGGTGTTGTTTAACCAATGTGCGAATCTCTTTCTCCTCCAAATGCAACTCTGTTTGTTCCATCTGCATAAAAAAGCTGATGAAAGAAGCTAAATGTTTTCTGAATGATTTGCTAACTCCTTTAGCCATGAAAAAATCGAAAGCCGGGATAGCCTGTCCCCCATGTTGCTCGTTCTGGTTGGTTTGGAATATGATGGTAGCAAGAGTGGCATAGCTTTGAATACTTTGTGGGGTACGGATGCTACCGTTTTTGGTACGGAAGCCTCTTTCAAAAAGGTCGTCCATATCGTATTGGATACACGTTGTGGTTTTTGTAGGATAATAGTCCAAATCGTGTATGTGAATATCGCCCAACTGATGTGCTTCAGCATATTGTTTAGGAAGCAAATACCTATAGGTGTAATCCTTGGTTACCTCTGATGCAAAAGTCATCATTTGTCCCGCAGGAGTATGACTACTCATATTAGCATTGCTCAGATTTACATCATTCTTATCAATAGCTACGATGCCATCCATCACATGCTTCATTTGAGTTTTCTTGTCACGCTCGGTATTTCTCCATTCGCGATAGATAATGTATTTTTTAGCTACCTCAGGACGAATCTTCATCAGCTCTTTTTCTACCAAATCTTGAATTTCTTCAACAGTAATGGTTGGGGTGGAAAAACGACTAATCACGTTCATTGTGATGTCTGCAATAAGTTGAGGAGTCTCATTTACTCCTGTTGCATCAAATGCTTTAGAAATAGCATTTTTGATTTTACTGATAGAGAAATCTTCTCTTTTACCATCACGTTTGATGATACAAATTTCTGCGTAGTTCATAACTTTAACTCCCGAAAGCTTTTAAAAATTAATAATAAGATGATAAATGTGGGACAACAAGGTTTCACCCATCGACCATTGTCAATGCGTACACTTTTAGAGTCCCTTCCGGTAGGTCTTCTGACTTATCCCTCCCCTGAACGCCTTCCCACAAAAAGAAAATGCAGTGGCATATTGTTCAGATTCTTAGGGAATTACAGCAGCGGGTACTGTCGCCGAATTTCACAGCGTTCCCTCATGACTAAACCTCTTTTTAGTTCCGGATTTGAGTGCAAAGATAGAAGTAATCTTAATAGCCTGATAGCTATTTAACATTAAATTTCGGGAAACTTTTCTTTGTGCTTGATACAGAAAGTTTTCCGAAACGGGAAACATCATTGATGATTTTCTTTGTGTTAAAATAATTAAGTAACGATGTAGTAGTGGTATATTTTTTCTTCCATATATTGCATAGCATAAAATATTAAAGATTTGTTCGTGGATTTTTATAATGTATATTATTGAAGCTACTGCTAGCTTGTGTTTAGGGCAAAAACCAAACATTCAAATTCGATTTGATTGTTTAATCAATAAAAAATAGACTCTAACTATGATTCCTATTTAGTAGTACTTCATAGTTAGAGCCTATCACTCAATGTAGCCGATATTAATCGCCTATTATTTCGCTCAATTTAATGCCCCAATGTGGAGGCTTACCGCCTGTCATATAATACGACTCTTTGAATCCCATTTTCAGCATGAAGTATTTATATCCCATTTTCATAATACCTGTTTTTCCTCCAAAGAATAAATCCGAATGTATATAGAAAGCCTTATTATGTCCCATATCACCAAAACACATCACCACAGGACTGAATGGCTTATCCTCTTCAGGTTTATTAAATACTCCCATGTCTTTGGCTATTTGGCGAGCTACTATTCGCGCTTGAGCATCTCCAATACCACCCAATTTGGGTGCCGCCAAAGCAGCTGCATCACCTACCGCCATAATTTCAGGATACTGCTGATTACGCATATATAAATCAGTCATAACAAAGCCAACCTCATCTACAATTGGTAAATCTTTCATGAATTGATGAGGATTCCAGTTAGGCAAAACAATTTTTAATTCAGCTTCAATCGATTGTCCATTTGTAAACTCAATGCCATCGGCTGTAATCTCTTTAATGTCTTGAACTTTATTGATGTAACTCATGCCCATTTCGTCTTTGGCCATGTGCAAGAAACGTTCAACAATAGGAATACCTGCATCTTCAGCAATATATTCGCCTGGTGTAAAAAGTGTAATGTTTTTGGCACTTCCCCAACCTTTATCTTCAAGGAGAGCCGATAGACCTAACGAAATCTCTAATGGAGGTCCTTCACAAGCTGCTGTCATATCGTGAAGCCATTCAGGATTACCTTTTTTGCCCATGTGGAAACGTGCACTACCTATAGCAATAGGGCCACCTTTGTATTTTTTTTCAAATAGATAGCGTCTTAATTTATTGCCATAATATCCATCTGAAACAGTATGTCCATATTCTCCAAAACCCTTGATAGCTGCGTAATCAAGGCGTGCACCAAGGGCAATTACTAAATAGTCATATCTTATTTTCTCTATAGCACTTCCTGGTCTTTCATTTGGAGTAATTTCTATCGACTTAGAAACAGGATCTATACTATTGACTTCTGCTTGTAGGAAGTCTATATGATCTTGTTTTAAGAAAGGATAGAATTGCATATGTAGGTTTTTGACAGGATCTTGATTTGCAAAAATTTCTAATGGAATGTTTGGTACAAACACTAAGTATGATTTACGATCAATAACTGTAATATCAACGGTATCTTTAGCTTCCTCACGAATTAAACGTGCAGCTGTAAGTCCTCCAAAATTAGATCCTAATACTACCACATGGGGTTTAGCATGACCTGCTTGCGAATTTTTGTTAACCATAATATTGATTGTTTAGTATTATGTGTAAAACAAGTGGTTTATTAAAAGGTTTGTCTGCGGACATAAAAAACCCTCTATAAGATGTCTTATAGAGGGCTTATGCGATGATATTTTTGAACTTATTATACCAAGTGGCTAATCCACTCTTCGCGATCGCCAGGAAGAAGGTCAATAACAGGAACTTCAACCATAGTATAACATCCAGGTTGTTGGCGGAATGAAGCACGTGCTACACATACAAGAATTTGTGCAGTAAGTGCAGGGTTGTTAATACGCATATTGAACTCAAATAGTTGGTTTTGAGTTTTACCCGAAACACCTTTACGTGTAAGGTTTACGCCATGACCCATATCAAGAAGATCGTCAACGCAAGGTACAAGTTTTACATGAGTTTCATCGTTTACAAAATAAGCATCTGCTTTGATTGCAGCAGCAACTTCATCAAAGTTGTACCCCTCTTTTAATTCGATATAAACCATGCGGCGGTGAATCCCTGTTCCTGTTGGAATAGTCATTGACAATGCAGCTTTTACACCATCAATCGCTTTCACTGCTACAGTGTGTCCCATACTCATACCAGGACCAAAGTTAGTATAAGTAATACCTTTAGGTGCAATAGCTTCAAGCATAGTACGTACTACTGAATCTGATCCAGGATCCCATCCAGCAGCAATAATGCTTACAGCGTTGTTTGCTTTAGCACAAGCACCAAGTTCTTTGCGAAGTGCTACAATGCCAGTGTGAATATCAAAACTATCTACGGTGTTAATTCCTAACGCTAAAATTTCTTTAGCATAAGTTTCAACGCTGCGGGTTGGAGTACAAAGAATGGCTACTTGTACATCTTCTAGTTCTTTTATATCTTTTACAACAGCATAAGGCTCAAGTTCAGCGGGTTTGTTTTCGGCACCTGCACGGCGCACTACACCTGCTATTTCAAAATCGGGAGCTGCTTGAAGCGCTTCCAATACATATTGACCGATATTGCCATAACCTACGATGGCTGCTCTTATCTTTTTCATCCTGTTATTGGTTATTTGTTTAATAAATTCTCCTATTTTACTTGCAAAAATAAGTATTAATTCGATTATTGCATTCAATTTGTTTGTTAAAGTTAGTTTTTATCTATCTACTTGTATAAAACACAATATTTATCGTGCGCGTGCGTTAATAAAGTATTATGATAGAATATGTAAAAGGTGAGATTGCCGAATTAAGTCCGGCAGTAGCCATTATAGATTGCAATGGTTTGGGGTATGCCGTAAATATTTCATTAAATACCTACTCTGCTATTCAAGGCAAAAACAACTGTAAACTTTATATTTACGAAGCGATTCGCGAAGATGCCTATATTCTTTACGGTTTTGCCGATAAGCAAGAACGTGAACTCTTTTTGCTTTTGATTTCCGTATCGGGCATTGGAGGCAACACCGCTCGTATGATTCTTTCTGCACTTTCTCCTGCAGAATTGATTACTGTGATTAGTTCGGAAAACGCCAATTTACTGAAGACAGTTAAAGGTATTGGATTGAAAACTGCTCAACGCGTTATTGTAGACTTGAAAGATAAAATTAAAGTTGCAGGTAATGCGGCAGAACTTCCTATGGGTAGCACTTCGTTGATGAGCAATCAAGTTCAAGAAGAAGCTGTTGCAGCTTTAACAATGCTTGGGTTTGCTGCTGCTCCATCACAAAAAGTTGTATTAGCTATTCTCAAAGAAGAACCAACTATTACTGTAGAAAAGGTGATAAAATTGGCTTTGAAAAGATTATAATGCTTATTAATAGACATAGAATATTGCGTTTGATCTCTTTGATGGTACTCCTTATAATGTGGAGTGCTGAGGGAGTGTATGCACAATTGGTTCAACCGCAACCTATGCCTATTGTTGACGAAAAGGTAGAGTATGATGCTTTAACCAATCGATACGTTATCCGCACTTTTGTGGGAGGACAAGAAATGGAAGTGCCGATGATACTTACCCCTACAGAATATTTAGATTGGAGTATGAGGCGTTCTATGCAAGATTATTTCCGTCAACGCAATGATTCTATCTTTACCAACGGGAAAGATAAGTTTGACTTTACCAATATGCACTTTAATATTGGTCCTGCCGAAAAGATATTTGGTCCCGGTGGGGTGCAGATTAGGACTCAAGGTAGTGCGGAGTTAAGCTTTGGGATGACTTACAATTATGTGCAAAATCCAACTTTGCCAGAGAGTATGCGCAAAACATGGTCTTTCGATTTTGATGAAAAGATCAATATCAATGTAAATGGTAAGGTAGGCGATAAGGTCAGCTTGGATATGAATTATAATACCGATGCTACTTTCGATTTTGATAGTAAGAAAATGAAATTGAAATATGAAGGTAAAGAGGATGAAATCATAAAACTCCTTGAGGCTGGTAATGTGAGTATGACCACGGGTAACTCACTAATTCGTGGTGCTACCTCTTTGTTTGGTATTCGTGCCGATTTGCAATTTGGAAAATTGAAACTGCAAACTCTAATAAGTCAGCAAGAGAGTGAATCGAAAACGGTTACTAGTAAAGGGGGGGCACAAACTATTCCTTTTGATTTTTCGGCCGATGCCTACGATGAAAACAGACACTTTTTCTTAGCACACTATTTTCGCGATACTTACGATGTCAATATGTCGCAACTTCCTAATATTCTTTCGGGGGTAACAATCAGTCGCATTGAAGTGTGGATTACCAATAAACGCAGCAACTATGAGAGTCCGCGCAATATTTTAGCATTTAGTGATCTTGCCGAATCAAAAAATATATCTCCCGGTACGCCATGGGTTTCTAACTCATCTACGAATTTAGTTCCGCGTAATGCTGCAAACACACTTTATCAAAGTATGGTAGACAATTATCCTATGGCTCGTGATATTAGTGCGGTGAATAGCTTAATGCAAGGAATACCCGGTATGGAGGGTGGACTAAATTATGAAAAAATAGAAAGTGCGCGTTTGTTAACCTCTTCTGAATATGAGTTAAATGCAACTTTAGGATATATTTCTTTAAAACAAACCTTACAACCTGACGAAGTTCTTGCGGTAGCCTTTGAATATACCATAAAAGGGCAACGCTATCAGGTTGGTGAGTTTGCCTCGGATATCAAAGAAACAAGCAATAACCTGTATGTGAAGTTGCTTAAAAACACATCAAATTCTCCAAACTCTACGGTGTGGGATTTGATGATGAAAAACGTTTATTCACTCAATGCATACCAGGTTCAAAAAGAGAAATTTACCCTAAATATCACAATGCTAAGTGATACAACTGGAACCCATTTAAGGTATATTCCTGAAGGTAAAATTGCCAAGATTCCTTTATTGAAAGTAATGGGTCTCGACCGATTGAATAGCCAAAACCAACCGGGTAGTAATGGCTTTTTTGATTTTGTAGAAGGCTATACTATTACAGCACAAAATGGCCGAGTGTATTTTCCGGTGGTTGAACCTTTTGGTAAGCATTTGAGGCAAGCTATTGGTGATAATGCCTTGGCTGATAAATATTGTTTTCAAGAGTTGTATGATTCAACATTGACAGTAGCTAAGCAAATGGCTGAAAAAAACAGGTATCGTTTACAGGGTGAATATCGAGCTTCTTCAGCCAATGAAATAAAACTAGGCGCAATGAACATCCCTCGTGGCTCGGTTCATGTTAGTGCCGGTGGGCGAACTTTGGTCGAAAACTCCGATTATACCGTAGACTATACTATGGGTACGGTTACTATAATTAATCAGAGCATTGTAGATGCTGGTACTCCAATTACCGTAAATCTTGAAAGTAATACGGTTTATAGTATGCAGCGAAAAACAATGTTAGGAGTGAATTTTAGCTATGACTTCTCTCCGAACTTGCAATTTGGGGGTACGTTGATGCATCTGCGTGAGCGACCAATGACTACTAAAGTTGTAATAGGTGAAGAACCATTATCTAATACTTTGTGGGGATTCAATCTATCTTGGAAGAAAGAGAGTCAATGGCTCACTAATATGGTCGATAAACTTCCTTTTGTAGAGGCTACTGCGCCTTCAAATATCAATTTAGGGTTAGAGTTTGCTCAACTTGTTCCGGGACATGGAAGTGGTTTACAAGACGATGCCTCTTATATTGATGATTTCGAAAGTACACAGCGTGGCATTGATATACGGCAACCCATAAATTGGCAATTATCATCTACTCCATATGGGGCTCGTAGCAAAGAGGGCATTGTAATGTTTCCCGAAGCTAGCGAGACAAATAATATAGCTTATGGCAATAATCGTGCACAGATGGCTTGGTATCATATTGATGGTTTATTTACTCGACGAAACTCATCACTTACCCCAACGCATATAAAGAATGATATGGACCAACTCTCTAACCACTATGTGCGCGAGGTTTATGAACAAGAGGTTTTCCCCAATAAAGAGTTAAACTTTCAAGAAACCAATACGCTTGCAGTGCTCAATGTGGCTTATTATCCCAATGAACGTGGCTCATACAACCTCGACCGAAACTTAGAAAATGATGGTCGACTAAAAAATCCGGAAAAGCGCTGGGGAGGTATGATGCGTAGAATTGAAACAAGTGATTTCGAGACAGCCAATATTGAGTATGTAGAGTTCTGGCTGATGGATCCATTTATCTATGCTGATGGCGATGAGCGTGGACATATCAGCGATAATCCTGAAGTTAATAACGCGCCTGCGGGAGGATATCTCTACTTAAATCTAGGTGATATCTCTGAAGATATTTTGAAAGATGGCAAGAAGTTTTTTGAAAATGGTTTGCCTTTGGATGGTGATGCATCCAAAGTTGATCAAACAGTTTGGGGACGTGTACCCAAAGAACGTAGCTTAGTATATGCTTTTGATAACTCTGCAGGTGCTCGTCGCAAGCAAGACGTTGGTTTAAATGGTCTTTCTATTGTAGACGAAAGAGACTATCCTACCTACATGGAGTATTTAGCAGCCGTTCAATCTACTTTAACTGAGTCTGCTTATCAAAAAATATGGGATTCGCCGGCTGCCGATAAGTATCACTACTTCAGAGGATCTGATTATGATGCTGAGCAGAAAAGCATTTTAGAACGATATAAATACATCAACAATACTGAGGGAAACTCGACTGCTGACGAAGATTCTCCCGAAAAATATCCAACGGCTGCAAAAACAATGCCCGATATTGAAGATATTAATCAGGATAATACACTTCAAGAAATGGAGAAGTATTATCAATATCGCATTCATCTTGATCCTACCAAATTGAAGGTGGGCGAAAATTATGTCACCGATAAACGAGTGGCTAAAGTGAAGTTGCGTAATGGTACTACCGAAGAGGTAGCCTGGTATCAGTTTAAAGTACCGGTACGCAGTGGCGAAGCCATAGGAAGTATTAAAGATTTTAAATCAATACGCTTTATGCGTATGTTTTTAACTGGTTTCTACAAGCCGGTTATTTTGCGTTTTGCAACTTTTGAGTTAGTTAGTGGCGATTGGCGAACTTATACTGATCCGCTTTATAATCTACAAAATCCGGCTCCTACTGTTACTGGAACTTTGGATGTTTCGACAGTAAATCTTGAAGAAAATGCCGATAAAACTCCGGTAAACTATGTAATGCCTCCAAAAATTTCGCGTGTAGTAGACCCCAGTCAACCTCAGTTAAGACAGCGCAATGAACAAGCTATGAGTTTAAAAATAGCTGATTTAGCAGCAGGTGATGCTCGTGCCGTATATAAAAATTCTACTTTAGACCTGCGGATGTATCGTCAGCTCAAAATGTTTGCAAGTGCACAAGCACTAACCGATGATGCTACTAACTTGAAAGATGGTGAGTTATCGGTATTTATTCGTTTTGGATCAGACTATCGTTCCAATTTTTACGAATATGAGATACCTCTTTCATTAACTCCTGCTGGCCATTACAATAATGACTCTGAAGCTGATCGATTAATGGTTTGGCCCATTGATAATACATTGGATATTGCACTATCGGTATTTACTAGCTTAAAGCAGAAACGTAATATTGCAAAGAATAGACCTAACTCAGGTGTTAGTTATGGAAAGGTATATTCAGAGTACGACCCTGATCAGCCGGCTAATAAAGTAAGTGTAATGGGTAACCCATCATTGGCCGAAGTGAAAACCATGATGATTGGTATTCGAAATAATTCGCGTGCTAAAAAATCGGCAGAAATTTGGGTTAATGAGTTGCGCGTAGCCGATTTTGACGAAGATGGCGGTTGGGCTGCTCAAGGTAATTTAAATGTGCAACTATCGGATGTGGGAAGCTTTAACGTAGCTGGACATGTAGAAACTGCTGGCTTTGGTGGATTAGATCAAACAATGAGTGAACGTAGACTCGACGATTATTATCAGTATCAGTTTACTACGACTTTCGAATTAGGCCGATTTTTTCCCAAAGCAGCACAACTGACAGCACCTGTCTATTTTTCTTTTTCGCGAGAGAAAACTATGCCAAAATACAATCCGTTGGATAAGGATATGTTGCTTAAAGATGCTCTTGATGCTTTGCCCAATAAACAAGCAAAAGATTCGCTACGAAACATTGCCAATGAGATAACGGTGTACAAGAACTTTAGTTTAAGCAATATGCGCTTTGGTGTGCAAAGCAAAAACCCAATGCCTTATGATCCGGCCAATTTTACATTAAGCTACAGTTTTACAAAGAAACACAACCAAGGTAGTACTACTGTATATGAGGATGAAACTGATTGGCGTGGAGCTTTTTCGTATAACTATTCTCCAGTATACCGAGCTTGGGAGCCTTTTAAAAAGATGAAGACTAAGTCGAAGTGGGCGCGAATTATAAAAGAGTTTAACCTGAACTATTTGCCACAAAGTTTAGCTTTCAATACCGATATGAATCGCCACTATTACGAATTACAACTTCGTGATATGGAAAATCTTGAAGATGAAACCGGCATTCCGGTGAGTGTCTCTAAGAATTTCTTATGGAATCGCGACTTTGCCTTACGATGGGATTTGAGTAAGAATCTTAAAATGAATTTTACCTCTGCTACGCATGCGGAAGTCGAAGAACCGTATGGTGTGTTGAATAGAAATATAGATCCTGAGAGCTATGAAGCGCGCAAAGATACAATTCGTCATAGTCTGTTGCATTTTGGGCGTCCTATTGATTATCAACAGTCGTTTAATGCTTCTTATAAACTTCCATTTGATAAACTTCCGGCGATTGACTGGATTTCAACCGATCTTCGTTTTGCTTCTTCTTACAATTGGGATAGAGGAGTAATCTTGACGGATGGGGTAGAGTTGGGTAATACCATTGCCAATCAACGTACTTTTGATGTAAGTTCACGCATCAACCTAGAAACGTTATACAACAAGTCTCCTTATCTTAAAGCGGTAAACCGTAAGTTCGCATCGAATACACGCAACAGCCGCACCACTAACCAAAAGAAAGAGAAGCCAAAACGTTACGAAAAAGAGATTCAGTTAAAGAAAGATACGTCGGTGGTTGTGAAGCATGGTTTGTCTCATAAAAAACCAAAAGTTACCGCCATGACAGTTGAAGGCAATCGTTACCCCATTCGTTATAAAGTGGTTGACGCAAATACCATACGCATTGAGACGCGCGATAGCGTACGTATTAAACTGACTGCAATTCAGGGACCAAAACCGGAAGATAGTAAGTGGTATAAAATTGGTCAATCGGCAGCTCGTGTTGGTATGATGGTGCGCAACATTAGTGTGACATATAAAAACACTTACGCTATGATGTTGCCTGGATTTTTGCCCGAAGTAGGTGATATGCTTGGACAGTACAAAGGAGGAAATGGATTTTCTCCGGGGTTGGGTTTTGCTTTTGGAATGACAGGCAATGATTATATTGATAAAGCTTTGCGCAACGGATGGCTGTCTAAAGACTCGGTGGTTAGTCCGGCTACTACCAATGCTCTTGAGGATATACAAGTCCGCATTGCTCTAGAGCCTATTCGTGATTTGAAGATTGACCTCACTGCAAGCCGCACTCGCAATAAATCGAATGAGATTCAATTTATGTTTGAGGGTAAACCAACATTGCAGAGTGGTAATTTCAATATGTCGATAATTACTATACGCAGTGCATTTGGGCGTCATAATGCTTCCAATGGATATGCTTCCGCTCCATTTTCAGACTTTTTAAATAACTTGGAGACCGTTCAACAACGTGTACAGGGACTGTATGCCGGAGCTACTCCAACTACACGCAATGATGCTTCTGTATCGCCAACTGTAGGAACGGTTGATAAGTATTCTCCCGATGTGATGATACCTGCATTTTTGGCTGCATACACCGGGCGCAATCCCAATAGTGCATCTCTCAATCTTTTCCCTAGTTTGTTTTCGATGATGCCTAATTGGCGACTGTCATATAGCGGACTGAGCAAGTTACCTTTCTTTCAGAAGCACTTTAAGAGTGTAACAATCAATCATGCATATCGTAGTACGTATAGTGTAGGTAGTTACAATACATTTCAAAGCTTTCAAAGCTATATGGGCGATTTAGGGTTTATTGAAGACGTAACCAATGGTATGCTTATCCCATCGAGTATGTATGATATCTCGGCAGTCTCTATTAACGAACAGTTTTCTCCACTTATTGGAGTTGACGTAAGCTTTAAGAATGGTTTGACAGCAAAGGCAGAATATAAAATGTCGCGTATCTTGAATTTAAGTTTAACTGCCAATCAAATTGTCGAAACATCTTCGCGTGACTTTGTGTTAGGTATGGGATATAAGATTGTTGGGTTAGAATTGTTTCAAGGAAGAAATAGCCGTAACTCAAAGAATAAGGTGAGCAATGATTTGGCTTTGCGTGCTGATGTCTCTTTTCGTAACCAAGATGCACTATGTAGAGATATTCAGACCATAACTACCCAGGCTACTAGTGGAAATAAGGCATTAAAGATTTCTCTTTCGGCCGATTATACACTTAGCCGCTTTCTTAATATTCGTGTTTATTATGATCGTCAAAAGAATACTCCACTTGTTTCAGCTTCGGCATACTCGGTTACAAATGCTGACTTTGGTATGAGCTTGAAGTTTTCATTAACACGCTAAGAAAAACTTTTTTATTTATAATATAATTATGGTAACAACCGGAAAAAGCAGTAAGCGATTTGCTGCCGAAGGATTTAAGCCTTCAGCTAAAAAGAAAACAACAGGAAAAAGGGTCGGGAAGTCGAAACCGGCTAAAGCCAATAATCAATTGAACCGTAGAGTGAAATAGAAATAATTTATGGCAGTGCTTAGTGATGGCTAAATGCTATAAAACAAATGCGAGCTAGATTCAGAATTGAATGTTAGCTCGCACTGTTTTTATTAATAGTATAACTCTACGTTACATCATTAGCAACAAAATGAGTTGACCTGAGATAATGCGTAAAAACATAGTAAGTGGATAAACTGTTGAATATCCTACTGCAGGTGCATCATTATTTGATACTTGATTAGAGTAAGCCAATGCCGGTGGATCGGTAGTACTACCGGCCAATAGCCCCATTAAAGTGAAATAGTTTACTTTATAGTAAATGCGTGCCACTATACCAATAATAAGTAGTGGGATAACCGTGATTAAAAATCCGTATCCTACATATAATAATCCGTCACCATCAACAACTGTACTTACAAAGTTTGCACCTGCTTCGATTCCCACACTTGCTAAGAATAGTACAATACCAATTTCACGCAACATCAAATTGGCACTCATCGTTGTATAAGTTACCAAATGTAGTTTGTAGCCAAAGCGACCAATAAGAATAGCAACTACCAACGGACCTCCGGCTAAACCTAGTTTTACGGGTGTGGGCATACCAGGAAATGCAATAGGAATGCTACCTAATAGAATACCTAAGAATATTCCAATAAAGATTGTTACAATGTTAGGATGGTCTAAGCGTTTTAATGAATTACCTAAGACACTCGCTACACGTTCAACTGCATCTTGTTGTCCTACCACCATTACACGGTCACCTACTTGCAATTTTAGGTGTGGATCAGCAAAAAGGTCCATACCTGAACGGTTTACACGAGTGATGTTGACACCGTATAAACCACGAAAATGCAAATCGCCTAAACGCTTACCGTTGATTTCCGACTTCGTGATTAATATGCGACGAGATACCATCGGCATATCTTGTTTCTCCCAATCAACATCTACCTCTTTACCAATAAAAGCAATAATAGCTGCTGTATCTTCTTCCGAACAAACAATGAATACTTGATCACCTACATGAAACTCAGTCTTATGCACAGGGATAGTAACGTGGCCATCGTGGCGTAGACGCGAACAAACAAATGGACGACCCAAAAGATCTTTGACTTGAAGTAATGTTTTGCCTTGTAAAGCTTCATTGCGTATTTCCAAGCTCATAAGATGTGGCTTATGCTTCAACTGCTCGCTATTTTGATTTTGCAACTCTTCTTCTTCCTTTGTCATATTGATGCGGAAGATGTATCGGATGGCAATAATAGAGCCAATGATACCTACTACACCTAATGGATAGGCACAGGCATATCCCAAAGCTATTTGTGGACCCGAATAGTTGAGTTGAGTTAAAGCCTCTTGAGCAGCACCTAGTCCAGGTGTGTTTGTTACTGCACCATATAATATACCAACCATCATAGGTAGCTCAATGTTGCCATTAGCTATAAAATAGATGCTCAGTGCCACAATGATATTGAGGGCAACTATGCCTACTGCTAGAAGGTTGAGGCTCATTCCTCCTTTTTTGAAAGACGAAAAGAAACTTGGTCCAACTTGTAAACCGATGCAGAAGACAAATAATATTAAGCCAAACTCACGAATGAAATGCAAAATGTGAATATCACCTGTGAAGCCAAAATGTCCCATTAAAATGCCTGTAAACAAAACAAACGTAACACCCAATGAAACTCCGAAGATTTTAATCTTTCCCAAGAGAACTCCCGCTGATATCACAAACGCATAAAGAAACACAATGTGAGCAACAGAACTAGGATCCCATAACAATTTTTCTATCCAATCCATAATACCTTTTATTAAAAATTGTGCAAAATTAAGTAGAACACGCCATGTGGCAAAACAAAACCATTATTAATTTTTTGGATTTGGTGAAACAAGTTACAAATTGATAGTTTAAGGCTTTTGCTAAGTCCAAATAGCAATATTGACACTATGATAGGAAGCGATGCGAAATTTCCCTAAAAAACATCTCGTATATAAACAATTTATATATCTTTGCCCGACTGACCTTTATACATTTTGAAAGAAATAGAAGGTTTAAACTCAATAAAAAACTTGAATAAAACATTTTAATTTTCGTTTTAAATCAATTATAAACTATGGCAGACAGTAAAGAAAAGCTCTTCTCAGATTTTTCTCCTGTATCAACTGATCAGTGGATGGATAAAGTAACAGCAGACCTTAAAGGTGCTGATTATGAGAAGAAACTTGTTTGGAAAACCAATGAAGGTTTTAAAGTGAAACCCTTCTACCGAATGGAGGATCTTGAAGGATTAAAAACTACAGAAGCGTTACCGGGAGTATTCCCTTATCTGCGAGGTACTAAGAAAAATAGTAATGCATGGCTAGTGCGTCAGGAGATTAGAGTAGAATCTCCAGAACAAGCCAATGCTAAAGCTTTGGATATATTGAATAAAGGTGTTGACTCTCTTTCTTTCCATGTGAAAGCAAAAGAGCTTGATGCTAACTATATAGCTACTTTATTGAAAGATATTTGTGCCGACTGTGTTGAGTTAAACTTTTCAGTTTGTCAAGGACATGCGGTTGGCTTAGCTAATTTGTTGGTTGAGTATTTCCAAAAGAAAGACTATGATGTAACAAAACTACAAGGATCTATCAATTTCGATTATTTCGATAAGATGATTTCTAAGGGTAAGGAAAAGGGCGATATGGTGCAAACTGCTAAAGCTCTTATTGAAGCTACCCAATCTCTTCCCTTCTATCGTGTGCTTAATGTTCATGCTATTTCATTAAACAATGCCGGTGCATATATCTCTCAAGAGTTGGGCTATGCTTTGGCTTGGGGTAATGAATATATGAGTCAACTAACCGAAGCTGGAGTGCCTGCTGCTGTAGTTGCGAAGAAAATCAAATTCCATTTTGGTGTAAGCTCTAACTACTTCCTTGAAATTGCGAAATTCCGTGCAGCTCGTATGCTTTGGGCTAACATTGTGGCTTCTTACAATCCTCAGTGTGTGCGCGATTGCGATAATAAAGGTCTTAATGGCGAATGCCGTTGTGCTGCAAAGATGAAAGTACATGCCGAAACATCAACTTTCAACTTGACTCTTTATGATGCACATGTGAATTTGCTTCGTACTCAAACCGAAGCCATGAGTGCTGCATTGGGTGGAGTAGACTCAATGACTGTGTCTCCATTCGATAAAACATATCAGATGCCTGATGAGTTTTCTGAACGCTTGGCTCGCAATCAACAATTATTGTTGAAAGAAGAGTCGCACTTTGATAAAGTGGTTGATGCTGCCGGTGGATCTTACTATATTGAAAACCTTACAGTTTCTATTGCAAAACAAGCTTGGGAGTTATTCCTGTCGGTTGTTGAGGCTGGCGGATTCTATGCTGCACTCAAAGCGGGTACTGTGCAGGCTGCTGTAAACGAGAGCAATAAGGCGCGTCATAAAGCGGTGGCTCAACGTCGCGAAATATTATTGGGTACAAACCAATATCCTAACTTCACAGAGGTGGCTGGCGAAAAACGTCCTATCGAAGCTAAATGTTGCTGTGGTGGTAATGATACTTGCGAGAAAGATGTTGATACGCTTAACTTTGAGCGTGCAGCAAGTCAGTTCGAAGCACTTCGTCTTCAAACAGAAGCATCTGGCAAACGTCCAAAAGCATTTATGTTGACTATTGGTAATTTAGCTATGCGTCAGGCGCGTGCTCAATACGCTTGCAACTTCCTTGGTTGTGCCGGATACGAAGTTGTTGATAACTTAGGATTCGAAACTGTTGAAGCCGGAGTTGAAGCTGCTATGGCTGCCAATGCCGATGTTGTGGTGCTTTGCTCGAGCGATGATGAATATGCTCAATACGCTATTCCTGCATTCAAAGCAGTAGATGGGCGTGCTGTGTTTATCGTTGCAGGTAACCCTGAATGTACCGATGAACTAAAAGCTGCCGGTATTGAAAACTTCATCCATGTACGTGTCAACGTATTGGAAACTTTGAAAGATCTTAACGCTAAACTTTTGAAGTAAGTAATTCATTATTCGTTTAATCGTAAATTAAGAACATGAAACCAGATTTTAAAAACTTAGATATATATGCAGCATTTCAGCCTGTCAATGGTGCTGAATGGCAAAAGGCTAACGGAGTAGCTGCCAATTGGGAAACTCCCGAACACATTGCTGTGAAGCCTGTTTATACCAAGGAAGATTTGGAAGGTATGGAGCATTTAGATTATGCTGCGGGGCTTCCTCCTTACTTGCGTGGCCCTTACTCAGTGATGTACACACTTCGTCCTTGGACGATCCGTCAGTATGCCGGATTCTCTACTGCCGAAGAATCAAATGCTTTCTATCGTCGTAACCTTGCTTCCGGACAGAAAGGTCTTTCTGTTGCATTCGACTTGGCTACGCACCGCGGTTACGACCCCGATCATGAACGTGTGGTTGGTGACGTAGGTAAAGCGGGTGTATCTATCTGTTCGCTTGAAAATATGAAAGTTTTGTTCGATGGTATTCCATTGAATAAGATGTCAGTATCTATGACAATGAATGGTGCTGTGCTTCCGGTTATGGCCTTTTACATCAATGCCGGACTTGAGCAAGGTGCTAAATTGGAAGAGATGGCTGGTACTATCCAAAACGATATCTTGAAAGAATTCATGGTGCGTAATACATACATCTACCCACCTGCATTCTCAATGAAGATTATCTCTGACATCTTTGAATATACCTCTCAAAAGATGCCTAAGTTCAACTCTATTTCTATCTCTGGATACCACATGCAAGAAGCAGGTGCTACTGCAGATATTGAGTTGGCATATACACTTGCCGATGGTCTTGAATACTTGCGTGCAGGTACTGCAGCAGGTATCGATATTGATGCTTTTGCCCCACGTTTGTCATTCTTCTGGGCTATTGGTACCAACCACTTTATGGAGATTGCTAAGATGCGTGCTGCTCGTATGCTTTGGGCTAAGATTGTAAAACAATTCAATCCTAAGAACCCTAAATCATTGGCATTGCGTACTCACTCGCAAACTTCAGGATGGTCGCTTACTGAGCAAGATCCATTCAACAACGTAGGTCGTACGTGTATTGAGGCAATGGCTGCTGCATTGGGACATACTCAATCGTTGCATACCAATGCTTTGGATGAAGCTATCGCTCTTCCTACCGATTTCTCGGCTCGTATTGCTCGTAATACTCAAATCTATATTCAAGAAGAAACTTATGTATGTAAGAACGTTGATCCATGGGGTGGTTCTTATTATGTAGAGAACTTGACTCACGAATTGGCTCACAAAGCTTGGGAACATATTCAAGAGATTGAGAAACTTGGAGGTATGGCACTTGCTATCGAAACCGGACTTCCTAAGATGCGTATCGAAGAAGCTGCTGCTCGTACTCAAGCTCGTATTGATAGCGGCACACAAACCATTGTAGGTGTGAATAAATATCGTCTCGAAAAAGAAGATCCAATCGATATTCTTGAGGTAGACAACACTGCTGTTCGCAAAGAGCAAATCGAAAACTTGGAACGTTTGAAAGCCGGTCGCAATCAAGCTGAAGTTGACTTAGCTCTTGAAGCAATCACGAAGTGTGTAGAAACTGGCGAAGGAAACTTGCTTGAACTAGCCGTAGAGGCTGCTCGTGTACGCGCTACATTGGGCGAAATCTCATTGGCTTGCGAAACAGTTGTAGGTCGCTATAAAGCAATAATCAGAACAATATCAGGCGTGTATTCATCAGAAAGTAAAAATGATAGTGACTTCCGTAAGGCTTGCGAGCTAACCGAGAAGTTTGCGAAGAAGGAAGGTCGTCAACCTCGTATCATGATTGCCAAAATGGGACAAGACGGTCACGACCGTGGTGCCAAAGTAGTAGCAACGGGTTATGCCGATTGTGGTTTCGACGTAGATATGGGACCATTGTTCCAAACTCCAGCCGAAGCGGCTCGTGAGGCTGTCGAAAATGATGTGCACGTAGTAGGTGTTTCCTCTTTGGCTGCCGGACATAAAACGTTGGTTCCACAGATTATCGAAGAGTTGAAGAAACTTGGTCGCGAAGATATCATCGTGATAGCCGGTGGTGTAATTCCTGCACAAGATTACGACTTCTTGTATCAATCGGGTGTGGCTGCCATCTTTGGTCCTGGTACTCCGGTTGCTAAAGCAGCTTGCCAAATCTTAGATATTTTGATGGACGAAGAGTAATTAGCGCTTCATCTATTGATAGATAATTAAAAGCCTCATATCACGAAAGTAATATGAGGCTTTTTAATGTAATATGATGTTTTCACTATACCTAATATACAGTAGGTCATGTTAAGTATATAAGTGAACTTTTTTAATGTTTTTAAGCTAGCTTTTAGATAAACTCAACAACACCCGTGTGTAGGTTGAACACAGCACCTACAATCTTGATTTTTCCTTCGTGCTCTAGCTCGGCCAGAATTTCACTTTCTTGGCGCACACGGTTCACCATGTTGTTTACATTTCTATAAACTACTTTGTTTTGGAAGTCAGCAGAATGTTTGTCGGCTTGCTCATTGTAACAACTATCTATTGCCGGTTGTATTTTGGCAAGCATCTCGGTCATATTGCCTGCTTGCACGCCTTCGCATGCAGAGTGTACCGCACCACAACATTCATGGCCTAGCACCACCACTACTTTAGAGCCAGAGTGTTCGCAAGCGTATTCCATACTTCCCAAAATGTCTGGGTTTACAATATTACCAGCTACACGAGTTACAAAGATATCACCTAAACCTTTGTCGAAGATAATTTCTACTGGTACACGTGAGTCAATACACGAAAGAATAATAGCCAATGGATGTTGCCCATCTTCTGCCGATTCTACTAATTGAGCCATTGCATCTCTGTTGCGTATGTGTTTATTAACAAAATCGATATTTCCCATTTTTAGAATGGTAATAACTGAATCGGGCGTAAGATAATCTACGTCAGATGCGTGAAGTACGTGTGTTTCGACAGTGTTAGTTGCTTCTTGATTCTTGTTTGTTGGTGAGCAACCAGCCAACATTATTGTGATCATAATAGTCACAAATAATACCTTTTTCATTTATTTTAAAATATTATTATGATTTTTGTGGATGCAAAAATAGTTAATAATGCGTCTTATTATTCTCAAAATGTACATTTTATTTGCAATATGATTAATGAAACTTTGAAATAGAAACTAAACGATTAAAATATGTTATAAAACAGCTAATAGCTTGTCCATTTTTTGCTTGTTCGAAATATACCCTTACATTTGCAATGTGTTTTTCAT
>DKPL01000024.1:54615-54973 GCA_002471185.1 Bacteroides sp. UBA7335
AACAAAGGTTGGAGTCAGGCGTGGCTCCTTTTTTTTTGCTCTAAACTCTCCTTTTCATATTCTTATTATTGTTTAGATCTCAGAAAATGTATGAAAAATCACGTAAATTCTTTAATAATAGACTAAAAGCCGCTATTTTTGAAATGAAACTCCGACCTTTGCGATGGAATTATATCGATTTCATATCTAATACATTATACATTTTGGCTCTATTTCTAAAATATATATACGCAACATTACTGTTTTTCTGTTTATCGTGCCATATAACTATGGCTCAGAAAAATAGTTATCAACTCCTACAAAACATAAATCCAAGTTCAGAAGTATCTGCCATTGAATATTTTCTGAGATCTAAACA
>DKPL01000024.1:55145-58611 GCA_002471185.1 Bacteroides sp. UBA7335
AATCTGCCATTGAATATTTTCTACAAGATGCGCAAGGATTAATGTGGATGGGTACTGATCAAGGTTTGTATAGCTACAATGGCTATACCTTTCAGTCACATTATCGAACCGACTCCATAGAGCATACACGAATTCATACGGGTGTATTTGTTTCTCCCTATTATTTATATTTGGGTAGCGATAATGGTATTCTGATATATAATACCTCTACCGATTGTTATGAAGAAATTAATGTTAAGTTTCCGAAGAACATCCGTGCTATGACTCTTCATAATGATAATTTATGGATTGGAACTTTAAATGGACTTTATATTTATCATCTCCCAACAAAACAGATTTACAATTTATCAGGCAATAGCAGAAATGATATTCCACATCAAGCGGTTTACTCTATTGCTTATGATAATGCTGCTGGTATATATATAGGTACCTATAATGGGTTGTGTAAATATAATATATTGGATAAGCGATTCGAACAAATCAATATAAGCCGCAGGGCAAATAATAAAAGCAATCAATTTATAAATACATTACTTAACGATTCTATAAGAAATTGTATTTGGATTGGAATGGAAGGAGAGTTATTACAATATTATCCTACGATTAACCAATTTAAAGCAATTCCTTCGTTCGATGATTTGTCGGTCAAATCGCTCGCTTTCGATAAGGATCGCCAACTTTTGGTAGGTACCGACAATGGTTTGTATGTATACGATGATGAAGGTACTCTAACACACGTTACTCATGATTCACGTAATGCACAATCGTTGATTAATAATATAATTTGGGGTGTTTATACTGACAAAGATGGTAACAGTTGGATTGGTACCGATCATGGAATATCTTTAGCCAAAAACAATACTACATTCAATTTCACTCCTATCACGCAGCTTACGGGCAAGGGTGATGGTAATCAGTTTCATGTCATGTATAAAGATTCACATGGCACCTATTGGTTCGGCGGAACCAATGGTTTGTTAATGTTTAACGAAGAGATGTTGAAAGGACAAAAGGCTATTTGGTTTAAGATGAACGATCGCCTATATCCTATTGCCCATAATAGAATTCGCGATATATTTGAAGATAAAGATGGAGTAATATGGATTGCTACAGATGGTGGCATTCATCGTTTCGATTTAGCTAAAAAACAATTTAAAGCTTATAGTATTACCGATAAAACAGGTTTGCATAACTCAAATTGGGCTTATCAAATATACGAAGATAATCACAATCGTTTATGGATAGCAACCTATTTAGGAGGTGTTTTTGCAGTTGATAAGGAAAAACTTATTCAATCGGATGGTCAATACCAAGCCGATATACATTATTTGAGTAAAGAAGGGTTAGCCGATTTGAATGTAAATCAATTGGTTGGCGATCAGCAAGGCAATATCTGGGTGTTGTTCTATAATAAATCAATACAAAAAATCAACCCTCGAACCGGTGATATAACAACTATAGAATTACCTAGTCAAACGTTGAGTACACTTATGTGTGATAAAGACGGATTCATATGGGGAGCCTATAGAGGTGGTGTTTTGAGAATTCATCCTACAACTCATAAAATTGATGATATCTCCACAGGTCCTGTAAATAATCAGGGTGTACTTGCCATGGAAGAAGTTGACGATTATATATGGGTATCTACTACCGATGGTGTTTATGTAGTAAATAAAAAAAACAACGTAGTAAATCGTTTAAACTTGAGTGATATGCAATTCACCAGTTTGTTTTACGATACAACTCATCAAAAAGTGTTGTTGGGTGGGGTAGATGGTTTTGCTACTACAACTCCTATGGTGTCTCAACTTACTTCGCTTGATCGTCCTATATTATTGACTGATATTTTAATCAATAACGAATCACTTATTCCTATTAACGGAAGCATTCGTCGAACAAACCATGTCGATTTAAAATATAACCAAAATAATATTGGAGTACAATTTACCGATTTGCCTTACGATTTGGAAAAGAAGAATTCGTTTGTATATAAACTATCTGGACTTGATGAACAATGGAATGTATTGGCAAGCAACACCAATCAAATACAATACAATAATTTGATTCCTGGCGATTATACATTAATTATTAGTAAGTTGGGTAGTGATGGCAAACCAACCGATAATCAGTATTCACTCGATATTCATATTACTCCACCTTGGTATGCAAGTACTTGGGCACGTATAATCTATGCATTGATTTTGATTACCATCACTATTTGGACGATATCGTTTTTCCGTATGCGTAATCGTTTGCTTTATGAACGAAAGGAAAAAGCACAAATTCTCGAACAGTCTAAACAAAAGATGGAATTCTTAGCCAATTTGTCGCACGATATTAAGACCCCATTAAGTTTGGTTATTGCACCTATCAGCAAAATGATAGCTGAACAAAAAAATGGTAAAGACAAGCGTAGACTCGAAGACGTGCAAAGAAATGCCATTAAACTTAATGCTTTGATTCATCAAATAGTGGACATTAATCGTATCGATAATAAAGCTAATAACCTATTGATACTTTCTCATATTGATATGGTAAGTTATGTAAAATCTATCTTCGATGGTTTTGAAGAAACGGCTAAAGAACGCAATATATCGTTCGAGTTTCAATCTAATTACCATCAGTTTTATGCCGATATTGATTTAATTAAGTGGGAGTCAATAATAGGCAATCTCTTATCGAATGCTTTTAAATATACATCTGATGGTGGCAATATACAATTAAAATTAAATGTAGAAGGCAATCAGTTGAATATCACCATAGTCGATTCGGGAATCGGTATTCCACAACAAGAATTGCCATATGTATTTCAACGATTTTTCCAGTCATCTCTAACAAAGGGTAAGAAAGAGGGTACAGGTATTGGTCTTTATTTAGTGAAAACATATACCGAGCTCCATGGAGGAATTGTAGCTGTCGATTCGAAAGAGAACTCCGGAACTACATTTAGGGTTTCATTGCCCGTTACTCCACAAACCGGTTCGGATGTGGTTGAATCTAATATCAATGCATTGCCTAATTCGGAATGTTCGGTCAATGAATTGAATAAACAAAGTGATGTAAACCAACCAGCTGATGAAGCAAAACCACTGATTTTGGTTGTTGAAGATAATAACGAAGTAGCCCAATTAGTAGCATCTATTATAGGCAAACAATATCGTTATAAAATTGCAGGAAATGGACAAGAGGGCTTAGCGCTTTGCACAGAATTACATCCCGATTTAATTGTGACCGATTATATGATGCCCATTATGGATGGTATGGAAATGGCACGCAACATACGCAAGCATGTTCCAACCTCTACCATTCCAATTATTCTTTTAACCGGAAAAGATGATAAACAAACTGAGTTGGAAAGTATTCGCCAGCAGATTAATGCATTTATTGCAAAACCATTCGATCACGATTTATTGCTTTCGCGAATCAATCAACTTTTAAATATTAAAGAAACTATCGAAGCGAAAAC
>DKPL01000024.1:58792-72067 GCA_002471185.1 Bacteroides sp. UBA7335
AACGCGTATTGAGATTATTCAAACTCCTCAAACTATTGAGGCAATGTCGTACGATGAGCAGTTTTTGATTGATATCACCAATATAATCGAAGAACATATTGATGATTCAGATCTCAATGTAAATGCTTTATCTACAATCTCAAATATAAACAATAAGCAACTCTATCGTAAGCTAAAACAACTTACTGGAGAAACCCCGGTGGACTATATAAAATCCATTCGTATGAAAAAAGCTGCTATGCTTCTTGAGCAGAAAAAGTTCACCGTAGCCGAGGTGATGTATATGGTAGGATTCTCTAACCATTCTTATTTTTCAAAGTGTTTTCAATCAAAATTTGGAAAAACTCCTAAGCAGTTTATAGATATTGATAACACTAAAGCCTTCTGATTAATACTTCGAATAACACTTGTTTTATCTATTAATGCGTCTATTTACAAGATTTTTTAATTTTGTAAATACTTGATATATATTTAAGTATGACTCGTTTTGCTGCGTGTCCAAATATTGTTTGTTTATGTCCGATATGTACTTTAATATGATATTGGTATAAATTACATTTGTGTTACAACTTTAAACCAAGAGAAACATCAACCAGTATGAAATACCTACTTATTGTCTTTTTACTGCTAACTAATTTTATTCACATGAATGCAAAGCATGTACCACAGGTATATGTAGATAAAGCAGGTGTGATGCGCTGGAATGACTCGCATAAAGAGGCTCCCTTTTATGGTGTAAATTATACTCTACCCTTTGCACATGCTTATCGTGTGATAGATTATTTTAACATTGATCATAAAGCTGCTATCGATCGTGATGTATATCATATCAGTCGTTTAGGGGTCAATGCATATCGCATTCATATATGGGATGTTGAAGTTTCGGATAACGAAGGTAATCTTATTAACAATCATCATATGGAATTGTTGGATTACTTGATTGCCCAGCTTCAAGAACGAGGCATTTATACCTTGATTACAGCACAAACCAACTTTGGTAATGGATATCCAGAGCGTAATATCCAGACAAATGGTTTTGCTTATTTATATGATAAGTGTGATATTCATTCTAATCCTAAAGCCATAAAGGCACAATCAAAGTATTTAAACGATTTAGTGAGTCATGTCAATCCTTATACAGGTAAGGCCTATAAAGAAGATCCATACATAGTAGGATTCGAGATTAATAACGAGCCTTGTCATAGTGGTACCGAAGATGACGTGAAATCATATATCAATCAAATGTTGTCGTCGATCAATGCAACCGGCAATACAAAGCCTATTTTTTATAATGTAAGTCATAATCAGTATGTTGTTGCTGCTTATTACGATACTCCTATTCACGGTACAACTTACCAATGGTATCCGTTGGGTTTGGTGGGTGGTCAAACTCGCCGTGGCAATTTTTTGCCTTACATCGATGCCTATCATATTCCATTTAGCCATGTGAAAGGATTCGATACCAAAGCAAAGTTGATTTACGAATACGATCCAGCCGATAATTTGGCTACCTATTTATTTCCGGCTACTGCTCGTACCTTCCGCAAAGCTGGTTTTCAATGGGTAACACAGTTTACATACGATCCTATTGATATGGCTTATGGCAATACCGAATATCAAACTCACTATTTAAACTTGGCATATACTCCTGGCAAAGCAATCGGCATGAAAATTGCTGCTGAAGTAGCACAACAAGTCAAACGCGGACAAGATTATGGTGTTTATCCAGCCGATACCTTGTTTGGCGATTTTAGAGTAAGTCATAACGAAGATTTAAGCGAACTGAATAGTACAACTAAATATTTTTATAGTAATTCTACTTCAACTCAACCCAAATCTGCCAACAAATTAGTGGCTGTTGCTGGTTGTGGTGAATCGCCTTTAGTGAAATACGAAGGAACGGGCGCTTATTTTATCGACCAACTCGATAAAGGGGTATGGCGATTAGAAGTAATGCCCGATGCTGTAGTGGTGAACGATCCTTTTGCTAAACCTTCATTAGATAAAGAAGTAGTGCGTATTGTCAATGGCAAATGGGATATGATATTAAACCTGCCTGATTTAGGAAGTCAATTTACCGTTTCGGGAATTAATAAAGATAATCATCGTAATACAACTTCAATAGATGGCACCATTCCGACTTTAGAGCCGGGAGTATATATATTGCAAAGCGTAAAGTCTAAATCGAAACAGTTATGGACTGCCGATAAAAAATGGAATCATATTTTATTAGGCGAGTATGTAGCACCTACACCATCGGTTTCTACTAACTATGCCATTGCGCATACAGCAGCAACCATGGCCGAAAAAGATGAACCCTTATTTGTTGAAGCTACTATTGTAGGACCACAAATGCCCGATTCAGTTTGGATTTTTACCGATAAAGTATCTTTCTGGAACACTCACAATCCATCTTATAAAATGAATCGTGTAAAGGGCTATACGTATCGGGCCGAAATTCCAATCAATGAGCTTCAAGGCGACAATTTTAAATACAATATTATTGTTGCTAACGATGCTAAAATGCAAACATTTCCAGGTAACAATGATATGAATACATTATCGTTGGGTTACGCACAAGGTGTTATTGGTAACCCATTGGATTGGAACTATACTCACACCAGTTTTTGGACAACTCCTCTTTGTGTGGCTCAAACCCCAATCTTACTGTTTACCGCTGCTAATCCTAATGATCGAATGGATACTTACTGTTTGCCAAAGTGGGAAAATGTAGTACAACAAATAGATGCAACAGACCCAATGCAGCTACCGGTATATAAAGTGAGGTTTGATAATAACAATGCTGAAAACCTATTTGTGTTGCGCAAATTTGTGGGGGATGTGGTGAATGCTCGCCATCAGAAAACTCAAAATGCTCAATCGTTATATATGCGCTTAACTTCTATTCCAACGAATATGAACGTAGGTTTTATTACCACCAATGGAATTACCTATTTATCTAACCAATATATTGTAACGAATGATGATTGTATGGGTGTTTTGATTGAGATACCGCTACATACATTACAACAAACACGCACAGCTTTGGTGCCATATGCTTATCCTGATTTCTTATCTCAATGGTTCGAAACTAAAGATGAGGTGGCATTCAACCATAGCGACATTGAGTTTTTTGAACTCAACACAGATTCACCCGAGATAAATATAAATACTATCTGGTTGGACTGATTAACTGAAATCTAAGACTAACATTAAAAGAATACCATTTAAAACAACAAGTTTATGAAACGTAAAATGCTAATGCCATGTGTAAGAGTAATTTTAATTTTACTATGCACATTCCTATGCGGATCACTTTCTGTAGTTGCACAAACTACTGGAAGAATCATTAAAGGTCAAGTAATTGATGACCAAAAAGAGCCACTTATTGGTGCAAGTATTTTAGCAAAAGGAACTTCTGCAGGAACCATTGCCGATTTCGACGGAAACTATTCGCTTGCTTTGCCTGATGGGGTTACAGAACTTATTTTCTCTTATGTAGGTTACGAATCTAAAACCGTACCAGTTCCTGCGGGAAATGTGTTAAACGTTCAATTAGCAAACGATGTTCAGATGTTGAGCGATGTGGTTGTGATTGGGTATGGTACAACACGTAAAAGTGACTTAACGGGTTCGGTAGCCAACGTAAGTTCAAAAGATTTTAATACAGGGTTGGTTTCTTCTCCCGAACAGTTGATAAACGGCAAAGTTTCGGGTGTACAAATCATGTCAAATAGTGGTTCACCAACTGCCGGTAGCACCATACGTGTTCGTGGCGGTGCTTCATTGAATGCAAGCAACGATCCGTTAATTGTATTGGATGGTGTACCTTTAGAAAGTGGTGGTATCAGTGGTAATACTGGAAACTTTTTGGCTTTGATTAACCCTAACGATATTGAGAGTATGACCATTTTGAAAGATGCTTCATCGACTGCTATCTATGGATCGCGTGCATCAAATGGGGTAATCATCATTACAACTAAAAAAGGAACGAGCGATAGATTAAAGGCGAGCTTTAGCACTACTAACTCTGTGCAAACTCGTACTACATTGCCCGATATGTTGTCGCGTAATGAGTTTATCGATGTGGTAAATGCAAAAGGAAACGATGCACAAAAATCATTGTTGGGCAACTCAAACACAAATTGGAACGACGAGATCTATCATACCGCTTTCGGAACTGATAATAGTTTAAGTCTTTCGGGCAAGTTGGCTAAGAATCTTCCTATTCGCGTTTCATTAGGATATTACAATCAAAATGGACTTTTAAAGACTGATAATGTAGAGCGTTACACCGCTAGTTTAACACTATCTCCTTCGTTCTTCAACGATTATTTAAAGTTCAATTTCATCGCTAAAGGGTCGCTGAATAACAATCGCTTTGGATCTACAGGCGCCATTTGGGCAGCATCAACCTACAACCCTACTATTCCTGTGTATTCGGGCAATGATATGTTTGGAGGCTATAACGAGGCTGTCGACAATTTAGGAGCACCTGTTAATGGTGCGGTATTAAACCCATTGGGATATATCGAACAAAACAAAGCAACTAGTAAGGTAAAACGTATCATTGGTAATGTTGATGTAGATTATACAATGCACTTCTTACCCGAGTTGAAGTTTCATGCTACTTTGGGTTACGATTATGCCGAAGGAAAAGGCAAAAACTATGTACCTGCCGAAGCAATGCAGTACTATACGTCGGGCGGCCGCGATTATAGCTATGGTCCTCAAAAAAATACCAATAAATTGTTAACAACTTACTTAAATTACAACAACTATATTCTTCCTATCAAAAGTAGCATTGAAGCTACCGTAGGTTACGATTATCAATATTGGAAATCTACAAGTCCTATTTATAATGAATATAACAGTCTTGGCGAACTACAAAGTACCTCGGCGGCAACTGATCAACGTCACGTATTACTATCATATTATGCCCGTTTGAACTATACATTCGATTCACGTTATATGTTGACTGCTACAGTGCGTCGTGATGGAACTTCTCGTTTTGGCGAAGAAAATCGTTGGGGTACTTTCCCATCAGTGGCTTTGGCATGGCGTGTAAGCGAAGAGGCTTTCTTAAAAGATAACGCGGTACTAACCAATTTAAAGATTCGTGGTAGCTATGGTAAAACCGGTCAGCAAGATGGTATCGGAAATTACAATTATCTACCTGTATATACTTATAGCCAAAATGGTGCTTATGTACAATTCGGCGATCAATTTATACCCACTTACCGTCCACAAGCATATGTGTCGAATTTGAAATGGGAAACAACGACTTCGTGGAATGTTGGTTTCGACTTTGGTTTATGGGACGACCGTTTGAGCGGTAGTTTTGATTATTACACACGCCAAACAAAAGATTTATTGGCAACTGTTCCAGCACCTGCAGGAACAAACTTCAATAAAACCATTCTGACTAACGTAGGTAATGTAGATAGCAAAGGGGTAGAACTTACCTTAAATGCAGTACCTATTCGTACCAACGATTGGACATGGAATGTAAGTTTCAATATGACATGGCAAAAAATGAAGGTAAAGAATCTTTCATTGAACAAAGGCAATAATACAACCAATACATTAGTAGGACCAAGTATCGACGGATACCAATTCCAAGTATTGAGCGAAGGATATGCTCCTTATATGTTTTACGTTTACAAACAATTGTATGATGAAACAACAGGTAAGCCTGTTGAAGGTGCTTATGCCGATTTGAATAATGATGGTGTTATCAACTCTTCTGATTTATACCGCTATCACTCTCCAGCTCCCGATTATATCTTGGGTTTAAGTACTTCATTACGATATAAGAACTGGACATTGAGTACAAGTCTTCGTGGAAATATTGGTAACTATGTATACAATGGTATGGCTATGAATGCTGGTGCTTGGAGTACAGTAAGTTATAACTCATACCAGTTAAACAATTTACATAAAAGCTATCTTGAAACTAACTTCCAAAACCGTCAATATTTGTCAGACCACTATATTGAGAATGCTTCATTCTTGAAAATGGATAACTTGACATTGAACTATAACTTTGGACGTATCACTAAATACTTCGGATTGAATGTTAGTGCTATGGTACAGAATGTATTTACAATTACTAAATATAGTGGTGTTGACCCTGAAGTACCTAATGGTATGGATGTTTCATTCTATCCACGTCCACGCACCTATTCTCTTAGTTTAGGATTCGAATTTTAAACCTTTTAATTACTATACCATAAGATGAAAAAGATATTATCAATTGCAGTTTTATTAGGCACTCTACTCTTCACCTCATGTGTGAACGATTTAGATCAGATGCCTCATAACGATACTACATCGGCCGATGTATATGCTACTGCAGCCAATTATAAAAGCGTATTAGCCAAATTGTATGGCTCCTTTGTTCTGATCGGGCAAGACAAAGGAGGAAATCCTGATATAGAAAGTAATAATGGTCAAGATTATATGCGTTGTTATTTCAACTTGCAAGAATGTGGAACCGATGAGTTGGCTTCTACATGGCTCGAAGGTGATAATGTACGTAATCTAACTTTCTTATCATGGGATGTAAACGATACTTGGGTATCCGATATGTATTACCGCATTTACTATACAATAGCTCTTTGCAATGAGTTTATTCGTAATGCAGGTGAAGGTCAAATCTCTAAATTTACTGATGCAGAACAAGCTGATATTCGTAGCTATCGTGCCGAAGCTCGTTTTTTGCGTGCATTATCGTATTTTCATGCGTTAGACCTTTTTCGCAACATTCCTTTTGTAACCGAAAACGATCCAGTAGGTGCATTTTTACCTCCTCGTTATACAGGCAAACAAGTTTTCGATTATATCGAAAGTGAGTTGAAGGACATCGATGCTGATTTACTTTCTCGCACACAAGTAGAGTATGGTCGTGCTCCCAAGGCAGCTGCTTATGCTCTTCTTGCGAAACTTTATTTGAATGGTAAAGTTTATACAGGTAAAGAATATTACACCGAATGTATTGCAGCTGCTCAAAAAGCCATTGCAGAGGGGTATACTATCGAATCGGAATATGCCAAACTTTTCAATGCTGACAATCATTTGCGCACAAACGAAATCATTTTTCCTTTACCGGTTGATAGTGAACATTCTGTTTCATGGGGGGCAACAACCTATGTTATTTGTGGCGCTGTGAGCAATACATCCGATTATCAAAAACCTGAGAAATATGGTGTAACAAGTGCATGGGGTATGTTTCGTATTCGCGGCGAAGTGCCTGCTTTGTTTAATGAAAACGATAAGCGTGGAATGTTTTTCACCGAGGGTCAATCACAGTATTTAGATATCATTGATAATCAATCTAACGGTTATATGGTAGAGAAATGGACTAACCTTACCGATTTGGGTGAGGCAGCTTCAAATACTGTAGTAGGGGGTGTTAATACCGATTGGCCTTTGTTCCGCTTGGCCGATGTTTACTTAATGTTGGCGGAGTCTGTAGTGCGTGGTGGTTCAGGAAGTAGCCGTGCGGTAGCATTAGGTTATGTAAACGAACTTCGTCAACGTGCTTTTGGTGATAGCAGTGGCAATATAGCCGATAGCGAAATGACACCCGACTTCATCTTAGATGAACGTGCTCGTGAGCTTTATTGGGAAGGCACTCGCCGTACCGACCTTGTTCGTTACGACAAGTTTACAACTAACTCTTACCTATGGCAATGGAAAGGAGGCGTGAAAGCGGGTGCAGCAGTTGATAGCAAATATAATATCTATCCAATTCCTGCTTCTGATTTAACTGCGAACCCCAACCTATATAATGATAACTATTAATCTGATATATGGATATGAAAACAATAACTAAGATTTTATTCATGCTTGTCGTTATCCTGGGCTTTACTGCCTGCGATAAAGATGGCGATACAATATACTTAAGCGGACTTACAGAGAGTAAGCTTACGGCTACTCAATCAAAAGTTGTATTATCGATTGAGCAAAGCAAAGATATCGTGCTTTCTTTGGCATGGACTCGTGATGCTTTGATTACAAGCGATCCTAATGTAGCGGCTCCCAATATTACTAAACAAGTAATGCAAATAGCGCCATCGGCCGATTTCTCGACAAATGTTCATGAACTGAACGAGGCTTCACTTTCGAGAGCGTTTACTGGAGCTGAGTTGAATGCAGTCGCTAAAAACATCGGCTTAAATCCTAATGAAGAAACACCTGTATATTTCAGAATTGCAGGAACTGCAGGCAATAATATGGACCCTGTTTATAGCAATGTTGAGGTGGTTAATATTACCTCTTACTTTATTGATATGTCTATCGGTACTGTATTGAATGCTGATGGCGATGAAACCGGCAAACTTTTATATTCTTCCGAGTCTAATGGTGTTTATACCGGGTTTATGGGCGTTACTTCGTGGTATAATTATTACTTGCGCGAAGGTGATGGACTTATTTGGGGTAATGATGGTGTAGATGGTACGCCTTTCTTGATGTCGTCGGATGATTCTAAATTCAATTATTGGTTTCCTGGGATGACTGGTTGTTATTTTGTAGAAGTTAATACACCCAAAAAAGTGTGGTCGGCACTTTATATCCCTTCATTGCAAGTAACCGGTTCAATAGAAGGTGAAATGACATTCGACCGTCAAAACGACAAATGGATGTATACTTTCGAGGCTCAATCAACTGGCTCAATCACTGTTAATATATCGGGCATAGGTAAGCAATACGATTATGCAACCGGTACCGACGATGATGCTGCTATTTCTACTCCTGTAGCTTTTTATCAATCGGGAAATGAAATTGTTTATGGACAAGCAGGTGGATCTATTTCAGTAAACGTTCCACAAACCGGAGAGGTGATGTTGGTGTTAGATTTGAGTGATTCGCGCAATATCATTGCAAAAGTTACAGCTGCAGAAGTACTTCCTGAACCAATACCTACTATTATCTATCTTTCTGGTATTGATGATTTACTTCATGGCTGGACATTCGATAATCAATTAAGATTATATCATGAAGATAACCAAACATATGCAGGTGTTGCTTATTCTGCTTCAGAGTGGGGATATTCAATTTATAAAGAAGCATACGATTGGAATAACAAATTTACTTATGTAAGTGGTGATGCTGCTGCAGGTACTATGGAGTTGAATGGAGAGGGAGGTAATATTCCTGCTCCTGCTCAAGGATTGTATCTTTTTGATGTATCGCTAAAGGCGTTGACCTATCAAACTACACAATTAGAAGATGTAATTTATTACTCTGGCTTAAACGATAACTGGGATTCATTCTCTGCTTTAGAAGCAACGGATGTAACGGGGGTATTTGCCGGAAGTATTACCATCACTAAAGCCTCTGCATGGGGATTCAAACTTTATCTCTTTAATGGCGATTGGAATACATCATTTGGAGGTTCCGAAGGTGTTCTTTATTATAAAGGCAATGATGGTATAACCGATGATCAAAAATTAACTCCCGGCACATATACTTTGACAGTAGATTTAGTGAAGGGTACTTATGCAATAACACAATAATAGAAAGATGATGAAATTAAAACATATATTAATCGCTGCACTAACTGTTATCGGTATGAGTGCATGCAATGATGATGACAATAAAATAACATTTCCAGAACAACCTACTTACGATATGACAGGCTTTGCTAAGGGGGCAGATGTAAGCTGGTTGACTCAGATGGAGAGAAATGATATTAAGTTTTACAATAGCAACGGACGCGAAACGGAGTGTATGACACTCCTTCGCGACTTGGGTATGAACTCTATTCGCTTGCGTGTATGGGTTGATCCGGTTAATGGATGGAACAATGTAAACGATATGCTTTCGAAAGCAATTCGTGCCAACAACTTGGGCATGCGTTTGATGATTGATTTTCATTACAGCGACTCATGGGCCGACCCGGGACAGCAAACAAAGCCGGCTGCTTGGGCTAACTACTCATTCGAAGAGTTAAAGCAAGCGGTGGCCGATCATACTACCGAAGTACTTTCTACATTGAAAGCACACAATATTACACCAGAGTGGGTTCAAGTTGGCAACGAAACCGGTAACGGTATGCTTTGGGACGATGGTAAAGCATCTGAGAATATGGCTCAATATGCTGAATTGAATAATTCGGGTTATGATGCAGTGAAGGAAGTATTTCCATTGGCTAAAGTGATTGTTCACCTTCAGTCGGGCGAAGATCTTGGTTTGTATCGTTGGTTGTTTGATGGTTTGAAAACCAATGGTGCTAAGTGGGATGTAATTGGTATGTCGCTTTATCCGCAAGAGGATAATTGGGAACAAATGACCAATGATTGTTTGGCTAATATTAATGCGATGATTGAGCAATACGGAAGCGAAATAATGATATGCGAAGTAGGAATGCCTTGGAATCTTGATGTGGTGTGTAATCAATTCTTGACTAAATTGTTAACGGCTACTCAATCGATACCTCAATGTTTGGGCATATTTTACTGGGAACCACAGGCCTATAATGGTTGGGAAGCATATATGCTCGGTGCATTCGATTTGCAAGGTCGCCCAACAAGTGCTTTGGATGCTTTCAAATAAATAATAAATAATAAGTAGGATTAATATAATATATTTGATGAGAAAATTAACCCTTATCTTGACTGTAATGATTGGCATGTTTGCGCATGCCAATCGCTCTGAGATATTACTCGAAAAGAATTGGAAGTTTACAAAAGGTGACCCTCAAGGTGCCGAATCGCCCTCTTTTAATGATAAATCATGGGAGTTGGTAACGATTCCTCACGATTGGTCTATTTATGGACCTTTTAGTCGCGATAATGATTTGCAAAATGTAGCCGTAACACAAAATTTCGAAACGGCAGCATCTGTTAAAACAGGTCGTACCGGTGGTTTGCCATATGTGGGTACCGGTTGGTATCGTACCAGCATTGATGTTCCTGCCCATCAAAAGGCAACATTGATATTTGATGGAGCCATGAGCGAGGCAAAAGTTTACGTAAACGGTCAAGAAGCTTGTTTCTGGCCTTTTGGTTATAACTCGTTTCATGTAGATATAACTCCATTTTTAAATACCAATGGGGTGTCGAATGTAGTGGCGGTTCGTTTAGAAAATCGTCCTCAGTCATCGCGTTGGTATCCTGGTGCTGGCTTATACCGCAATGTACGTTTGGTTACTACCAACGATATTCATGTTCCGGTATGGGGAACACAAATCACAACTCCTCACGTTTCCAGCGATTTTGCATCTGTTTGTCTTAAAACAAATATACTCAATGCAGGTAGTAAGAAACTACGTTTGGTCACAAATATAAAAGATCATTCGGGTAATGTGGTTGCCTCTCAAGATAATACCCATCAATTAAATCACGGTAAACCATTCGAGCAAAACTTTATTGTTGATCAGCCTATGCTATGGTCGCCCGAGATGCCTAATTTGTATTTGGCAGAAACAAATATCTACGATGGCGATGAGTTGGTCGATACTTATACTACACGTTTCGGCATTCGTACCATCGAAGTCATTGCACATAAAGGTTTCTTTTTAAATGGTAAGAATCGCAAGTTTCAAGGCGTATGTAACCATCACGACTTAGGTCCTTTGGGTGCTGCCATCAATGTTGCTGCTTTGCGCCGTCAACTTACTATGTTGAAAGAGATGGGTTGCGATGCCATTCGTACTGCTCATAATATGCCGGCTCCCGAGTTGGTGGAGCTTTGTGATGAGATGGGATTCATGATGATGGTAGAACCATTCGATGAATGGGAAATTGCCAAATGCGATAATGGTTACCACCGATATTTTAATGAATGGGCAGAACGCGATATGATTAATATGTTGCATCAATATCGTAATAATGCATGTGTGGTAATGTGGAGTGTAGGTAACGAAGTTCCTACACAATGTAGTGCCGAAGGTTATAAGGTAGCCTCTTTCTTACAAGATATCTGTCACCGCGAAGATCCAACTCGTCCTGTAACATGTGGTATGGATCAAGTAAGTTGCGTATTGGGCAACGGTTTTGCTGCTATGCTCGATGTTCCCGGTTTTAATTATCGTGTGCATCGTTACGAAGAAGCTTTCAATGCTTTACCACAAGGTATTGTGCTAGGTTCTGAAACTTCATCTACTGTTAGCTCGCGTGGTGTTTATAAATTTCCTGTAGTAAAACAAGCCAATGGTATGTACGATGATAATCAATCGTCATCATACGATTTAGAATATTGCAGCTGGTCTAATGTTCCCGATGAAGATTTTGCTTTGGCCGATGATCATCAGTGGACAATGGGACAGTTCGTTTGGACAGGTTTTGATTATTTAGGTGAACCTTCGCCTTATGATACCGATGCATGGCCAAGTCATAGTTCTTATTTTGGTATTATCGATCTTGCAAGTTTACCTAAAGATCGTTATTACTTATATCGTAGCCTTTGGAATAAAGATGTCAATACATTGCATATCCTTCCACACTGGACATTCCCGGGGAGAGAAGGAGAGGTTACTCCGGTTTTTGTTTACACTTCATACCCTTCGGCCGAGCTGTTTATTAATGGTAAGAGCTATGGTAAACAACGAAAATTGACTGCCGATGAGGCTAAAGCCATTGAGCATACCGACTCGTTAGCATTGCAACGTCGTTATCGCTTGATGTGGATGGATGCTGTATATCAACCAGGCGAGGTAAAAGTGGTAGCTTATCATCAAGATGGCACTGTTGCCGAAGAGAAAATAGTTCGTACAGCTGGCCAACCTGCTCGCATCCAAATGGTAGCCGACCGTACTGGCTTGACAGCCGATGGTAAAGATTTATCATATGTTACCGTGAGTGTTGTCGACAAAGATGGTAACCTTTGTCCTGATGATAACCGAAATATTAAATTTAAGGTAAAAGGTGCTGGTAAGTTCCGTGCCGCTGCAAATGGCGACCCCACTAACTTACAACTTTTTCATGAGCCACAGATGAAGGCCTTTAGCGGTCAGCTCACAGCTATCGTGCAAACAAGCCAAACTCCTGGCAGTATTGTACTTGAGGCATCTGCACCAGGGTTGAAAAAAGAGCAGATTATACTGAATAGTAAATGATAGGAATTTAGTTTTCAATAACTAGTTAGTGTGTAACCTTTGAAATATTTGGCAACAAATACTCAAAGGTTACTTTGTTTTATGAAATAGATACTTACTAAGTAATTAGTTAGTGCCACTTTTTAGTATTAAAATATGTTATATAACATATTTTTCAGACTTAATGGTTTGTATTTTAGCATTAAAGGTGTACATTTGCAATGTGTTTTTCA
>DKPL01000024.1:72324-75937 GCA_002471185.1 Bacteroides sp. UBA7335
AAGGCGTTGCTCCTTTTTTTTTGTCTATACTTTAACTTCACCTCTCGGCTCACCCGATAAACGGTGGGGACTATGCATACAACTTTGTAAGTCTGAATAGGAAAAACTTAATATCTATTACTCCTCTTAACGTTGCTCTAAAAGCTTTGATTTTGGCATTAAAAGATTCAGCAAATGCATTGGTAGCTCTATTGACAAAGAAGTTCAATACCTGCTCGCTATTCTCATACAATGTGTTTCCAATTATACTAAAGCTCTTGAAGCCGGCTTTCTCTACTTTGTCATACCAACGGGCTAAGGACAGCCTAGCAGCATCCTTTATAGTATTTCTACTGAATATTTGTCGTAGTGAGTGTGTTAGTGAATAGGCTTCTCTAATATCGGGAAAGACTTCGAAGAGTATCTCTGACCTTCTTTTCTGCGAGGGTGTCCATTTATCAGGTGATTTATATAATAGATATCTGCTTCTAACCAATAGCTGTTTAAGCGTATCTCCATTATCATAGCATGCAGGTAGATACTCTATACCAAGACTCTTGGCTTTATTACGCGCCTCATTATCCGCTTTAATAGCATCCCATCTATGGGCAATGCGCATCTCTTGAAGTGCATCGCAAGCCAGCTTCTGCATATGGAACCGATCTATTGTTCTTATTGCCCTTGGAAAGCAGCGTCTGGCAATCAGGTTCATTCCATTAGAAAAGTCAAGAGTTATTTCTTTTACTAACTCCCTCTGCTCTAAGGGGATTAAACGTAATGTATTAATTACATCTTCTGATTTAACTCCCTGTACTATGGCAATAATACAGCCTTTTCCGCCTCTAGAGGCTCTGTTAGTGACTATTGTATACAGCTCTCCGTCGCTTAAAGAGGTCTCATCGATACATATACTTTCACCTAGGTTTTTAGGAAACACCAACCACTCGTCAGCATGTGAGAGTTCTGACCACTGCCTATAGCCACTCAGCTGCTCTTTATACTGTTTCTCAAAGGTATTTCCATTGATATGATAATAGGTCTCAAGCGAACGGGAGCTCGTAGGTTTGGTTTCCATACACTTCTTTTAAAAAAGCCGCAAACTCTTTAGAATAGCGGACACCCTCGGCTTTAAGATCTTCAAAGGGAAGAGTAAAAGACTTGTTAGTTGATTTATGACACCAACGTCTTCTGCGTACAATCAGATCCACCCCTTTATCACGTATAGGAAAATCACGAACGGTAACAGGCTCAGTAAACCCCTTAGACTCAATGTCGAAATCCTCTAAAAGGGTTGCATCAGTTATCTCATCAAGATAAACACGAATGTCGCTGTTATCTGACTCAACTTTTGTTATCGTAAATCGCTTTAGTATGTCAGTTGGTAAAACAACCTGAGCTAGAAGTAATAATCCATCTGTATCCATGATACAAAGATAAATATTAAAATTGAATCCCCACGGTTTATCGGGTGAGCCCACCTCTCTTCATCGTAATAAACAGCCGTTCGTTAATTTCTCAAGAATTTAAGATAAAACATATCTCGAATGTCATTTCTATTTGGGTAAATAAGAGCCAATTACCAACGATTACAAACAATCACATTCTATAGTTAAAGCACTCTTTATGAGTGCTTTTCTTTTTGCGGGTTACTCTCGGTTTTGACCGTTAGTAACCCTTTTTGCGTCAATTCTCGTACCGCCCTCGTACCGCGGAGGAAATGGAGACTCAATGGGTGCGCAAGGTATTGGATGAATTTCACAATGGTACATCATGGTTCATGATGGTTCACGATGAAGCACTCTTTCCGCGCGAAGTTATTAGAAGTTTAACCCTATAAAATGTAGAAATGGCAGCAAGTAAAATCCAAATTAAGAAGGTATGTGAGTTCTGCAAAGAGGAATTCATAGCCTACAGAACAACCACTCGCTTTTGCTCTCATACCTGCAACTCTCGTTCCTATAAATTAGAGAGTCGTTTAATACAGGTAAGAGATATTGAAGTTCAAACAAAGGAACATTTAGAAGCGATTCCCATTAAATAGTCACAGCACAAAGAGTATCTCACATCTAAAGAAGCTGCAAGCATAATTGGTGTTACCATACGCATTATCTATAAGACTAAAGATATAAACAAAAATAATCTCTCATCACTCGCGCGCAAAGAGTCTCAATTGATGTCAATTGAAGAGCTGGAAGTTTCGTTTATCGAGGCTACCGCTTGGAAAGAGGATGTAAAAATATTGCTGGCCAAAGAAAAAACAGAATTTAGGGAAATAGAGGAATTCGATGACTATATCTATCAGTTCTTTCTTTACCTACGCACAAGTGGAATCATGCAAAAAGAGGAGATCGATTGTCGAAACCATTTTATCAATTGGCTCAAGAAGTTATTAGTAAAAACCGAAAAAACAACTCGAAAATATGCAAGCAATACCCAAGGACCAAATAATAGACGTGGAAGCATTAAAGTTGATGCTATCTCAACGACGGACTATGAAGCCCCGTTTTAAATTTCCAATGACAGAAGTGCAGACCTACCAATGCCTATTGGCTTCTATCATGGAAGAGGTAGAGTACCGCCAACGCTCTTTTGAGTTATCCGAGGATCTTCAAAATAGAATCCAGAAGATGGCAAAATGGCTATGCGATGAGAAAGCAAAGAACGGTATGTTGCTGTGTGGAACCTGCGGAAATGGTAAAACCACCTTTATCAAGGCCCTGCGTACGCTAATCAATCGTTTTCAAATACGTAATGAGTATTACAATACGACGTATGGCATACAACTCATCACGGCCAAGGATATTGTCACTCTTTATAAAACCCAACACAAGAGCTGGAAAGATTTAGCCATGAAGCCCATGATAGCCATTGACGACTTAGGTTGTGAGCCTACGGAGTTACTCGATTTTGGCAATGTCTCTTACCCTATCATTGACCTACTTTCGATATGGTATGAAGAGCAGTTATTCACAATTATCTCAACCAATCTAAAACCAGCGGAAATCCGCTCCAAATATGGTGATCGTATTGCTGACCGATTGAATGAGATGATGGAACGGATCCATTTTGAGAATCCTACATTCAGAACAGATGTTTACAAGAGCAAGTAGGTTGTGAGCTTGCTCTTGCTCGGGAGAAATTAGAAAGGGGTAGCCTAATACCCGATGGTGGCAGAGCTGCATCAGGAAGTGAACGGGAGGGGTAGCGAGCTATGGTGGAGGGGAAAGTTGTAAGAGGTATGTTATCTTACATACTATTTCGGCATCAAAATCAGTATATACAACACCATATTTAAAACCATAAATGCGCATATTTATATAATAATAAAGATTTATGGTTTTGCTTTCTTTTTATATCATATTATTTCATACTTTTGTAGCTATATGTAAAGTATTCAACAATGAACAAAATTAAAGAAGTACTTGAGGAAAAAGGAATTAAACAAACATGGCTTGCCGAGAAAATTGGAAAAAGCTTTAGTCAGACTAATGCATTCGTATGCAACCGCAGACAACCAAGTTTAGAACTATTGTTTGAAATCGCAAAAATACTGGATGTAGATGTAAAGGATTTAATTGATAGTACGAAAGTGAAGTAAAATATGGCAAAAGAAGCAAAACCATAAATCTTTATT
>DKPL01000024.1:76088-76299 GCA_002471185.1 Bacteroides sp. UBA7335
AAAATATGGCAAAAGAAGCAAAAGCAAGAATTAAAATAAATAAGTTACTCGAAGACTCGGGTTGGAGGCTACTTGATTCCAAAAGAGGCAAAGCTAATGTGCTTTTTGAAAACAATGTAAAAATCACAACAGAGGGAATAGATGCATTGGGTGAAAACTTTGAACAAACATCTAATGGGTTTATTGATTTTCTATTGCTTGATGAAAGAGG
>DKPL01000009.1:0-1784 GCA_002471185.1 Bacteroides sp. UBA7335
CGATTGTGGCTATCTTGAAAGAAACTCAATATCCTATTTTGAGCGAAGAGGGTAGTGCAATCGATTATCAAATACGTAAATCCTGGGATGCATTATGGGTTGTCGATCCGCTTGATGGAACAAAAGAGTTTATCAAACGAAATGGTGAATTTACAGTAAATATTGCGTTGGTGCATAAAGGTGTTCCAACATTAGGGGTAATTTATCTTCCTACCAAACAAATATTATATTTTGCAGAGGCCTCATTGGGTGCTTATAAATGTGATGGCATTGACGCTGATAATTATAATGAGGATTTCGAACAATTAGTACAGCAATCTTTAAGAATGCCATATCAAAATATCAAAGACAAGTATGTGGTTGTAGCATCAAGGTCTCATTTAACTCCTGAAACTAAAGAGTTTATCGATGAATTAATGTTAGAACACTCTAATGTAGAGATGATCTCTAGTGGCAGTTCAATAAAAATATGTTTGGTAGCCGAAGGCTCTGCTGATGTATATCCTCGTTTTGCACCTACCATGGAATGGGATACCGCTGCAGGAGATGCTATAGCACGAGCTGCAGGAATGAAAGTTTGTCAAGCTGATCAAATAACCCCTTTAGTTTACAATAAAGAGAACTTATTGAATCCTTGGTTCATTATTGAAAAGGTAAAATAAGTTTCAACCATAAGTTTTGTATCATGACTTTTGAAATAGTATTTGTATTACTATCAATTACAGGAATGGTGATTGCGCTTGTTTCAGACTTAATGCGTCCGGGCATGATTCTATTTTCTGTTGTTGTTTTGTTTCTTTGTGCCGGGATACTATCGCCTAAAGAGATGCTTGAAGGTTTTAGTAATCGAGGGATGATTACTGTAGCACTTCTTTTTTTAGTGAGTGAAGGGGTACGTCAATCTGGAGCTCTTGGAAACCTCATAAAGCGATTGCTGCCAGAAGGTAAATCTACTATTTTCAAAGCACAGGCACGCATGCTACCATCTATTGCTTTCATTTCAGCCTTTTTAAATAACACTCCGGTGGTTGTTATTTTTGCTCCTATTATTAAAAGATGGGCACAAACTGTTCATTTACCAGCTACCAAATTTCTGATTCCGCTATCTTATGTTACAATCTTAGGTGGAATTTGCACATTGATTGGAACATCAACAAACCTAGTGGTTCATGGAATGATTCTCGAAGCAGGCTATGAAGGTTTTACCATGTTTGAGTTAGGAAAGGTTGGTATTTTTATAGCAATTGCAGGTATCATTTACCTATTTGTTTTCTCAAAGAGGTTATTGCCCGATGAACGGCCTGATAATGATATACCCGATGAAGAGGTTGAAAAAGGTGAAACACTCCATAAAGTTGAAGCCGTTTTAGGCTCTAGGTTTCCTGGTATTAACAAGACACTAGGCGATTTTAATTTTCAAAGACACTATGGGGCAGAAGTTAAAGAAATAAGAACTCGTAGTGGACAACGAATCACTAAAGATATTAATTCTGTTATACTTAGAGAAGGTGATACGCTTGTTGTTATGGCCGATGATACATTTGTACCAACATGGGGAGAGTCTAGTGTGTTCGTACTTTTGTCTAATGGTCAAGATAATGAACCTCAACCTCGTAGCTGGAAACGATGGTTGGCACTGATATTATTGATATTAATGATTGTAGGAGCTACTGTTGGAGAATTGCCAATGATAAAAGAGGCATTCCCTAACATTAAGCTAGATATGTTTTTCTTTGTATGCGTCACTACCATCGTAATGGCTTGGACAAAGCTTTTTCCTGCTC
>DKPL01000009.1:1991-7464 GCA_002471185.1 Bacteroides sp. UBA7335
ACACCAAATATATATCATGGGATATCTTAATAACTATCGCTTGTGCTTTTGCTATAAGCAAGGCTATGGACAATTCAGGGTTGGCTGATGTTATTGCAAAATTTATAATAGGACTAAGTCAAAACTATGGTCCACATGTACTGCTTGCTATACTTTTTATTATAACTAACTTTTTTACTGAGGTTATAACCAACAATGCTGCTGCTGCTTTAGCATTTCCATTAGCATTGGCTGTATCCAAACAGTTGGGCGTCGATCCTACACCGTTTTTTGTGGTGATATGTATGGCAGCTTCTGCTAGCTTTTCATCACCTATTGGGTATCAGACTAATTTAATAGTACAAGGTATTGGAAATTATAAATTTATGGACTTTGTACGTATTGGTTTGCCACTGAATATTATCTCTTTTTTGATATCCATATTCTTGATTCCTCTAATATGGCCATTTTGAATTAATTGTAAATTATGGAAAATAATATATATCCTATTTTTGATAGAATGCTGACAAGACAAGACAAGGAAGTGTTGTTAGGGCAGCGTAGTGTGATGATTTGGTTTACGGGTTTAAGTGGTTCTGGCAAAAGTACTATTGCAATAGCGCTTGAGCGTGAACTTCATAGACGTGGATTGCTGTGTCGTATTTTAGACGGCGATAATATACGAAGTGGAATAAATAATAATTTAGGCTTTTCAGAAGAAGATCGAATCGAAAATATTCGTCGCATTGCCGAGGTTGCTAAACTATTTATCGATTCGGGCATTATTACTATTGCAGCTTTTATTAGTCCCAATAATGATATTCGTGATATGGCAGCTGATATTATCGGGCGCGATTCTTTTCTCGAAATTTTCATAAGTACTCCGTTAGAAGAGTGTGAAAAACGCGATGTGAAAGGTTTATATGCTAAAGCGCGAAAAGGTGAGATCAAAAACTTTACAGGAATTTCGGCTCCTTTTGAGGCTCCAACTCATCCTGCTTTAAAAATAGATACCTCTAAACTAACTATAGAAGAATCTGTAAATAAACTTTTGGAACTAATATTGCCTAAAATTAAACTGTGATTAAAAATAAATAAAGCATATATAAAAATGAAAGAAGAATATAAGCTGAGTCATTTGAAGGAGCTTGAAGCGGAAGCTATTCATATTATACGTGAAGTAGCCGCTGAATTTGAAAATCCTGTAATGTTATATAGCATTGGTAAGGATTCTTCAGTTATGGTGCGTTTGGCTGAAAAAGCATTTTATCCTGGTAAGGTCCCTTTTCCTTTGATGCACATCGACTCTAAATGGAAATTCAAAGAGATGATTGAGTTTCGCGATAATTACGCCAAAGAGCATGGGTGGAACTTAATTGTCGAAAGCAATCAAGATGCTTTTGAAGCAGGAGTTGGCCCATTTACCCACGGCAGTAAGGTGCATACTGATTTGATGAAAACACAAGCACTCTTAGCTGCTCTTGATAAATATAAATTTGACGCAGCCTTTGGTGGCGCACGCCGTGATGAAGAAAAATCAAGAGCGAAAGAACGTATATTCTCTTTCCGTGATAAATTCCACCAATGGGATCCAAAGAATCAACGCCCAGAATTGTGGGATATCTATAACGCACGTGTACACAAAGGTGAAAGTATTCGTGTTTTTCCTCTAAGCAATTGGACAGAATTGGATATCTGGCAATATATTCGACTTGAAAATATACCTATTGTGCCATTGTATTATGCCAAAGAACGTCCTATCGTTCAATTGGATGGAAATTTAATCATGGCAGATGATGATCGATTGCCTGAAAAATATCGTGATCAAATAGAAATGCGTATGGTGCGCTTCCGTACTTTAGGATGTTGGCCACTAACAGGTGCTATTGATAGTGAAGCAAATACAATTGAAGAAATTGTGGAAGAGATGATGACTACTACCAAAAGCGAACGTACTACACGTGTGATAGACTTTGATCAAGAGGGAAGTATGGAGCAGAAAAAACGTGAAGGTTATTTTTAAAATTGATCGTGATGAAAGATAATACATTAGATATAAAGGCATTTTTAGATAAAGATGAGCAAAAAGATTTACTTCGTTTGCTAACTGCAGGGTCTGTTGATGATGGTAAATCAACATTAATTGGCCGTTTGCTATTTGATAGTAAAAAGCTTTATGAGGATCAGCTTGATGCTCTCGAACGTGATAGTAAACGTTTAGGAAATGCTGGTGAGCACATAGATTATGCTCTACTTCTTGATGGGTTAAAAGCAGAAAGAGAACAAGGAATTACTATTGATGTAGCCTATCGTTACTTCTCTACTAATAATCGAAAATTTATTATAGCCGATACTCCAGGACATGAGCAATACACGCGTAACATGATTACTGGCGGATCTACAGCAAACTTGGCTATTATATTGGTTGATGCTAGAACTGGCGTAATTACTCAAACGCGTCGTCATACTTTTTTGGTTTCTCTACTTGGCATTAAACATGTTGTGTTGGCTGTAAATAAGATGGATTTGGTCGATTTCTCTGAAGATCGTTTCAATGAAATCGTTTCTGAATATAAATCGTTTGTTGATCCTTTAGGAATACCTGATGTGCAATGCATTCCACTTTCTGCATTAGATGGCGATAATGTGGTTGAAAAATCATCTCGTACTCCATGGTATAAAGGAGAATCGTTGCTTGATTTCCTCGAAACAGTAGAAATTGATCGTGATAACAACTATACCGATTTCCGTTTCCCTGTTCAATACGTACTTCGTCCAAATCTAGACTTTCGCGGTTTTTGTGGTAAAGTAGCTTCTGGTGTAGTTCGTAAGGGCGATAAAGTTGTAGCATTACCTTCGGGCAAAGAGTCTAGAGTAAAGAGCATTGTAACTTATGACGGTGAACTGGAATATGCTTTTCCTCCACAATCTATAACTATCACGCTTGAAGATGAGATTGATGTATCACGTGGCGAAATGTTAGTACATCCTGATAATCTGCCCATGGTTGATCGTAACTTTGAGGCAATGTTGGTATGGATGGATGAAGAACCTATGGATATCAACAAGTCGTTCTTTATTAAACAAACTACAAATACTAGTCGTTCTCGCATTGATAATATTAATTATAAGATTGATGTAAATACAATGGAACATTCTCAAGTGAAGTTCTTATCACTTAATGAGATTGCTAATGTTGTTATTACAACTGCCAAAGAGTTATTCTTTGATCCATATCAGAAAAATAAATCATGCGGAGCGTTTATTCTAATCGATCCGATAACAAACAATACAAGTGCGGTTGGGATGATTATTGATAGGGTAGAAGCAAAAAATCTTTTATCTGTAGATGAAATGCCTACACTAAACCTTAAACAGCTAGGCATTTCTCCAGAACATTATGAAGCAATTGAAACTGCAGTAAAAGAGTTGGAGCGTCAAGGTATTGGTATTAATATTGTGAAATAAATTAAAGATAATAATGGGATTACTTGAATTTAATAAACTTCCTATAAATACATTGGTAGGAGCTGATTGGAATACTTTTAAATCAGTTACTCAAGGGCGGAAGATTGATGATGCTTACAAAAGCAAATATCGTTTGACTAAAGCTGTTTGTAGATTGCTATCTACATTAACACCGCTCCAAGATCGCCGATATGAAAATCTGCTTGCAAATAAGCCGTTAGAACATGATCCTGTCTTTATTTTAGGGCATTGGCGAAGTGGAACTACCTTTGTTCACAATGTGTTCTCATGTGATAAGCATTTCGGCTATAATACAACATATCAAACAGTGTTTCCTAATTTGATGATGTGGGGGCAACCCTTCTTTAAGAAAAATATGAGTTGGTTAATGCCTGATAAGCGTCCTACTGATAATATGGAACTTGCTGTTGATTTGCCACAAGAAGAGGAATTTGCATTAGCCAACATGATGCCTTATACTTATTATAACTTCTGGTTTTTCCCCGACTACCAACAAGAATATGCCGATAAATATTTATTGTTTGATGATATTTCGCCCGAAGAATTGAAGGTTTTTGAAGAGGTTTTTGTTAAGCTTATCAAGATTTCTTTATGGAATACAAATGGCACTCAATTCTTGAGTAAAAATCCTCCTCATACAGGTCGTGTAAAAGAATTGGTGAAGATGTTTCCTAATGCAAAGTTTGTTTACCTAATGCGTAACCCGTATACAGTTTTCGAATCAACTAGAAGCTTCTTTACCAATACAATTCAGCCTTTAACGCTAGAAAAAATAGATAATAATATGCTTGAGAATAATATTCTTTCAATTTATTCTAAGCTTTATCATAAGTATGAGGCTGATAAGCAATATATACCCGAAGGTAATCTTATTGAAGTGAAATTTGAAGACTTCGAAGCAGATGCTTTATCTATGACTGAGAATATTTATCAAAAGCTTTCTATTCCTGGTTATTTGGAATCAAAAGAAGCTATTGAAAAATATGTTGGTGGGAAAAAAGGTTATAAAAAAAATAAGTATAAATATGATGATCGCACTATTCAATTAGTTCAAGATAATTGGGATTTTGCTTTAAAGCAATGGGATTATCAGTTGTAAAAAATAAGTTTAATATTATTATGTCCTGCATAAGTCTTAATCGGTTAATGTTGGTAATTGGTGCTTTGTTTTGTTTTTCATTATTCTCTAATGCGCAAAATAAAGTTGAATTATTACCTTATGGTGATATGAATCAATGGATTACCCGTGAAATAAAAGAATCTGGTATAATTGGTGGCAATACTAAGAAAGTATACGAAATTGGACCAACCCAAGTTATAAGTGGAGCTGTCGCTTATGAAAATATTGGCGGTTCACCTTGGGGAACTTCAAATGTTATGGCTAAAGTTGCTGGTATTACTAAAACAAATACTTCTACTTTTCCAGAGAAGAGAGGCAATGGTTATTGTGCCCGTCTAGATACCCGAATGGAAAGTGTTAAGGTGTTTGGAGTGGTCGATATTACTGTTCTTGCTGCTGGATCAATGTTTCTAGGTTCTGTTCATGAACCCATCAAAGGAACAAAAAATCCTAATAAGATGCTTCAAATGGGGATACCTTTTACTAAAAAACCAGCTGCTATTCAGTATGATTATAAAGTAAAGATGGCTGATAGTGAAAATCGTATTAAGTCAACTGGGTTTGGAAAAGCGACTAAAGTTCTTGGAAAAGATTATCCAGCAGTAATCTTAACTTTGCAAAAACGTTGGGAAGATGCTGAAGGTAATATTTATGCTAAACGAATTGGAACAATGGTTGTGTATTATGATAAAACAACTCCTGATTGGCAAAATAATGCGACTTATGAAATATTGTATGGCGATATAACAGGCCATCCTTCATATCGATCACAGATGATGCGTTTGGGTGCTGATGAACGATATACAATGAATAGCAAAGGTGAAAGTGTTCTCATTAAAGAGGTGGCATGGGGAGATGAAAAGGATAATCTTTTCCAAGAACTTT
>DKPL01000009.1:7633-7811 GCA_002471185.1 Bacteroides sp. UBA7335
ATGGGGAGATGAAAAGGATAATCCTACTCATTTGATGCTGCAATTCACTTCTAGCCATGGTGGAGCATATATTGGTTCTCCTGGTAACTCATTATGGATTGATAATGTGAAGTTAGTATATTAGATTTATTATTTTAGTATATAAAAATGCCTCTTTTCATTTTGATAATGAAAAGAG
>DKPL01000038.1:0-428 GCA_002471185.1 Bacteroides sp. UBA7335
AGATAAGCTTATCGAAAAAAATATTATTTTTAATACAATCTATAATTTATTTATTATCTTTGTGCCGTTGAAACATTCTATCGCCCTACTTAAAGGGAAAAGAATTAGGCTCCTAGTTCAACATTATATCCCAAATTTATATCATAAAGCATTAATTTACGCAACCAGTAACTTGTCTGAGGTTATATTGTGTGCATTACATTCAGCTCAAAAACTAAGAATATTTAATAACTCTCATACTATATGTATAACATTATTCAATTAAACGACAAAAATTTGTCGGAACTTCAAGCTATTGCTCAAGAATTAGGCATTAAGAAGGCCGATTCTTTCAAGAAAGAAGAACTTGTATACAAGATTCTTGATGAGCAAGCCATTGCCGGAGCAACCCGCAAAGTGGCAGCCGACAAACTAAAAGAAGAACGCAA
>DKPL01000038.1:620-953 GCA_002471185.1 Bacteroides sp. UBA7335
AAACTAAAAGAAGAACGCAAAGACGATAAGAAAAAACGTCCTAAGACAGCACCAAAGAAAGATGACAAGAAGCCTTTAGCTGCCACTAACGAAAAAAATAGCACTAAAGCACCTGCCAAAACCAAATCTGAACCTCAAAAAGAAGATAAAAAAAACGAGGAGCCTACAACCGAAGAGGTAAAAGCAACTAAAGATGATGCTAAAACGACTCCTTATGCTACACCTAAAAAGAAACCAGCGCCAGCAAAAAAGGAAATTAACACTGAGGCTATAGAAACTAAAGCAGTGGTAGAAACCAAAGAGGTGACAGAAACCGAAGAGACTGCTAAAGCG
>DKPL01000038.1:1113-20844 GCA_002471185.1 Bacteroides sp. UBA7335
TCGTAAGGGAAGAAAGAAAACCGAAGAGACTGCTAAAGCGCCAGTTAAGCCAGAAAAGAAACAAGAGAATAAAGCTAAAAGTAGCAATAACAAAAAGGCGGTTAAACCAATTATCAAAAACAACCTTCCAATGGTTGAAGATAAAAAAGAAGATACGTTGCCTGCTCCTGTCGAAGACTTTATTCCTATCGAAGACCTTCCGTCTGAAAAAATCGAACTACCCACTGAACTTTTAGGTAAATTCGAATCGACTAAAGCAGAGGTTGCTGCACCGGTTCAAGCTCCAAAGAATGAGCAAAACCAACAACGTCCACGCATCAACCGCGCTAACAATAATAATAACAACGCACCGAGCAATGCTCCTAAAAATGCTCCGGTACAACAACCCCAACAGCCTCAACGCCCTGTTAAGCAAGTTCCGCAAAATATGCCGGAAAACAATGCACCGCAAGAGCGTAAGACTGTAGAACGCGAAAAGCCTTATGAATTTGATGATATCCTAACCGGTACCGGAGTATTGGAAATCATGCAAGATGGCTACGGCTTCCTACGTTCATCAGATTATAACTACCTTTCTTCACCAGATGATATTTATGTGTCTCAATCGCAAATCAAACTATTCGGTTTGAAAACCGGCGATGTGGTAGAAGGAGTAATCCGTCCTCCTAAAGAGGGTGAAAAATATTTTCCATTAGTAAAAGTATTCAAAATCAATGGCCGCGATGCAGCCTTTGTGCGCGATCGTGTTCCATTCGACCATTTAACTCCACTTTTCCCAGATGAGAAGTTCAGACTTTGCAAAGGTGGCTATTCAGACTCAATGTCGGCACGCGTAGTCGATCTATTTGCTCCTATTGGTAAAGGTCAACGCGCACTTATCGTAGCGCAACCCAAGACTGGTAAAACCATTTTGATGAAAGAAATTGCTAATGCAATTGCAGCCAATCATCCAGAAGTTTACATGATTATGTTGCTTATTGACGAACGTCCTGAAGAGGTTACCGATATGGCTCGTAGCGTAAACGCAGAAGTTATCGCATCAACATTTGACGAACCAGCTGAACGCCACGTAAAAATTGCAGGTATCGTGCTCGAAAAAGCAAAGCGCTTGGTAGAGTGTGGTCATGATGTAGTTATCTTCCTTGACTCAATTACTCGTTTGGCTCGTGCTTACAATACCGTATCACCGGCATCGGGCAAAGTGTTATCGGGGGGTGTAGACGCAAATGCGCTTCACAAACCCAAACGTTTCTTTGGTGCAGCACGTAACATTGAGAACGGAGGGTCGCTTACTATCATCGCCACAGCCTTGATTGATACCGGTTCTAAAATGGACGAAGTTATCTTCGAAGAATTTAAAGGAACAGGTAACATGGAACTCCAACTTGACCGTAACTTATCAAATAAACGTATTTTCCCAGCTGTCAACATTGTGGCATCAAGTACTCGTCGCGACGACTTGTTGCTTGACAAGACTACACTTGATCGCATGTGGATCTTGCGCAAATATCTATCGGATATGAACTCTATCGAGGCGATGAACTTTGTGAAAGATCGCTTAGAGAAAACAAGAGATAATGATGAATTCTTGCTAAGTATGAATAGCTAAGAATTGTATTACACCAGTAAAAGCGTGCAAACCAACTGCCCTGTCAGATAGGTTTGCACGCTTTTTGTTTGCTTATACTTATCACTTTTGTACATAAAAGCTTCACTTCTGTCCAAATCAGTCGCCACACCTTTTGCACTCTGATAGCTTTCTGTATTTTTGCCCTTGACTTAAATATCAATATTCAACTAAAATCTAACCATTATAGAAATGAAACCTATCTATCCACTTATAGGACTTGCAGGAATTGGTGCTATGCCAATGATGGCGCAAGATCAACCTAATTTTCTGATTATCCAATGCGATCACTTAACTCAACGCGTAGTAGGTGCTTATGGCGAAATGCAAGGGTTTACTCCCACTATCGACCGCATTGCTTCAGAAGGAGTTGTGTTTTCTAATGCCTACGTAGGCTGTCCACTTAGTCAACCATCACGAGCTGCATTATGGACGGGACTAATGCCTCATCAAACCAATGTACGCTCGAACTCAGACGAACACATAAACCCAATATTGCCCGAGACTGTTCCGACATTGGGTAGCCTATTCACCAACAACGGATACGATGCGGTACACTTCGGAAAAACCCATGATATGGGAGCTCTGCGAGGATTTAAACACAAAGAACCGGTTCCACAGCCTTTTAACGACCCCGAATTTCCAGTCAACAACGATAGTTTCTTAGATGTTGGGACTTGCCAAGATGTGGTTTCTTATTTAAGCAATCCACCCGAAAAACCATTTATAGCCATTGCGGACTTTCAAAACCCACACAACATCTGCGGCTATGTTGGTGCAAACCAGGGTGTTCACACCAATACACCTTTCAATGGCGCGCTGCCTGAGCTGCCTGATAATTTTGAGGTTAACAATTGGGATGACATCCCCACTCCCGTACAGTATATTTGTTGCAGTCACCGCCGCATGACCCAAGCATCACCTTGGAGCGAAGATAACTATCGCCACTACATTGCAGCATTTCAGCATTATACCAAAATGGTAGATAAACAAATAGCACAAGTATTAGAGGCACTATACTCTACCCCAGCCGGTAGAAACACAATAATTGTATTACTTGCCGACCATGGCGATGGTATGGGATCGCATAGAATGGTGACCAAACAAATTAGTTTTTATGAGGAAATCACAAATGTACCTTTTATCATAGCCGGCCCCGGAGTAAAAGCGAACAAAAAACATGTAGATAACTTCTTAGTGCAAGCTACTACCGACCTCCTGCCAACTTTATGCGAGTTAGCGCACATTGAAACCCCTGCCGATAAATGGGGAATCAGCGTAGTGCCTACACTAAAAGGAAAGAAACAAGAGAATACACACCCTTACGTTGCCTCTGAGTGGCATAGCGAATATGAAGTTATTGTATCACCAGGACGTATGATTCGTAGCCCACGCTATAAATACACACACTACCTAGAAGATAATAGCGAAGAACTGTATGATTTAAAAAAGGACCGCGGCGAGAAAGTGAATTTAGCAAAAGATCCTAAGTACAGTAAAGTTTTAGCCCAACATCGCGCTATGCTCGATGATTATATTACAAAAACAAATGATGACTACCGCACACTAAATATTGACGCTGATGCAAGGTGGAGATGCCACAAACCTGGCTACCCTCATCACGAAGGCATTGGTGCACGCGACGTTATCAACCGAAAATAAATACTTAACTAAACTATTCTAACCTTCATTATTAGGCATCAAGGAGTGATTGTTCCCCCTATATTACAATCCTCTTTGATGCCTATTTCTATTTTAATTTTAGAATTATAGCTACTTATGAGCTGATATTCTTTGAGATAAATAAAAATTGGTAAATGTAAAAGTTAGAAATAAAGGAGTTTTTTGTACATTTGCATCCTAATTTGCCAAGCAAAGGCAATCCTAACACGTAATTAGTAAATAAATAGATATGTTCGATAATTTAAGCGAAAGACTTGAAAGGTCGTTTAAGATTCTGAAAGGTGAAGGAAAAATCACCGAAATCAACGTTGCTGAAACACTAAAAGATGTTCGTAAAGCACTTTTAGACGCCGACGTTAACTACAAAGTAGCCAAAACATTTACTGACACTGTCAAAGAAAAAGCTTTAGGGCAAAATGTGCTTTCAGCAGTAAAGCCAAGCCAACTGATGGTGAAAATCGTACACGATGAGTTAACTCAGTTGATGGGTGGCGAAACTGTTGACGTTAACTTAGACGGAAAACCAGCAGTTATCTTAATGGCAGGTTTGCAAGGTTCGGGTAAAACGACCTTCTCGGGCAAGCTAGCTCGTATGCTTAAAAGCAAAAAGAACAAACGTCCGTTATTGGTAGCTTGCGACGTATATCGCCCTGCTGCGATTGAGCAGTTACGTGTTCTTGCAGAACAAATCGGTGTACCAATGTACTCTGAACCAGACAGCAAGAATCCGGTAGAAATTGCTCAAAATGCAATCAATGAAGCCAAAGCCAAAGGATATGATCTTGTTATCGTCGATACTGCAGGTCGCCTTGCTGTTGACGAAGAGATGATGAACGAAATTACAGCCATCAAAAAGGCCATCAACCCGAATGAAATTCTATTTGTTGTTGACTCAATGACTGGTCAGGATGCTGTAAACACAGCTAAAGAATTCAACGACCGCTTAGACTTTAACGGAGTTGTATTGACTAAACTTGATGGTGATACTCGTGGTGGTGCTGCATTGTCTATTCGCTCAGTGGTAAACAAACCTATTAAGTTTGTGGGTACAGGCGAAAAGCTTGATGCTATCGATCAATTCCACCCTTCACGTATGGCAGACCGTATCTTGGGTATGGGTGATATTGTGTCGTTGGTTGAACGCGCTCAAGAACAATATGACGAAGAAGAGGCTAAAAGACTTCAAAAGAAAATCGCTAAAAATCAATTCGACTTTAACGATTTCTTAAGCCAAATTGCTCAAATTAAGAAAATGGGTAATTTGAAAGATCTAGCTTCGATGATACCAGGTGTTGGCAAAGCCATCAAAGACATCGACATTGACGATAACGCATTCAAGAGCATTGAGGCTATCATCTATTCAATGACTCCGGCAGAACGTAGCAACCCTGAATTGCTTAATGGTTCACGTCGTCAGCGTATTGCGAAAGGTAGTGGAACAAACATTCAAGAGGTAAACCGCCTATTGAAACAGTTTGACCAAACACGCAAAATGATGAAAATGGTAACAGGAAGTAAAATGGGCAAAATGATGCCTAAAATGAAACGATAATTGAAAGATTAATCAATATACCAAAGAGAGAGAGTACCGAATGCGCGGTGTTCTCTCTTTTTTCATATCACACCCTATAAAAAAGAGGCAGTAAAATAGTGGTAAAACCACGGCAGCAGCATAATTATGCGAACTACCCATTTGTAGAGTTCAACAAATTATTCTATTTTTGTTAATCACTTAATAAAATCCAATAAATCAACATGAATCTTATCGACGGAAAAGCTATTTCGGAACAAGTTAAGCAAGAGATAGCTGCAGAAGTAGCAGAAATTGTAGCTAACGGTGGCAAGCGTCCACACTTGGCAGCGATACTAGTGGGACATGACGGAGGTAGCGAAACGTATGTAGCAGCTAAAGTAAAAGCTTGCGAAGCTTGTGGTTTCAAGTCTTCTTTAATCCGCTACGAAAACGACATCACTGAAGAGGAGTTATTAGCTAAAGTAAGAGAACTTAATGAAGATGCTGACGTAGATGGCTTCATTGTACAATTGCCTTTGCCTAAACATATTTCTGAACAAAAGGTGATTGAAACAATCGACTATCGTAAAGATGTTGATGGATTTCATCCCATCAATGTAGGACGTATGTCTATCGGACTCCCTTGTTATGTATCGGCTACTCCCAATGGAATTATTGAGCTCTTAAAACGCTATAACATTGAAACAGCTGGCAAAAAATGTGTAGTACTGGGAAGAAGCAACATTGTAGGAAAACCAATGGCTACTTTAATGATGCAAAAAGGATATCCCGGAGATGCTACAGTCACAGTATGTCACAGTCGCTCACGCGATTTAGTAAAAGAGTGCCAAGAGGCTGATATTATCATTGCTGCTTTAGGGCAACCGAACTTTGTGACAGCTGATATGGTAAAAAATGGAGCTGTAATCATCGATGTGGGCACAACTCGCGTTCCTGATGCGTCTAAAAAATCGGGCTTTAAACTTACTGGCGATGTAAAGTTTGACGAGGTAGCTCCTAAGTGTTCATACATAACGCCTGTACCAGGCGGCGTAGGACCAATGACTATCGTGTCGCTTATGAAAAACACCCTTTTAGCTGGGAAAAAAGCGATTTATCAATAAAGAATAATTGCAATAATAAATAAAATAATAGGCACGATTTATGTAATTCAGCTTTCATTATGCTAACTATATAAATCGTGCTTTTAGTTTCAGCCCATGAAAACGTTTTTTCTTGTACTATTACTAGTCCCTCTATTGAGCTGCAACAGTAGCAATGCACAAGTTATAGTTGAATCGGACACATCGGATAGCATAAAGCAAAACCCTAGAATTACATTATTATTCGCCGGTGACCTAATGCAACACCAAGCTCAAATTGATGCAGCAAAGAGCATCAGTGGATATAACTATAATGATTGTTTCCAACACATTAAAAAGGAGATTAGCCAAGCAGATATTGCTATAGGCAACTTAGAAGTTACGCTGGGCGGAAAACCATACACAGGTTATCCTGCATTTAGTGCACCCGACGAGTTTTTACTATCGATAAAAGATGCAGGATTTGATATTCTTCTTACTGCCAACAATCATTGTTTAGATAGAGGAAAGCGCGGGTTAGAACGCACCATCGACTTGCTCGACTCGTTATCAATAGGCTATTTGGGAACTTATAAAAACAAAGATGAACGCAATACCCGGTATCCGTTATTAATTGAAAAGAATGGATTTAGAATTGTATTACTCAACTACACTTATGGCACCAATGGAATTGCAGTGTCAGCTCCTAATGTAGTGAACTATATAGATAAAGCAATCATAGAACAGGATCTCATAAAGGCAAAAGCATGGAACCCAGATGCAACGATAGCTTGCATGCACTGGGGAGAGGAATATGTATCGCTGCCATCGAACAACCAAAAACAACTTGCCGATTGGTTATTATCAAAAGGAGTTACTCATATTATAGGTTCTCATCCACACGTAGTTCAGCCCATGGAACTAAGAACTGATAGTACCGGAAAACAAAATATTGTGGTTTATTCGCTAGGTAATATGATTTCAAATATGTCGAAAAGAGGAACTGATGGTGGATTACTTTTTAAAGTAACACTCGAAAAAGACAGCACCATAAATGTTGCTGATTGCGGGTATAGTTTGATATGGACAGACCGGCCAATTATCTCAGGAAAGAAAAACTATATTTTATATCCAGAAAATTATCCAGCTGACTCACTAGGCATATATTCACGTAACAAGCTGAATATCTTTATAAAAGACTCAAGAGAGTTATTCAACAAGCATAATAAGGGAATAAAAGAATATTCTTTTTACTAAAAAAAGTCCTCAAATTATTTGCAGATTCAAACATTATCCATATCTTTGCACCGCGTTAGAAAAATAACGCAGACATGGTGGTTGTAGCTCAGCTGGTTAGAGCGTCGGATTGTGGTTCCGAAGGTCGTGGGTTCGAACCCCATCATCCACCCTCCATAAACATAATGAATCCTGTAAGTTATTCTACTTACAGGATTTTTTAATATTAGAGGATTTACTTATTAAAACTTATATATCCTATGGAAAATAAAAAACTTACCCGTTCGAACAACAGAATTATTGCAGGAGTTTGTGGTGGAATTGCCGAGTATTTCGGCTGGGATGTTTCCGTTGTGAGAATCGTATATTCTCTGGCAACTATTTTCACTGTTTTCTCTGGAGTTATCGTATACATCATCTTGTGGATTATTATGCCTCAAAAGAGAGCATTCCATTAATGAATCAGAATTATATCAATACTCCTATTTCTAGAAAATAGGAATTGTCGAAGGGCTTTCAATAAGTATTGCAAGCCCTTCGACAATTACATTGCCCCATAATAATAAAATAGACATAGAATCATAGAAGTTTTTTAAAGGAATACGCATGCATTAAAAACAAGAAAGGTTCTATACTAACAGCACAGAACCTTTTTATTTAAATACGCTACAGCAAGCCTTAATATAGCTCTAAATCAAATTCTTTTTTAAGCTGTATCAAAGCACTATTTTTTTGGGCCATCATCTGAAACTTTTCTACTCTACCTATAGGGCGAGTATTTTCGACTGATTCGCTAACTCTAACTTTCATTAAAATAGTAGAGTTGCGTAGTGAGTGTCGGAAATAATTTTGCAAAGTCGGGGTCAACATTACAAAATCCTTTTCAACAATCTCATTTTCAACAACTACCTCAAATGTTTTCCCATCATTTAGCAACATAGGCCGAATTAATTGCATTCGTTTAGCCAAAGCCACCTGTTCTTTGGGCAATTGTGCCGCATAAGCTTGCCAGTAGTAGTTTAAGTCTTTTTCATTGAAGATAAAATCTTCATCGGATTGCGTAGTTTGTACACCAGCTTGAGGTTGCTTTAAAGCCATCTCTTCTTCTTTCTTAGGTGTAGCCTTGATAGATACTCCCAAGCGACTTTTAGAGGATGTCTTTTTATCACCAGATGGAGTTTGAGCAGAGTTCATCGAGTTATTCGGTTTAGCATAGGTAGACGGAGTATCCGAAACCATAGCAACCGAATGATTGGTTGACACAGTTTGAGCTTGTTGTGGCTCAGACTGAGTCGCACCCTGCGTTTGCTGAGCAGCAGCAGGATGGCTGAATACGGGTTTTAATATTTTATTAGGGCGACGCCCACCACTCACACCATCATCTTCAACACCAATCTGACCAATCTGTATCAGAGTCAATTCTACAAGCAGTCGTTTGTTTTTGCTCGCACGATAACTCATATCACAATCATTGCATAGCTTCATAGCCTGATACAGAAAAGGCAACGGACACTTTTGCGCTTGCTGCTGATAACGATCTCGGATTGAGGCTCCCACTTCGAGCAACACTAAAGTAGCCGGGTCTTTACCTACTAACAAGTCGCGAAAATGAGAAGTTAATCCGGTAACAAAATGACTACCATCGAACCCTCTACTCAATACCTCGTTAAGCAAAAGCAAAGCATCACTAATCTTATGCTCAAGCAGCAAATCAGTTAAGCGGAAGTAATACTCATAATCTAAAACATTCAAATTCTCAATAACCCCTTGATAGGTAATATTACCAGCAGTAAAACTTGCCACCTGATCGAATATAGATAGCGCATCGCGCATACCACCATCGGCCTTTAAAGCAATAACATTAAGCGCCTCAACTTCGGCAGATATACCTTCGGTAGAAGCTACATACTGAAGATGTTGAACTGTATCTTCAACCCCAATGCGACTAAAGTCGTATATCTGACAACGAGAAAGAATCGTTGGCAAAATCTTGTGTTTTTCAGTAGTAGCAAGGATAAATATTGCATGATGAGGAGGCTCTTCAAGTGTTTTCAAAAATGCATTAAATGCTGCGTTTGACAACATATGGACCTCATCAATAATATAAACCTTATACTTACCAATTTGAGGGGGTATTCGTACTTGATCTACCAATAAACGGATTTCATCCACCGAGTTATTGGAAGCAGCATCCAACTCATGAATATTATATGACCGTTGCTCATTGAAAGCAACACACGATTCGCAAGCGTTACACGCCTCTCCATCGGCTGTAGGCGATAAACAATTGATGGTTTTTGCAAAAATTCGGGCACAGGTGGTTTTGCCTACACCACGTGGACCACAGAACAAATATGCATGCGCCAACTTATTTGAAGCAATAGCATTTTTTAGTGTAGTGGTTAGAGCCAGCTGCCCAACTACAGATTTGAATGTAGATGGACGGTATTTGCGGGCAGATACAATATAGTTCTCCATAAATGAGATATACCTTAATAGTTTGATTCTTGCAAATGTACAAAAAAGCCATAAGTAATAAATGAGCTGTTAGTAAGTTTTTAGATTAGAACCATTAAGTTTTTTCATAAGAAACTCTATCTTTGCAAGTAAGATATAAAACAGATATGAGTGGCTTACAATCTCTTTGGAACTTTTTAGGTAGATACAAATATGCTATTACCCTTTTAACATTTGGAGTTATCATTATTTTCATTGATGAAAATAGTGCAATACGCCGCTGGGGATATACGCAAGAAATAAATCGACTGAATGAAGAAATTGGAAAATACAGGAAAGAATATGAGGAAAGTACTCGTAGACTGAATGAGCTGAACACAAACCCGGAAGCTATTGAACAAATTGCTCGCGAAAAGTATCTGATGAAAAAGTCCAATGAGGACATTTATGTATTTGAAGATTAATTTATGAAACCATTTATCTCTGCCCTCTTTTCAGTGGGCGCAATTTTAGCCTTAGCAGGCACTGTGCTGTATATCACATCATTCAAAGAGTATGCTCCTTATATTTATACTATAGGAGCCGGATTTATAGCTATTGCTCAAATAAACACTCCTGTTCACGGCAAAAGTAAAATATTAAAGCGTTTACGTATTCAACAAATATTTGGTGCTTTAGCATTGGTATTAACGGGTGGCTTTATGTTTTTCACCCGTAACAATGAGTGGATAGCATGTCTTACTATTGCAGCAGTATTAGAACTATATACCGCTTTTCGCATTCCGCAAGAAGAATCTAAAGAAAAATAATCGGTATAGCAGATTCAATAAAAAAGGGTTCGAGAAAAAAAATCTCGAACCCTTTTTTATTGGAAAAATATCCCAAATGATTATTTCTTATTTGTTGCAGAGTTATAGCGTGCGTTCAAACCTTCAACAATAGCATTAGTGATATTCATTGATTGGTCAGCATAAAGCAAGTTATCAAAACCAGTGTTACTGAAAATCATATTATATCCTTTAATCTTATTGTAAGCTTGAATGAAGTTATTGATAGAATCACGCAACTGAAGGTTATTTTTAGCAGTTTCAGTAGCTAATTCATTGCTCAATTTATTGCTCAATTCTTGCAAATCTTGTTGCGCTTTCATCAAACGATTGTATTCTTGTTGAGCTCTTTCTGGAGAGATAAACGCATTGTTTTCATATTTTTTTTGAAACTCTTTTTGATCTTTTTCCAAAGTTGCAGCTTTTTGGTTCAAAGTCAAGCGGATGTTTTCTTCTTTTTTCATCATAGCCTCATTCAAGTCAATGCAGAAATTGTATTTTGTAAGAAGTGTATCAACATCAACATAAGCTAATTTCAAATCGCCTGTAGCCAAAGCAGAAGCCGAATCTGAATTTGCTGCTGTTTTTGTATCAGTATTGCCTGCACATTGAGAGAATAAAGCAATAAGTGCAAGAGCTGCAAAACCATTGATGAGGTAAGTAAATCTCTTCATAATTTGATAAGAATATAGTTTTAAATTAATTAATTCATATTATCGTTTAAGGCTTTCTCTATCTCTTCAATAGAGAAATTACGTTTGCGTTGTGCTTGTCTGTCTTGGGACTGAGCACAGCCAATCCCGCGTTTTTGTAAACCCTTGTTGCCACTCACATGCCCATTAGGAAACTTACCTTTAAAGAAAAAGATTTTAATGCCCAATAATAGTAGACAAATAGCAACTATTAACAAAGTAAACAATAGCGTATACAGCATTTCTATTAATTTTGTGATTGCAAAGATAGACTTTTGTATTAACTATGATACTTTTTTCGAATAAAAAAAAAGAATCAAATAGATAATGTGATTTAATTTAACAGAAGCATTTATTTCATCAAGAGTTTTTAACAGAATTTGATAATTTAAAACAGTAAACATGAAAGAGCAAGAACTAAAACCAGTAGGTGTATTTAAATATTTTGCAGAAATCTGCCAAGTACCACGCCCTTCTAAGAAAGAAGAGAAGATTATTGAATACCTAAAAAACTTCGGAGCAAAACATAATTTAGAAACCAAAACCGATGAGGCTGGAAATGTTTTGATTATCAAACCAGCTACTCCGGGAAAAGAAAATTTAAAAACTGTAGTCTTACAATCGCATATCGACATGGTTTGCGAAAAGAACAATAATATCGAACACGATTTCTTAAACGACCCCATTCAAATTGAAATTGACGGTGAGTGGATGAAAGCTAAAGGCACTACTCTTGGAGCCGACAATGGTATTGGTGTGGCTACTGAGTTGGCTCTTTTGGCTGATAAGACTATTGAACACGGACCAATAGAGTGCTTATTTACCGTTGATGAGGAAACAGGATTAACAGGTGCTTTTGCTTTACAAAAAAGTTTCTTCGACGGAGATATTCTTTTAAATCTTGACTCAGAAGATGAAGGTGAAATTTTTATTGGTTGCGCAGGGGGTATTGACTCGGTAGCCGAATTTAAATACAACGAAATTGATGTCCCACAAAACTACTTCTTCATGCGTGTTGAAGTAAAAGGGCTTAAAGGAGGACACTCGGGAGGCGATATTCACTTAGGAAGAGGCAACGCTAACAAAATATTAAACCGTTTCTTGAGTCGCGTGGCTGCCGATTACGATATGTACTTATGCGATATTGATGGTGGCAATTTAAGAAATGCTATTCCACGTGAGGCATATGCTATTTTTGCAGTTCCACAAGAATTTAAACACAATGTTCGCACTGATCTCAATGTGTTTACAGCAGAGATTGAAAATGAACTATCGATAGTAGAGCCAGATATTAAACTTATTCTAGAGTCGAGCGATGCACACCCCAAAGCTTTTGATAAAGCAACAACCGATAAGTTGTTAAAGGCCATTTATGCTGCCCCACACGGAGTGTATGCTATGAGCCAAGATATGCCAGGCTTGGTTGAAACATCTACAAACCTTGCTTCGATTAAAGTAAAACAGGGAAATATCATCCGTATCGAGACTAGCCAAAGAAGTTCTATCTTATCTGCTCGCAACGATATGGCTAACACAGTACGTGCAGTGTTCAACTTAGCTGGAGCAAACGTTACATTTGGCGAAGGCTATCCAGGTTGGAAACCTAACCCAAACTCTGAAATCTTAGAAGTTGCTAAGAAGTCATACAAAGAACTCTTTGGTGTAGAGGCTAAAGTAAAAGCAATTCATGCCGGATTAGAATGTGGTTTATTTCTTGATAAATATCCCGAGTTAGATATGATATCTTTTGGTCCAACACTCACAGGGGTTCACTCACCCGATGAACGTATGCATATCCCTTCTGTTGAGAAGTTTTGGAATCATTTACTCGATATATTAGTAAATATACCCGAAAAGAAATAAGTTGTAATAGAATGAGATATATTATTTTAACTTTATTGTAAGTAATAAAACTACTCATTCAACGTTTATTAGGCATAGGCAATTCAATGGTTGTCTATGCCTAATTTTTTATAGCAATTCATGACTCAAAGAATTTTATATTTTCTTGCTACGCTTATCGGCTGCATCTGCATCACAACAGCATGCGACGATCTTGACAACTACTCCACCAACCCTTCACATACCCTTAGCTTCTCGCAAGACACGCTACGCATGGATACGATACTTGCAGGTGTTGGCACATCAACCCATATATTGAAAGTATATAATCGTCATAAAGAACCATTACTTATTTCGTCTATCCAGCTGGCCGATGCTGCATCGTCTGGTTTCCGCATAAATGTAGATGGCATAAAAGGTACCTCTTTTGCAGATATTGAAATAAGACAAAGAGACAGTTTGTTTATATTCGTAGAAGCAACGTTACAACCTCAAGATAGCGATGTACCTATTTTCAAAAAAGACTCTATTGTATTTGTCACCAATGGTATCCGACAGGATGTTAAGCTACATGCTTATGGACAAGACTTCATTGCTTTTCGCGGAAAAGAGATTGTTGAGGATACCATTATTTCTTCAAAACGCCCGATTGTAATATACGATAGTTTAATAGTGAAGCCGAACGTACAACTAACTCTTTCGGCAGGTGTAAAACTCTATTTTCATGGTAAATCAGGGTTGCGAGTCTACGGTACTCTTATAGCTAATGGAACCATTGATAATCCGGTAGTATTCCGCGGCGACCGTACTGACAATATGTTTGCTTATTTGCCATATGACCGCTTACCAGGACAATGGGGAGGAATAAAAATCGAGGCTAAGAGTTTTGAGAACCAATTAAACTATGTAGATATTCATGGTGGTATATATGGGATTCAGTGTGATTCAGCCGGAACTGAAAGAGTTAAAATAAATATTGCAAATTCAATCATACATCAGGTATCTGGCAATGGTTTAAGTTTTATTGACTGTAAAGCTACCGTTGCCAACTCTAGCATAAGCAATGCAGGTAGATATTGTGTTAATCTAACTGGAGGCGATTACGAGTTTGTTCATTGCACACTAGCCAACTATTATAGCTGGGATATAAAAAAGGGAGTTGCTCTGCGGTTTGCAAACGAGCACAATGGTTTACCCTATCCACTTTCATTGGCAGCTTTTCGTAATTGTATTATCACCGGATCATCCAATGATGAAATAAGTGGAGTAAGCTCTAATGATTCTTCAGTACCATTCAACTATTACTTTTCAAACTGTTTAATAAACTCTATAGTAGAAGAAAACGATAAAATTGTCAATGTAGTTTGGAAAAAGGATGATAATTTTACACTGATGGATAGTCGTGAACAACGTTATGACTTCAGTCTAAATTCTAAGTCGGCAGCTATAAACATTGCTGCTAATGAAGATGCCCTATCCTACCCTTACGACTTAAAAGGCAACTCACGTTTGACAGATGGCTACCCTGATGCCGGCTGCTTGGAATGGATAGATGAAAAGGAAAAATGAAAAAACAACGACTCTTTATAATGGTCTTTTTTATTACTGTGGTCTTCAATAATTTGTGGGCACAAGAGGATATAAAGCAGTTTAGAGTAATGTTTTGGAATGTAGAAAACCTATTTGACACTCGTCACGACACACTAAAGAACGATTATGAGTTTTTGCCCGATGCTTTAAGACATTGGACGCCACAGCGATTTAAAAAAAAGATAGATAACGTAGCACGAGTTATTGCTGCTGTAGGCGAAAACGCTCCTCCTACCCTAGTGGGACTATGCGAAGTAGAAAATGAATATGTGCTAAAATCATTGACTCAATACTCTCCACTAAAAGAACAGACTTACCGATATATCACCACAGAATCTGCCGATGAGCGAGGCATCGATGTGGCTCTTTTATATCAGCGCGATCAGTTTAAACCGATTGAAACGAAAAAAATAAGTATAACACCACTTACCAAACAGCAACGCCATACCCGCGATATACTCTATGTCAGTGGTTTGCTGCCCACAAAAGATACATTGAATGTTTTTATAATTCACGCTCCCTCAAAAGCGGGTGGAGTTAAAGAGACAGAGCCTTTGCGCAATCATGTGATGAAAACATTGCGAAGTCATATTGATACTCTTTATACACAGCGCAAAAGTCCGAATATCATCATTATGGGTGATTTTAACGCACAGGCTAAAGACAAATCGCTATCAAAATTTTTAGGAGTTCAAGAAATAAATGATTCAATTACCTCAGATAATCTATACTTTCTGCTGACAAAGCAATTAAAATCAAGAAAAAAAGGAAGTTATAAATATAAAGGCCAATGGGAATTGATAGACCATATTATAGTATCGGGAAGTCTGCTTCATTCTGATGCAAATATCTACACAGCCAATGGTTATGCTAAGATTTGTGAACTTTCGTTTCTGCTATCAGATGATTTAAAGTATGGTGGTAAACAACCTTTTCGTACTTACCATGGCATGAGGTATCAAGGTGGATTCAGTGACCATTTGCCCATCTATACCGATTTAATTTTAAAGTATCTACCCGTATCGAAATAAAGTAAAAGCAATAGAGGTGGACTAGTTTGTTCTGTTGCAACTCAAAGGAAACGGTTTACCCCTATACTTCTTAATCAACAGAAGCAGACAGTAAAAAAACACACCACAGTATTTAGACTCAGTAGTCCAATTTTATACCCAAAAGCTTATTTTAGAGATAATCAGAAGAACAGTACAAAACCTAAACAACTGTTTACCAATTCTTTAAAGCATCAAAATGTCCTAAAAATTCCACAGTAACTTTTGCATCAAAACATAGGAACTTTTGCACTAAAACATAGGAACTTTTGCATCAAAACTTACTATGTTTTCACTCATAACTTACTGTGTTATTTTCAAAACAAAATGGCCAATAAAAATAGCTAACAATAAGCAATTTTGCACTCTCATTTATCTATTGATACCATATAGAATAACAGCCGGTTTCTGTCAACCACGATATTAATATTGACATTAAAAAAGGATAATCACCTCAATTGAGGCAATTATCCTTTTTAAATCTATAAGATTATCAACTAAATTAGTCTTCTAACTTGTTTTCAGAACCAAGTACGTTGATGATTTTCTCTTTATACAATTTTTCCATGTTATCACGAGCTGGGCCCAAGAATTTACGTGGATCAAACTCAGCTGGTTTTTCAGCAAATACTTTGCGAATAGCAGCAGTCATAGCCAAGCGGCTGTCAGAGTCGATGTTGATTTTGCAAACTGAAGATTTAGCAGCTTTACGCAATTCTTCTTCAGGAATACCGATAGCAGCTTTCAATGCACCACCATATTTGTTAATTGTTTCAACTTCTTCTTGTGGAACTGAAGATGAACCGTGAAGAACGATAGGGAAACCTGGAAGTTCTTTCATTACAGCATCCAATACATCGAATGCCAAAGGAGGAGGAACCAAACGACCGGTTTTAGGATCTACGTGGCATTGCTCTGGAGTAAATTTGAAAGCTCCGTGAGAAGTACCGATAGAAATAGCCAAGCTATCGCATCCAGTTCTGTGTACAAAGTCAACTACTTCAGCTGGGTCAGTATATGTGTGATGATCTGAAGATACTTCATCTTCTACACCAGCCAACACACCAAGTTCGCCTTCAACTGTTACATCAAATTGGTGAGCATATTCTACTACTTTTTTAGTAAGAGCTACATTTTCTTCATATGGAAGGTGAGAACCATCGATCATTACTGAAGAGAAGCCCATATCGATACAAGATTTACAAGTTTCGAATGAATCACCGTGGTCAAGATGAAGAACGATTTCAGGGTGTTTGCAACCTAGTTCTTTAGCATAAGCTACAGCACCTTCTGCCATATAACGAAGCAAAGTTTGGTTAGCATATTGGCGAGCACCTTTAGATACCTGAAGGATTACAGGAGATTTAGTTTCTACAGCAGCTTTTACAATGGCTTGCAACTGTTCCATGTTGTTAAAGTTGAAAGCTGGAATAGCATAGCCACCTTTCATAGCCTTTGCGAACATATCTTTAGTGTTTACAAGGCCTAAATCTTTGTAGTTAATCATTTTGTTTAAAGTTTATTTGTTAGTGAATAAAATTCTACGCAAAATTATACATTATCGAATTAATACGAAACCAATGCGTAAGAAATATCATATCATTAAGCTACATTTCAAGTGAATTGCAAGATAAGGACTAACACTTATCAGCCATTTGTAATCTCCATGTAGCAAAGTGTGTTTATTATTTGCTTAAATAAATAATTGTAGGCAAGTGATCGCTATAACCATTGAGCCACTTCTTTCCGGCATGAGTACGTAGTGGCGAGCCTTTATATTTGCCTTCTTGTTCAAACATATATTCGCGCATGAAAACCTCGCTATCTTTAAATTTTAACCCCTTACCATTGCCAAGCAAATTAGGGCTAACGAGTATCTGATCGAACAAATTCCACTTTCCTCTATAAAGCAAAGTCCCTACTCCTTTATCTTCAAGAACTTCCCAGAAAGGACTATACAAAGTACCTGTAGTAACTTCATTGGTATACTTTTTAGCACCAAGTGTCAGCATACTTTTATCCATAGGATCGTCGTTCATGTCGCCCATGACAACAATCTTTAGTTTTTTATCAGAACGTTCCAATGAGTCGACCAATGTACGAACTTGACGAGCAGCATGCACACGAACCGGTTCGGATGCACCACGCGAGGGCCAATGGTTGACAATAAAACAAACCTTTTCGCCTGCCAGTTTACCATTCACAATCAAGAAGCCACGAGTTTTATGAACAGTATCGCCTTCAAAAGGTTCGGATAGTACCAATTGGCTTGAAGAAACTTTATACTGTTTAGGGTCATAAAGTAATGCACAATCAATGCCTCTTTTATCTGGTCCTTCGTAATGAACAATCTCATAACCAGAAGATGCAATAGCAGGTTGACTTACCAAATCTTCTAAAACACGTCGATTTTCAATTTCTGCCACTCCAATAGCAGCGGGAACTTTCTCTATTTTATCTTTTGAGAACTCACCAATAACTTTCGACATATTGGCTAGTTTAGACATATACTTTTCTGAGTTCCAAGCTTTAGCCGAAGTAGGTAAATATTCGTAATCGTCTTTACCCGTATCATGAATGGTATCAAACAGATTTTCTAAATTATAGAATGCTATACTATAATTTTTCGACTTTCGAGGCTGAGCTTGCAATATAAAAACAAGCAACAGCAAATTAAAAACAAGAAGTAATTTTTTCATTAGGTTTAATATATACTATAAATAAAGGTGTGCAAAACTATCAATTAATATTGTGAAGCTGTTAAAGTTAAGCGAAAAAGAATAGATTACTGCATTTTTTTTCTTATTTATTTTTCGTTTCATAAGAATAGCATTATCTTTGCAACCTGAAAATTGACCATTACACTATTCTTACCAAATAGTAAAAGATATAATAATTTAAAAATTAAATACTGAAATGAAAAAGGATCTTCATCCAGAATCATACCGTCCGGTAGTTTTCAAAGATATGTCAAATGGTGATATGTTTTTGTCTCGTTCAACTGTAAACACTAAAGAAACAATTGAGTTCGAAGGTGAAACTTATCCATTGGTAAAGATTGAAATTTCTAACACTTCTCACCCTTTCTATACAGGTAAATCTACATTGGTAGATACAGCAGGACGTGTTGATAAATTCATGAGCCGTTACGGTAACCGTAAAAAATAAGCTGTTACTTCAACAGTAAAAGCAAAAGAAAGAGATTTCCTAACTGGAAATCTCTTTCTTTTTGTACACTTACTTCACTCAATTTGAACTCTTATTTCTCGGTTACTGTTTATGTAGTACTGAGTAACTAGCCTATACTATGATTGCAAGCATCTTTTTTAAACATTTGCTTCTATAATTATAGTGCTTAATTGTTGCTCGAAAAAACGTTAACAGGTTATACCGTTCTCATAAAAAAGTACGATATTTGCACTATGATTCAGATAGGAACTATATTTGATATACTACTTAAAGGTTTTGCCATAGGTGTTGTAGTATCAGCCCCATTGGGACCGGTAGGTGTATTGTGCATTCAAAGAACATTAAACAAAGGACGCTGGTACGGTTTTATCACCGGATTAGGTGCTTCTGTAAGCGACATTGCCTATGCATTATTAACGGGTTATGGCATGAGCTTTATTTTCGACTACATCGATAAAAACATATTCTACTTACAATTATTGGGTAGTATAATGTTACTACTATTCGGAATTTATACATTCCGCAGTAATCCAGTACAGTCTATACGACCGGTTTCGGCAAGCAAAGGGACTTATTTACATAATTTTATTACCGCTTTTGCAGTTACCTTATCCAATCCATTAATCATTTTTTTGTTTATCGGACTTTTTGCTCGTTTTGCATTTCTACAGCCCGGTGTATTGCTTTTCGAAACAATAACCGGTTATTTAGCTATTGCATTAGGAGCATTGGCATGGTGGTTTGGAATAACCTTCTTTGTAAACAAGCTGCGCAAGAAATTTAACCTTAGAGGAATTTGGATATTAAACCGTATTATAGGATCTGTCGTTATGTTGGCATCTGTGGTTGGTTTGATATATACGCTGCTAGGGGAATCGATTTATTAACCATCATTTAAGTTGAATAGGAGGATAATAAGATGAAATTATTCAGCAACATATATG